>CBFGVH010000080.1:0-14045 GCA_965652415.1 uncultured Gammaproteobacteria bacterium | reverse complement strand
TCGCGGCCCTGCTGGCGGATCCAGCCCCAGTTGCGCGACGACTGCTCGCCGGCGATGCGGCCCTTCTCCGCCACGAGCACCCTCAGCCCGCGGGCGACGAGGTGCCACGCCGTCATCACGCCGACGATGCCGCCGCCGATGACGACCACGTCGACCGCGTCCGGCATCGGCCCGGCGAACGACGCCGGGGTCGACATGCTGACGGGAAATGCGATCAGGGTCGCACCCGCGATCGAATGTCCGTCATCCCCAAGGTCGACCCCGCGCCGCGACGCCGGCTCAGCCCGGCGCGCCGATGGCTATCGGGCGTACCGGCGAGCCGGAATGCCCGCGCGAGCGCAGCGGCAGGATGATGGTGCAGGACGTCCACACCTCGTCGGCAGCCAGCTCGGCCAGGCGCGCGTTCTGGATGTTGTGGATCCCCGCCTGGGTCAGGTTGTAGTGATGGATGACGAACGGCAGGCCCCGGTCCATGCCCTGGGGCGGCGCCGCCTCGCCGGTCAATTGCCCCTCGGCTACCGCATCGGTGAACGGGTTGTCCAGGGCGACCAGCACCACGTTGCGCTCGGCAAGATACTGCGCCGCGTCCTCGGCCAGGCCCGGGCCCATGTTGTAGTAGCGTTTCGCCTCGTCGGGGTCCTGCCAGTTGTCGCTCCAGCCGGTGTAGATGTACACCACGTCTCCAGGCAGGATGCCGCGCCAGTCGAGCCCCTGGCGTTCGATCATGGCGTCGATGTCGGCGGCGGTGACGAGGGTTCCCGGCGCCAGCGGCTCGCCGCCTCCGAGATGGGCACGGGCGTCAAGCAGCACCGCCGATGTGATGATGGGCGGCACTTTCTCGATGCCGAGCTTCAGCAACGGCGAATCCGGCGACGGCTTCACCTCGGACTGGGTGAGTCCGCCGTAGTACTTCGCGCTGTCCACCGGGGCATCGCCTTCCCCGTTCCAGGCCTCGTCGTAATAGGCAAAGTGCCCCAGGGCATCCATCTGTGTCCCTTGGGCACCGGGCTCACCGCCGGTCACTTGCTCGCCGTTGAAGGCGTGGCGCGTTCCCGGGATCGACACGGTGGGATTGAAGGTGTATGCCAGCGGTACGCCGAACGGCGACAGCGGCATGGTGTTGGAGCGCTGGTGGGACAATTCGTAGACGCGGGCACCTTCGGCGCTCATGTGCCACGCGCAGCGCATCCACGTACCGGGACCCAGGGTATTGGCCATCCCGAGTTCGTCGCCGGCGGGCCACGGCGCCGCCGGCACCAGCGGCTTCGAAGCCGACACCACGTCCATCTGGCCGGCGTCCTGGCCGTGCGCGGCGCCGGCAGCCGCGATCAGAACGCCCGCAACCCATGCGGGCCAGCGAAAACCTGAGAATTCGGTGAGGTTCGTCGTTCTGTCGTGCATGTCGTCTCCTCCTGGTCGCCCGCTCGAGCAACCGTTGTTGTCGTCGGATGCTGCCCGTTTTCACAGCCGGGCGTGATCATGACATATTTCCGTGCCACCTGGCCCTCCGGGGCACGAGGCCCCTTTGCCACCGTCGCGCGACCGCGGCTCTAGCCCGACCGGCGACCTTGTATACTGGGCGAGAGGTCAACCCGTTCGACGCCCGCAATGTCAGCTGACGACGACCTGCCCGACAGAATTCTCGAGACCGCGATCGAGTTGGGCGAAGCACGCGGCTGGGACGCGGTGAATCTTCACGAAATTTCCCGCGCGCTCGACATCACGCTGGCCGATGTTCATCGCTGTTTCGCCCAGAAGGACGACATTGCCGAAGCCTGGTTCGATCGAGCCGACCGGGCCATGCTCGCCGCCTGCGCAGACCCGGTGTTCACCGCCCCGGATCCGCGCACGCGGCTGCTTCGGGTAATCTCGGCCTGGCTCGACGCTCTCGCGCCCCACCGACGCCTCACTGCCGCGATGCTCGGCTACAAGCTGCATCCCGAACATATCCACTTGCAGCTCAAGGGCCTGACCCGCATCAGCAGGACTGTACAGTTGATCCGCGAAGCCGCGGCACTGCCCGCGGCGGGACTGCGTCGGGAAGTCGAGGAAGCGTCGCTGACGGCCATCTATCTCGCCACGTTCGCGTGCTGGCTGGGCGACGACTCACCGGGCCAGTCGCGCACCCGCCGGCGCCTTGAGAGGATGTTGCAGGTGGCTGACAGTGCCGCCCGCCGCGTCGGTCCCTGGCTGCCGGGCAGTCCTCGTCACTGAGCGGCGAAACCGCGCGGCTGGATACCGTCACCCACGCACTGCTCGGCGCCCTCGCGGTACAGGCCGCCGTCCCGAGGCGCCGTGGCGGCTGAACCGCCTACGTCACCTCTCCGCCAACGCGCGGGTGCCGTTGTGAACGCGACCGGCACCAACGATCACGCCAGCGCCTCGACCAGCATCTCGTCGTTGGCGAGGCCGGGCGGCACCATGGGGTAGACGCGTGCGTCGCCGTCGACCGGCGCGCGCACGAAGACGAGACCGCGACGGGACAGGGCGGCGGTCAGCCGCGCCGCCTCGACGTCGTCGGCGAGGTCAAGCGTGCGCAATCCGAAGCCGCGTGCGATGGCACAGAAGTCCGTTCCCGGCGCCAGCTGCGAGGCGACCCGGCGGCCGCCGTAGAACAGGTCCTGCTGCTGGCGCACCAGGCCGAGCGCACCGTTGTCGAGCATGAGCAGCTTGATGTCGAGGTCGAGCTCGGCGGCAACCGCGAGTTCCTGCAGGTTCATCAGGATGCTGCCGTCTCCCGTGATGCAAACCACGGGTCGGCCGGGTTCCGCGAGGGCGGCGCCGATGGCCGCCGGCAGGCCGAATCCCATGGTGCCGAGCCCGCCCGATGTCAGCCACTGGCGCGTGCGTGCGAACGGGTAGGCCTGGGCGGCCCACATCTGGTGCTGACCGACGTCCGTGGTCACCACCGCGTCGGGGCCAAGCACGTCGCCGACGAATCGAATCAACGCCCGCGGATCGGCAAGGCCCGGCGGCGGCGGCTCGGGATGGGCGCGGCGGATGGCGGCGATCTCGTCATGCCAGTCGACCCGGTCGGCGGGCTGAACAACGCGAAGCAAAGCCTCCAGGGTCGGCGTCACGTCGCCCACGAGTGCGCAGTCGGCCCGGCGCAGCTTGTTGATCTCGGCGGGGTCGATGTCGAGGTGAACCACCCGGGCGTGCGGGCAGAATTTCTCCAGGTTGCCCGTGGCGCGGTCGTCGAAGCGCGCGCCGACGGCGACGAGCAGGTCGCTCCGCTGCAGGGCGTGGTTGGTGGCGGCGGCACCGTGCATGCCGAGCATGCCGAGCGACAGGGGATGGTCGTGCGGCAGGCAGCCGAGCGCCATGAGCGTCATGACAGTGGGCAGGTCGGCGCGCTCCGCCAGCCGGCGTGCGAGGGCCGCGCCGCCCGCGTGCACCACGCCGCCGCCGAGGTAGAGAATCGGCCTGCGCGACGCGGCGATTTCCCTGGCTGAGGCCTCGATGGCCGCCGGCTCGGCCGCCTTGGGCGGCGTGGCGCGACCCGGTTCCGGCCAGTCACGAATGTCGATCCGCGCCTGTTGCACGTCCTTCGGGATGTCGACGAGCACCGGCCCGGGTCGGCCGGAGGCGGCGATTCGGAACGCCTCGGGAATCGCCTCGAGCAACTCGTCGGCAGCGCGCACCATCACCCGGTGCTTGGTCAGCGGCAGGCTGACGCCGCAGGCGTCCACCTCCTGGAAGGCGTCGGTACCGATCAGCGCCAGCGGTACCTGGCCGCTGATGCAGACCACGGGAATCGAATCGAGCCGTGCGTCGGCAAGCGCCGTCAGCACGTTGGTCACGCCGGGGCCGGAGGTCACCAGGCACACACCGGGACTGCCGCTGACGCGGGCCATGCCCTGGGCGATGAAGCCGGCGCCCTGCTCCGAGCGGGCCAGCACGTGAACGATCCGGCTCTCGCCGAGCGCGTCGTAGAGCGGCAGGTTGGCGCCGCCGGGAATGCCGGCGACGTGGGTGATACCCTGGCGCTCGAGCAGGGCGATGGCGAGTTCGGCGCCGGTCATCATGGTCATCGGGTCGATCCTTTCGGTCTGATCGCCCGGGGCAACCGGCCGGGTCCATGAAACGCGAAACCCCCGCCGGTTCGCACCGGGCGGGGGTTTGCATGGATACCTTTGCTTCCTTCCCTACGGTGCGAATGAGCGCACTACGACGACGACCAGTACGACGGGCCGTACGACGTTCAGCAGGATGGAAGCGATGGAAGTCATTTCATGGTTGTCGTTGGCGACGGGAGAAAGTTAATCGCCGTAACCGGGCGCTGTCAAGCACCGGTTCCCGGCACCGGGATGCGCGAGGACTCTACCACGGTTTCCATTGCCACCAGCGTGCGCGAATCGCTCACCCCGGGCAGCTGCTTGAGAATGTCGCCGAGCAGTTGCCTGTAGGCGCCCATGTCGCTGATCCGCACCTTCAGCAGGTAGTCGTACTCGCCGGCCACGAGGTGGCACTCGAGCACCTGAGGCCAGCGCCGCACGGCGTCGCGGAACTCTTCGAAGATCCGGCCCGAGGTGTAGTTGAGGCTGATCTCGACGAACACGAGGAGGGAGGCGCCGAGCTTCTCCGGGTCGAGCCTTGCGGTGTAGCCCAGTATGTAGCCGTCGCGCTGCAGCCGCCGGACCCGCTCCAGGCACGGCGAGGTACTGAGTCCCACCTTCGCCGCGAGGTCGACGTAGGAGATGCGTCCGTCGTCCTGCAACGCTCGCAGGATGCGGCGATCGATGTTGTCGAGCTGGCGCGTCATCGTTCCAGCAAAATACTCTGCATTGAATCCGTTATCCGAATTTTTTCCCGGATTATTCCGGAATTTGGCAACAAATTCCACGGTCAAATTGATAGATTGCGCCCTTTCCGGGCCGGTCGAATCGGCCCCGTTTCAGCGACTCCGGAGGTCAGCATGCGCATCGCGATTCTGGGCAGCGGCATCATCGGCACCACCACCGCGTGGTACCTCGCCCGGCACGGCCACGACGTGACCGTCATCGACCGCCAGGATGCGGCGGGCCTGGAGACCAGCTTCGCCAACGCCGGCCAGATCTCTCCCGGCTACGCTACGCCGTGGGCGGCGCCCGGCATCCCGCTGAAGGCCCTCAAGTGGATGGTGAGCGATCACTCGCCGCTGGTCATCAGGCCGCGCCTCGACCGCGACCAGCTCCGGTTCCTGGTCATGATGCTGGCCAACTGCAGCGCCGAGCGCTACGCCGTCAACAAGGAGCGCATGCTGCGCATCGCCGAGTACAGCCGGCGGGCCTTCGCCGAGCTGCGCGAGGAGACCGGCATCTCCTACGACGACGGCCGCGGCGGGACGCTGCAGATCTTCCGCACCGACAAGCAGCTGGCCGGCTGTCGCAAGGATACCGAGGTGCTGGACCGCTTCGGCGTGCCTTACGAGGTGCTCGATGCCGACGGCTGCGTCGCCGTGGAACCGGGCCTGGCCGGCTCGCGGGACAGGATCGTGGGCGGGCTGCGCCTGCCGCTCGACGAGACCGGCGACTGCTTCCGTTTCACCACCGAGCTGGCGGAACTCGCGGCGAAGGCCGGTGTCGAGTTCCGCCACGGCGTGACCGTCGAGCGCCTGGAAACCGCGGGCAACCGAATCACCGGCGTGGTCACCGACCGCGGCCGCGTCCAGGCCGACGGCTACGTGATGGCGCTCGGCAGCTACTCGACCGCATTGCTCAAGCCCGTGGGCATCGACATCCCGGTGTACCCGGTGAAGGGCTACTCGATCACCCTGCCCGTGGTTCGCCCGGAACTGGCGCCGGTGTCCACGCTCATGGACGAGACCTACAAGGTGGCCATCACCCGGCTCGCCGACCGGGTGCGGGTGGCCGGCATGGCGGAACTGGCCGGCTTCGACCTGTCGCTGCGCGAGTCCGGGCGGCGCACCGTGCGCCACGTGGCGGCCGACCTGTTCGGCGACGCCGTGGACATGCGCGACGACGGTTTCTGGACCGGCCTGCGGCCGATGACGCCCGACAGCGTGCCGGTGGTCGGGGCCACGCCCTACTCCAACCTGTACCTGAACACCGGCCACGGCACCCTTGGCTGGACCATGTCGTGCGGCTCGAGCCGCCTCGTCGCCGATCTCGTCAGCGGCCGACGGCCCGACATCGAGCGCGACGGTCTCGGCATGTCCCGTTATCGCTTCGCCGACCGTCGCCGCAAGGCTCCGGCAGGCGGCGCGCCTCGGCCGGCGACCGCGCACTGAGGGGCGTCTGCGGACCTCGCCGACCGGCTACCGGATCGACTCGGGCGGGTAATCCTTCGGGTCGTAGGCCGGCGGCGGGAACTTCGGGTCCATCTCGACCAGCACCTCGCGCAGCAGCTGGCTGATCATCGCGTCGCGGAACCAGCGCTTCTCGGCGGGCACCACGTACCATGGCGCATGGTCGGTGGAACAGCGCGACAGCGCGATCTCGTAGGCGGTCATGTAGTCGTCCCAGCGCTTGCGCTCGGCGAGATCGGCCGGGTTGAACTTCCAGTGCTTCTCCGGGTCGGTCAGGCGGTTCCTGAGCCGCGAGAGCTGGTACTCCTTCGACACGTGCAGCATGAGCTTGACGATGCGCGTGCCGCTGTCGGCGAGCAGGCGTTCAAACTCGTTGATGCGCTCGTAGCGCCGCTCCACGACGTCCGGCGGCGCCAGGCCCTTGACCCGGACCACCAGCACGTCCTCGTAGTGGGAGCGGTTGAAGATGGCCATCATGCCGCGCGACGGCGCATGCTGGTGCACGCGCCAGAGGAAGTCGTGGGCCAGCTCCCTGGGGGTCGGCGCCTTGAAGCCCGTCACCTGGCAGCCCTGGGGGTTGAGATCACCGGCCACCTTGCGGATGGTGCTGTCCTTGCCCGCGGTATCCATCGCCTGCAGTACGATCAGCAGCGACTGGCGCGATTCGGCGTACAACCGGCGCTGCAGGCGGTCGACGGCCTTGATGTTGCGCCGGGTGAGCGTCTTGGCGGCCTCGCGCTCGAGACCCTGGGTGTCGTCCGTGGACCAGTCGGCCAGCGCGACGTCGCTGCCGGGCTCGACCCGGTAACGGGAGCAATCGATGACGAAATCGTTCATCGCCGCTCGCCCTTTCGCCGGGCCACGACAAGGTCGGCGAGCTCGGCGAAACCGGCGCCGCAGGCACGGCGGCTGACGTAGCGCGGCTGCGCCTCGAGACGGCCGGCGAAATCGAGCACGTTGGCGACGCCGACACTCATCGGAAAGAACGAGAACATGGGTGCATCGTTGGGCGAATCTCCGACGAAGACGTAACTCGACCTGAGGTCGTCGTCGTCCTCGCCGTACAACTCGCGGCACATGCGGCGCGCGGTGGCGAGCTTGTCGAACTCGCCGAACCAGATGTTCACGTGGATCGAACTGATCTTCGCAGTGGCGCCGTGTGAGCGGGCGATGGCCACGATGCGATCGACCGCCTCGGTACCGAGTGCGGGAACGTCCTCGCAGAAGTCGATGGCGAGATCGGAAACCCGGTAGTCCTGGTCCGAGGCGATGCCCGCCCCCGGAACCGCGGCGAGCACTTCCTCGCGGATTTCATCCAGTCGCCGGCGGTCGCGGCGCCGGCGCTCGTCGTCGAAAATGTAGGTGCGCTCCAGTCGTCCCCGGGCGGCGTCGTGACGGAACCAGAATGCGCCGTTCTCGCCCACCACGGCCGCGACGGGCCACATTCGGGCGATGTGGTCGCACCAGCCGGCCGGCCGGCCGGTGACGGGGATGACGCGGATGCCGGCGTCGCGCAACCGCTCCAGGGCGGCGTAGGCCTGCGCGGTCAACTCGCCCCGCGTGGTCAACGTGTCGTCGATGTCGGTCATCACGCCCCGCAAGTTCGACAGGTCGAGGTCGCCGAGCGCCTCCACCGGCAGCATGTTCGCGGTCGACTCCCCGGCAGGTCCCATGGTCTGTTCCCGTGCGTTCAAGGAAGCCGCGGTTCAGCTGGCGCCCGCGGCATGACCTGACGTCTCCTCGCCGTCGCGGCCGCCCGTCGGCGAGACGATGGCATAGGCCACCGCCACCACGTGGGAGTGCACCCGCTTGAGGTCGCGCAGCACGTCCTGGTGAAAGGAGCTGGTTTCGATGCTCTCGGGCAGGCCGTCGCGCAGGCGGTGAAGGTGCGCCCGCTCGAAGGCGCGCTCCATGCGTCCGACCGCGCGCTTCTCCTCGATGAGCCGCGCCGCCGCCTCGGCGTCGGCGGACATGAACACGTCGAAGGCGGTGTGCATGGCGTGCAGCACGGTTTCGTGCAGGCGGCGCAGGTCCTTCATGCCGGCCTCGGAGAACTTCAGGCCGCGCACCGCCTTGCGCCGGGCCTGCCCGGCGCTGGATTCGACGATGTCGGCGATGTTCTCGAGATCGGTCACGAAGGTGAGGATCTGCGTCGCCCGGCGGCTCTGCTCATCGGTCATCGCACCCCGGGTGGCGCGGGTCACGAACAGCTTGATCTCCTGGTGCAGCCGGTCGACGCGATCGTCGCGCGCGGCGATGTCCTTCGCGAGCGCGCGATCATTCTCGCAAAGAGCGGTGATGAGATCGCGGTACATGTCCTCGACGAGATCACACAGGCGCAGCGTCTCGCGTGCCGCAACCGACAGCGCGGTGTCGAGGTCGTCGCCATAGTCCTGCTCCAGCAACCGCGAGCCGCCGGCCTCGACGCGCTCGCGCGGATCGACGGGCAGGCGCGCATCAAGCACCCGGGCGATGAGTCCGAGGAAGGGCAGGAACACCAGCGCGACCAGCACGTTGAACGCCACGTGGGCGCCGATCGTGAACGTCGCCGTGGACAATCCGAGCGGCGCCGCGGCCTCGACGATCATGCTCACGAACGGCAGCAGCGCGACGACCCCGGCTCCGCGAAACAGCAGGTTGCCGATCGGCACGCGCCGCGCCGGCGCGCCCTGCCCGGCGGTGGCACTCCACGCCGGCAGCCCCGCCCCGAGATTGGCGCCGAGCACCAGGATCAGCGCCATGCGCTCGTCGATCACCCCGGCGGAGGCGAGCGACACGGTGAACAGCACTGCCGCCAGGCTGGAATGCAGCAGCCAGGTCAGAAGCGCGAACACGGTGACGGCGATGACAGGCTCGTCGGACAGCGCGCGCAGCACGATCGGCAGCACGTGCGACTCGGTGAGATTCGAGGTGTAGCCGCGCAGCAGCTGCAGCGCCAGCAGCACGACGCCGAGGCCCATGCACACGCGCGCGTACTGCTTGACGGTCCCGTCCTGCGTCGCGCTGTGGACGATGAAGCCGACGCCGATCAGAAGCGGCGCGAGCCACGACAGGTCGTAGCTCAGTATCGCCGCGACAATGGTGGTACCGATATCGGCGCCGAGCACCAGCGCCAGCGCCGCGCTGGTGGCGACCGCCCCCTGCACCACGAAGCCGATCACCAGCAGCGCCGCGGCGGTGCTGCTCTGCAGCGCCACGGCAAGGGCGGCGCCGGAACCGAACGCCACCATGCGATGCCGCAGCCAGCGCTGGAGCAGCACCGTCAGGCGGGCGCCGAGCGCACGCTCCACGCCCGTGCGCACCATGCGCATGCCCCACAGGAGCAGCGCCACCGTGCCGATGATGTGAACGAGGAGAAGCGTCGCGGACATTCTGTCTCATCGCCCGACCGCTCGTCGTTTCAGCCGGTCGGCGTGCGCGCGACCGGCCGTTTTCCTTGTGTACGCGCTCGGGAAACGGAACGAACGTAAGGACGTAACGGGTGGAATGTTACAGTTTTATGACAGCCGGATAGTGTGCGCCGATCATCGACGCCGGTCAACTTGCGCGCCGCAGGATGCAACGCATCGACGCACGCGCAATCGCCTTGGCTGCCGTCCGACGGGCGTCGCCGACCACGCGGCCGCGGCGCCCTCGTCGTTCGCTCTCAGCCCGCTGCGGCCTGCGCCTTCCTTCGCTTCCACGCGATGCGTCGCCAGGCACCGCCGGTGGTGAATCCACGCCAGCCCCAGCGTAGCCAGCCAATGACGCTGAACGCGAGCCACAGTGCCCAGGCCAGCATCAACAACCGGTAGGCGAGGAGCGGGACCGAGATCACCGTCGCCTGCGGGGCGATCGTCCCGCTGCGGTCGGCATACCAGGAGAGCAGGCCCGTGGTCGATCCGTTCCCCGCCACCTGCATGTCCGGGTGGCCCAGCAGCCCGGTCCTCACGCCCTCGAACAGGGCCCACAACAATACCGGCGTCGCGAGCACGATGGCGATCTGCGCAAGATTGAATGCGGCCTTGGATCCGTCGGCCGGCAGCCTCGCGCGCGCGCCGACGAGCAGGAACCAGGCCACCACCGGGAGCAGGGTCCAGAGGTTGCCGGTGCCCAGCCCCGCGCCCAGCAGCAGCCACTGCCACCACTTCACCGGCAGCCATGCGATCCGCGACAACGCCAGTGCCGCCGCCAGGACGAACAGCAGCACGCCCCAGTACAGGATGGCCGGCCCGAGCGCCGGTCCCTGTACCCAGAGCAGCCAGCGGCCGGCGTCGGGAACCAGTGCGACGCTGGCGTTGACGCTCTCGGCACCGAGGTCCACCGCGGGCGTGCGATAGACGCCCTCCATGCCGCCGTCGGCCAGCCACTCGATGGCGACCTGGCGGGTGCCCGGCGCCAGGGGGACGACGATCTCGCGCCGGCCGGGATCCACCGGCTGCGCCGCGCCGTCGATCCTCACGTCCCGCACCTGCACACCCTCCGGCAGGGTCACGGTGTGGATGCCGCCCTGGCTGCTGCGCACGCTGACCGACAACTCGCCGCGGGTACTGCGAGGCCCCGGCACCAGCCGCAGGCGGCTCTGGTCGAGGGTCAACGTATTACCCGGCACACCTTCGGGCCGAAGCATCGTGACCAGCAGCGCCTGGCCCGGCAACGGCCGCCAGGTCCTGACCGGACCCGCCTCGCCGCCGGCCAGGACCGGATCCAGCCCTTCGGCCACCACGTGCCAGCGTGGATCGGCGTCGATTTGCCAGCGTTCCACGCGGTTGTGGTCGTCGGGGGCGACGAGTTCCACCGTGCCGTCGGTCTGAAGGACCGACTCCCAGGAATACCAGGTCTGCCCGGCGTCCATGGCGATGCGAGCCACGCCGTCCGTCACCGGCATATCGGTGAGCGGCGACTCGCCGGCGACGAGCGGCACCTCGACGGTCACCGGGGGCCGCGGCTCGGACAGCCTGGCCACTTCGGTGACGACGCGGATATCGGCGCCGAGAACCAGCGTGCGAGTGACTTCGAAGAACGGCTCGACCTGCGCCGCCGGTCCCTCGTCCACGACCGGGCCGGCGGACGTCTCGAGCCGGCGGGACAGGCGCAACTGGCGGTCCGTGCCGCCCGCACGCTCCATTCCCGAGGCCCGCCACTCGGTGGACTGCACCGCCAGTCGATGGGGACGAAGCGGGAACGTCAGCAGCACTTCGTCCACCGCGCCGACCGGCCCGCTCAATTCCACCAGGCGATGGCCGGCGTCGAGCGAAACCAGCATGCCCTCGCCAGTGCCGAGGGCGCTGGCGCCCTGCCCGTCGACTTCCACGGTGCTCGCCGACCAGGTGGGCGCGCGCTCGAGCAGCGGCACTGCCACGTCGGCCAGCGCCGTCAGCTCGAAGAACACCCGGATCTCGCGCTCGTCCGCCGTGACCAGCACCGACTGCAGGCTGACACAGTCGGGCGAGCATTCAGGTTCCGCCAGCACGCGATCGGCCAGCTCGTCAAGCAATGCGGGCGGCGGAAACTCGGCGGCATGCGCCTCGCCAGCAGCCGGGGAAGCCGGCAGCAGTGTCGCCGCCAGGACGCTCGCCAGGACCGCGACTGCCGTAGGCGCCGAGGCGCCAGCGGCATCCGCCTGTCCTCGTCCGGAGGTCGGACGGTTGCGAATCAACACGGCGATCAGCAGCGCGACGAGCAGAAACCTGGCCAGGTCGAGCACCCGGTTCACGAGCGGCGGCAGCAGCACCAGCCGGTACTCGTCACCCGTCGTCACCGGGCCGCCCCAGCCGAGCTGGTAGCGGTTGAAGCGCCACTCGGGAACGCCCGGACCGGTCTGTATCAGGGCCGTGTCGATTCGCCGCACCGGCGCATCGGGAACCGCCATCCCCACCGCCGCGTCGGCGGTATCCATGCGCTGCAGGACCATCGGCTGCGGCGCCGCCGACTCGGCAATCCGCCCCGGAGCACGCGCCTTCGTCGATGCCAGGTCGCGGACCCCGGGCAGGTGGATGAAATCCTCGCCGTGCTCCAGCTGCGGGAACACCACCATGCGCGCGGTATGAACCAGGTAGGGTGCGGCAACGACAACCACGGCAACGACCGCGACCGCGCGCAGCGCGGCCAGCAGCGTCCTCAGACGCCCGGGCCTGACCAGGTTGATGAGGACACAGGTCAATAGCAGCGGCACCCAGACGTACTGCGGCGCGCCCGGGCTCTGCCAGCTCAGCGCCAGGGCGCCGAGCGCGAGGACACCGGCAGCCGGCCCGAAGGCGCGAAACGCGCCGATGGACAGCACCAGCACCATGAACATGTCCAGCATCGACCACTGGTCGAGCCACGCCCCATGCACCCGCTCGGCACCCGGCGCGGCGGCCAGCCGCCAGCCCGGAGGCAGGTGAAGCGTGGTATCGACGCCCGCCAGGTCGCGGTTCCAGCCAGCCACCGGCAGTCGCTCACCGGGGGTGATGCGCATGTCCGCGACCACGTCGAGCGGGCCCGCGCGGACCTCGACGCCGTGTGGCCCGCCCTCCCTGAGCCGAGTGATGAATCGCGGTTCGCCGTTGACCGTCACCCGGCCGAGGGCGACAGGAGCATCGGATTCCAGGCGCCGGTCGCCGTGGGCAATGCCGCTTAGCCTGTCCTGGGCGGTAAAGCCCGATCCGTCGAAGTCCAGCCACAGTTCGCGCGTCAGCGTGAGCTGATCAGCGGGGGCGGCGGCGGCTTCCATCGTCTCCTCGGCCAGCCGCAGGCTGGCGCCGGAAGCCGCCAGGAAGGCGGGCAGATCGCGCCACTCGGGGGGCATCCGGGTCTGGCGGGGATCGACCGGCGCCAATCCGCCGAGACGCACGTCGCGCAGCTCTCGGCGGGCATCGAACGACCAGACCTCCTCGGCAGGCAGGGGCGCCATCGCCTCCCTCCTGCTCACCGACTCCACCGCACCGGGCAGGCGGCTGAAGAGATCGAATTCCCAGCGGCCCGGCCGCACCTGTATGCGCACCCGGCCATCGGCCAGCAGCCGGATCGGCAGGGGCCCCTCGAGCCTGAGCGGACGTGAATCCGGCAGGAACGGTCGCGGCAACACGATCTCGCGGGCAGCTCCGGACACGTCGACGGACAGGCGCGTATGAACCTGGAAGGGACGCTCGTCGATCAGCCGTCGGAACACGGCGACTTCCACCCGGTCTGTCTCGCCGGGCGCGGCGGCATCCCCGGCGAGGGCGACGGCGCCGTCGTCGCCGCGCACCGGGTTGACCGCCTCCGCACCGTTCACGGCCAGGTGCACGATCGCGATCGAGGGCGGGACCGCCAGGTGAGCAGGCAGCGAACTCCAGCGAAAGTTCCCGGTTACTTCGTACTCGCCGGGCGCAAGGTGCAGCGACGGCGCGCTGTCGCGATCGCTTACCAGCGCGGGCTCCTCATCGACCCGGACTTCCACCGGCCAGTGCTCGGGCGAACCCGGCAGCGACACCCACGAAGGCGCTTCGACGCTCCACTTCTGGGCGAACGTGCCGCCGCCGGCATCGAGCATCAGCTCGAGCCGTCCAGGCCAGGCGCAGCCGGCCGCGCCGGCGCCGTCGTGGCGGCGCGTGCACGCCGCCTCGGGACTGCCCTCGACCACCCACTGCACCCAAGGCGCCAGGGGTTCGGGAATGTACGGGTCGGCCGCGCGCGCCGCCGGCGCCGCCCATGCCTGCACCAGCGCCATCACCCACAGCGCCGCCGCCAGCGTCGGCTTCATTCGCATCGCCAGTTGTCTCCGGGCCGCGTTGCGCGATCGGGCGGCCTACCAGGTGCCGGTATTGGGCATCGAGGCCCACGGTTCGGCGGG
>CBFGVH010000079.1:0-14192 GCA_965652415.1 uncultured Gammaproteobacteria bacterium | reverse complement strand
GAAGTTCAACACCGCGCAGATCTACATCTCGCACAATCTCGGGCTGATTCTCGAGACCTGCGATCGCGTGTTCGTGATGTACTCCGGCGAGGTGGTCGAGGAAGGGACCATCGACTCCCTGTTCACCTGGCCGCGGCATCCCTACACCCACGGCCTGTTCGGATGCATACCGCTGCCCACTGCCGACAAGAACGCGGCGCCGCTTCGACCCATCAAGGGCCAGCTGCCCCTGCCCCACGAACGCCCGAACGGCTGCTATTTCCATCCACGCTGCAACCACGCGGTAGCGGGGCGCTGCGACACCGTCAAGGTCACCATGGAACACGTCACCGGCAGCGCCGACGATCATCGCGTGCGCTGCCTGCGCTGGCAGGAGATCGATCACAAGGCGGAAGCGCCCGGCGGTGAAGCAAAGCCACCGATCGAGCCGGGCGAGACAGTGCTGGAAGTGGATCGGATGAAGAAGTATTACGAGATCCACGACCGCTCACTCAAGGCGCTGCTGACGGGGCGCAGCACCCGCTACGTCAAGGCCAACGAGTCGCTGAACTTCTCCGCCCGTCGCGGCGAGACCGTCGCCATCGTGGGCGAGTCCGGATGCGGCAAGTCGACGTTCGCCAAGGTGCTGATGGGGTTGGAGAACGGGACCGACGGCGCCATTCGCGTCAACAACGTCGACCTGTCCGATCTCGGCGTGCGCGACCGCTCCCCCGATCAGATCTCCGCGCTGCAGATGGTGTTCCAGAACCCGTTCGACACTCTGAATCCGAGCCACTCCGTGGGCAGCCAGATCGGCCGCGTGATCAAGCGCTTCGGCGGCATCACCGACGACGACAAGGTGCGCGAACGGGTCTTCGAGCTGCTCGACATCGTCAAGCTGCCGCGCGACTTCTACTACCGGCGCCCGCGGCAGCTCTCGGGCGGACAGAAACAGCGCGTCGGCATCGCGCGCGCCTTCGCCGGCAATCCCGCCATGGTCATCGCCGACGAACCGGTGTCGGCTCTGGACGTCTCGGTGGCCGCCGCGGTCACCGAGCTGCTCACGGACATTCAGCGCAAGAACCGTACCACGCTGTTGTTCATCAGCCACGACCTGTCGGTGGTGCGCTACCTGTCTGACGCGATCGTGGTCATGTATCTCGGCTGGATCATGGAACGCGGCACCACCGAACAGATTTTCAATCCTCCCTACAACCCCTACACCGAGGCGCTGCTCTCCGCAGTACCGATCGCCGACCCTGAAGTCCAGAAACGCGAAATCGTCCTCGAGGGCAACCTGCCGAGCGTGATGAATCCCCCCAAGGGCTGCCCGTTCAGCACGAGGTGCCCTCGACGTATCGGCGAAATCTGCGATAATGAGCCACCGCCGGAACAGCAGGCCGCGCCAGGGCACGTGATCACCTGTCACATTCCCATCGAGGAATTGAAGAAGGTCGAGCCGGTCATTCACGTACCTTCCGAGGAAGAGCGGCGCGGGCGCCATGAGGGCGCCGAGGTGTAGCGGCCCGACTGTTTTCTAAAATCGCCTCGAAGAAGCGATTTTTATCACGCGCGTTCAGGCCGGGGACCCGAAGTCCCCGGCCGTTTTTATTCCCGCTACAGTCCAGACGTGTTTGTCGACACGATCGTTGCAGCCTATACTTGGCCGATGGCCGAACCGATCCAGCAGCTCGCCTGCATCGTTCCGGAACGGCTCCACCCCATGTGCGAGCGGAGCCTCGAGGCCTTCGTGTCTGGACAAACCGTGGTTCACACGCCCGCCTACGTGTGCAACATGGTCGATTCGTCCCTGATCCCCCTCGTCGAATGCCTACTCGCGACCTACGCCGACGGAGTCCTGCTTCTGCCGGCGTTTCTGTGACGAACCGGGTCGACCATCCGCTTCGACAATCCCGTCGGGGTGCGCGTAGTGTGTGCTTTGGCGCACCCCACAATCGCGCTTCGCCCTTCCCCGCCACCGGGAATGTTGCTATCGTGAGCCGCTTTTTCACCAACCGAGTTCACCCACGGAGAACCACCGAGATGCCGCGCGGGATCCTGTTCGACAAGGACGGCACCCTGATCGACTTCAACGCCACCTGGCTGCCGGCCTACCGCCTGGCGGCCGAGCGTGCCAGCGCCATGGCCGGTGACGCGCGTCTCACCGACCGGTTGCTGGCGAGCGGCGGCTTCAACGCCGCAACCGGCACCTGGAAGCCCCGCTCGCTGCTGACCAGCGCCAGCAACGACGAGATCGTCGACGCCTGGATGGCGCAGGCGGGAATCGCCGAGCGCGAGCCGTTCGCGAGCATCATGCTGGACACCTTTCACGAGGCCGCGGTCGCCTCGCCGGTGTGCATCGGCGGCATCCCGGAGATGATGGCCGAGCTGTACGCCATGGGCTACACCCTCGGAGTCGCCACCATGGATGACGAACGTACCGCGCGCGACTCGTTGGCCCGGGTCGGAATCGACGCCTGGCTGAGCTTCGTGTGCGGCGCCGACAGCGGTCACGGCATCAAGCCGGGACCGGGAATGCTCGAAGCGTTCTGCCGCCACACCGGTTTGACCCCGCCGGAGGTGATCATGGTGGGCGACAGCCCCTACGACATCGAAATGGGCCGCGCCGCCGGAGCCGGTATCGTGGTCGGGGTCACCAGCGGTTCGCACTCGGCGGCCGATCTCGCGGCGGCCGATCACGTGCTCGATGATGCAACCGGCCTGCTCGCGCTGCTGACCCCGCGCTGGGCCAGCGCGTGAAAGCCCGCACGGCGGCCCGGCGAGCGCTGCTGGCCGCCCTGTTCGCGATATGCATGCCGGCGGCGGGCGACGACCCCGCCGACTGCCGCGAGGTGCGCATCGGCACCGTCGGCTGGCTCGATGGCGGCGCGGCGGTATCCCTGGCATCGGCGTTGCTGCGCGGACTCGGCTATGAACCGATCGTGCAGCGCTTCGACGACGCGGTGATCTTCGCCAGCATGAAGAACGGCGACCTCGACGCCTTCCTCGAGGTCCTCGTGCCCACCATGGGCATGACGCTGCGGCCGTACGTTCTCGACGACTCCGTGGAACTGCTGCGCCGCAACCTCGCGGGTACCAAGTACACTCTCGCGGTCAACAGTGCCGGCCGTGATCTCGGCATCGCTCGCTTCGACGATATCAGCCGGCACGGCGAGAGCCTTTCCCACGAGATTCACGGCCTGGAACCGGGTTCGGACGGCAACCTGCTGATCCGCGCCATGATCGACGAGAACATGTTCGGTCTTGCCGGCTTCACCCTCGTCGAGTCCTCGGAGGCGCAGCTCGTGGAATCGATTGCAGCGGCCAACCGGGAGGGGCGCGCGATGGTCTTCCTCGCCTTCGAACCGCACCCGATGAACGTGCGCTTCGAACTGACCTACCTGGCCGGTGGAGACGAAGTGTTCGGCCCCCGCTTCGGCGGCGCCGACGTCTACACCGGCGTGCGCTCCGCTCTGCTCGCAGAATGCCCCAACATCGCTCGATTGCTCGGCAACGTCGAGTTCACGCTGCCGATGATCAACGAGGTGATGACGGCGATACTCGAACTGAAGGCGGCGCCCCTGGTGGCCGCGGTGGCCTGGATCCGACAACAGCCCGCCGTTCTCGATCCATGGCTCGAGGGAGTCGAAACCCTCGACGGCGAGAGCGGCCTGCCGGCGGTTCGCCGCTTCGTCGGCATGGAGGGCGGCGGCTGATCAACTCGCCGGTCGCATGCGCTCGCGCGGCAGGCGCACCGGGAACGCGTCGCGTATCTTCCTGTCAAGATCTTCGTCGATATGGGACGGGAAGTGGTTGTCCAGGATCTGCCGGGTCCGAACCCGGGCCCGGTCGACCACGCTCGGCCTGCCCTGCTCGTTCCACTGGTTTGGGCTCGACCGGTCCGAGACTTGCGGATAAACGTAGTCGCGCTGCATCAACGACAGTGTCTGTTCGTGTCCGAGGTAGTGCTCGGGCCCGTCGAGGCACACGCTCTTCATTGTCTCGAGAGAGAGCGTCTCGTCGTTGACCTCGATGCCGCGCACGGTGCGATTGATGGCGCCCAGCATGTCGTTGTCGATCGCCAGCGACTCGAGGCACATGCCGAGCAGGCTGGCCTGCATGCCGGCCGCCTCGTAGACGAGATTGGCGCCGCTGTGCGCGGCCAGCACGTCGGTATACGCTTTCTCGAACCCGGACTGTGCGTCCGGCACCTTGGCGTCGGCCATGCCCGCCGCGATGCCGGTGGGCAGGTCGTAGTAGCGGCCCATCTGTCCACAGGCGGCCATCAGCACGGCCTGCTCGCCGCTGCCGCCGCTCATCGCGCCGGTACGAAGGTCGGAGATGAACGGCCAGGTGCCGAAGACGGCGGGGTGCCCGGGCGAGATGGCATTGACGTAGACCAGGGCTGCAAGGGTCTCGGCGACTTCCTGGACCACCGCCCCGGCGAGCGACGCCGGGCTGGTGGCGCCGGCCTGGCCGGCCGCCAGCAGCAGGATCGGCATGCCGCCGCGAACCACGGTCTCCAGCACCCGGCAGGCGTCCTCCGCCCAGCGAAACGGCGGCACCACGAAGCAGCACGAGCAACTCACGAACGGCATGGCCCGCCATGCCGCCTCGCCGCCGGCCACCATGTGCAGCATGGACAGGGCCTCCTCGGCGTGCTCCGGCGCCACGAAACTGGTGCCGACATGTTTCGACGTCCCGCTGATCGAGGCGTAACAGGTGTTCAGATCGAGTTCCCTGGGGTCGGCGATGTCGCGGCACACCACCGGTCGCTGGAAGAAGTGGATGTGCTCGAGCGCGTCGACGAGGCGGGCGGCGTCGTAGAGGTCGGCCACCGTGGACTCGCGGTACGCGCCGGTCACCGCGTCGACCACGTGAACGGCGGCGCCGGCAGTACCGAAGTAAACGCGGCTGCCGCCTGCCTCCACGTGATGCAGCGGTTCGCGGCCGTACAGGGTGATGGCATGCGCCGCGCGGGCGATGGTGTCCTCGACGAGGGCACGGGGGAAAACGATGCGGCCGTTGCTGCCGCGAATCGCCCCGGCGCCGGTCAGGATGTCGACGCAGGAAGGGATGGCGTTCGCCATGCCGACCTGCTCGAGGGCGTCGAGTGCGGCACCGTGAATCCTTCCCAGGTCAGCCTCGGGGAGGGGCTTGTAGCGGCCGCCGCCCGGCAGTCCGGGTCGAACCGGCCGGGCTTCCACGGGCAATTCGCGGCTGCGAAGTTCGTGGCGCGCGGCACGGCCGCCGGGTCGCCTGCGTAGTCCAGCTGCCGCTTCTGCTGCCATGTCCCGTGCCCGCGATGATCGTGATGGAGGCCCATTGTCTTCCGAACAGCGCCTCCGCGTCGCCAGAAAACGACAGGGAATTTCCAACAGGCGTCGCCCCGACCGTTACCCCCTGAGGCGCCGTCCCTCCTCGAGGGTCAGTGTACCGCGCGCTTCCCGCTGCCAAGGTGCTGTTCGAGCAGCGCCTCGATGACCTCGACGTTGACCGGCTTGGCCACGACCTCGTCGATCCCGGCTTTCTCGCATGCGGCCTCCAGGCCGGCCTTGTCCCCGGTCAGGGCGATCAGCACGGTGCGCGGACCGTCGCCCGATTCGGCTCCTCGAATCGCGTAGGCGAGATCGATGCCGTTCATGCCGGGCATGTTGCAATCGGTAATGATCAGTTCGTGCCGGGTCTGCTGCCAGCGGGCGAACGCGGCGCCGCCTTCGCTTGCGACGTCGCAGTTGTAACCTACGAGTTCGACGAAGGAACTCATGAGCTCGCGCTGGATTTCGTCATCATCGACGATCATCACTCGCGGGGTAGCGGCTTCGCGGGCCCCATCGGAGGATCCTTCATCCGCGTCGGCATCGACGGCGTCGCGACTCTTGCCCTTGTACACGAAGCGCACACCCGCAAGGTGCGACAACTGGTCGAAAATCTCCGACTCGCGAAACGGCTTGCGCACGAACGCGTTCATGCCCGCTTCGGCGATCCTGCGCTGCTCGTCGCCGAACACGCTCGCGGTGACCGCGACGATCGGCACGTTGGCGCCGCCGGGCAGCTTGCGGATGCGCTTCGTCGCCTCGAACCCGTCGACTCGCGGCATGCGAAGGTCCATCAGAATCGCGTCCGGCTGCCATTGCTCGAAGGCTTCAACGGCTTCGGCCCCGTCCGACGCCCGCTGCGCCTCGATGCCGACCGCCTCCAGAAGTCTCGACAGGTACAGGCGGTTGGCCTCGTGATCGTCGACCACCAGCACCTTGAACGGTCCCTGGCCGGATGCCAGCGTGGCGTGAGCGCGCGACTGGGCCGCGGCCTCGACGCGCTCCGGATTACCTCGTTCGACGCTGATATCGAGCTGGAAGCGACTGCCGGCGCCGTGCTTGCTTTCCACCGTCAGGCCGCCACCCAGAAGTGCGGCATAGCGCTGGCTGATGGTCAGACCCAGGCCCGTACCCTCGATTACCCGGTCCGAGTCCTGCGCCCGGTGAAACGCGTCGAATATCCGGTTGACGTTCTGCGCGGCGATACCGATGCCGCTGTCCTCGACGATAAAGCGCAACTTCAGTTGTGTCTCCCCCGGTTCGGACACCTGCGCCTTCACCCTGACGAACCCCTGGTGAGTGAACTTGATCGCATTGCTGATCAGGTTGAGCAGGATCTCCCTGAGTTTGCCGCCGTCGGTGCGCACGGCCCAGGGCACGTCGGGAGCGATCTCGAGGGACAGCTCGAGCTGCTTGCTGCTCGCCTGGTAGCCGAATACCGCGACAAGGCTCTCCAGCAGGTCGTTCAGGTCGATGTCGTCGACCTGGACCGTCGCGTGGCCGGCTTCGATACGGCTCATCTCGAGCACGTCGTTGATCAGCTCTATCAGGTGCTCGCCGCTGCGATCGATGATCTCGAGGCTCCTGCGCTGGGCGCTGGTGAGCGATTCGTCGCGCGCCAGCAGCTGGGCATAGCCGAGGATGGCGTTCATGGGCGTGCGAATCTCGTGCGAGATGTCCGCGAGGAACGCGCTCTTTGCCTCGTTGGCGGCCTGGGCACGGCGCTCGGCCGCCTCGCGACGACGCACTTCACGCGCCAGGCGCCGGTTCCAGAATACGAACGCGGCGAACAGGAGCAAGGCCCCGCCCCCGACCTGGGCGGCGAGTACGTAGTCGAACGGCTGCTGCTGGGCCACCGAGGTCCACTTGCGGTAGATGCCGTCGCGCGTCTCGGGCGGAATCGCATCCAGCGCCTTCTGCAGGATGCCGGCGAACTGCGGCCAGTCGTTGCGCACGGCCATCGACAGCTTCTGGCGGATGATGGTTTCACCCGAGATGCGGATGTTGGACAAACCCGCGCGCGAGAGGAGATGGCTGGTGGTGAGCGTATCACCGACGTAGGCGTCGGCATCGCCGCGGGCGACAGTGCGAAGCGCGTCCACTGTCGTCGCGGAATGCGCAATGCCGATCGACGGGTAACGGTCGCGAAGCAACTCCTCCATGAAGTGCCCGTCGACCACCGCGACCTTGCGTCCCTCGAGCTGACCGAGGTCGCTGACGAAACTGATCCCGTGACCGGTGAATATGGAAGTCGGCAGGTCCAGGTACGGCTCGGTGAATGAGAGGTGCTCGCGGCGCTCCCGCGTCGGGCTCGCCGAAATCAGCAGGTCGACCTCGCGCCGCCCGACGCTTCGCATCACGTCGGCCCAGGTCTCGTGCGGCACGAACTCGAAGCGTACGCCGAGCGCCTCCTCGATCTCGCGAAGGAAATCAACCGCGATGCCCTGGAAACGCCCATCGCGATCGCGGAACTCGAGCGGCGCGAAACCGGCGTCGGTCCCGACACGGACCACCGGGTGCTCTGCAAGCCAGACTCGCTCGGCCTGCGTCAGGCGCAGATCGTCGTTGCTCGGCAACGAACGTGTCACCGGCAGCCACTTGCGATGAATGGCGTTGTGTTCCTTCTCGGCAATGGCGTCGAGAGACTTGTCGATAATGCCGGCAAGTGCCGGCCAATCGGCCCGGACCGCGAAGCGCTCGCCCGCCAACTGCATCTCGTATCCGGCGGCCACCTTGAGATTGACGATGCCGTGCTTCTCGGCCAGGTAGATGCTCGTGCCGAGCACGCCGACATGGGCGTCCGCCGCCCCCGTGGCCACGGCCCGCAGTGCGTCGAGTGGACTGTCTACCATGACCGGTTCGATATCCGGGTGATCGGCCAACACGCGGTCGCTGTCCGGGTGATCGAGAATCAGCGCCACGAGCCGCGAATCGAGGTCGGCCGGCCCGTTGATATCCTCCTCGCGGTCGCGAGTGATGACCACCAGCGGCGTCGGCACGAAGATCTGGGTATGGTGGATTCCGCGAGGGTTCTCGGCGTCGTACCGGGGCGTAACGACAAGGTCGAGGTCGCCCGCCTCGAGGCGGTCCGACCCCGACTCGCCCGCCGGTACGAACTCGACATCGAAGCGAAGGCCGATGGCTTCGCCTATCCGGTCGAGATAGTCCCTGGTGACGCCACGAAAGTCTCCCGATTCGGCACGAAAATTGTAGGGAGGATCGTTCGACGGCACGCCCACGCGTACGCGTGGATGCTCCTCGAGCCACTGCCGCTCCGCCACCGTCAGGCGGCTCATCACCTGGTCGGCGAGTCGCGGTTCCGGCACCTCCACCGGCAGCCAGCGGCGCTTGATGTCGGCATGGTCCTGCGGCGACAACGCCGCCAGGGCCTTGTCGATCATGCCCCGTAGTTCGTGCCAGTCATTGCGCACCGCGAACGCCAGCGGAAAGGTCGTGTCCGATACGTGGGCCGCAATCTTCAGATTGGTGAGGCTCAACTCGCGGATCCAGTGTGTGCTGACCGCGAGATTGCCGAGTACCGCATCGACCTCGCCGCGCGACAGCGACAGCAGCGCCTGCTCGAACGTGTCGAAGTACGTCGCTTCGAGGTCGGTCATCTCGCGGACGAAACCTGCATGGGAACTGTCGCGCTGCACCGCAAGTCGCCCGGCGGCGAGGTCCTCCAGGTCGCGAACGGTGCTGTCGCTTCGCGTCACGATGACCCGCGGGAACTCGAGGTAGGGTTGCGAATAGTCGAGAAACTGGCGGCGCTCGTCGGAGATGCCGACCGCGGGGAGCACGTCGATCTCCCGGTTCCTGGCCCGCTCCACCGCCTCCACCCAGGAGATGCCGGTCACCGGTTCCATCGACACGCCGAGTATGCGCCCGACGAGCCTCACGTAGTCGGCGGCGGCGCCAAGGTAGCGCCCGTCCTCGGTGACGATCTCGAACGGCGCGAACTCCGGATCGACCCCGATGCGAATACGCGGATGCTCCCTCAGCCAGGCTTGCTCTTCGCTGTCCAGGTCGACGCGCCGGCGCAACCTTTCGAGCGGTGTGACCGTCGAGCGCATGTCGACGGCACCGGACAGGAAGTAGGTGATGGATTGCTGCAGGACCGATCCCGGATCGTCCTTCTGCACACGAACGTGGCGGTCGATCGCGTCGCGCAGGTAGGCCGAGCGCGACTTGCCTTTGGGGAAGACGAAATGAAGCTGACTTGGATTGAACACGATCGGCGTGCGCGAGACGCGATAGCGGTGTTCTTCCATGGCGCCGAATATGCGGTTGACCACGCCGACATCGGCTGCTCCCGAATCAATTAGATCGAACACGCCGGCATAGCTGTCCGCCTCGACGTACGTGACGGGGATGTCGAACTCGTCGAGCAGCCGGCGAATGCCCTCGCTGCTGTCGGTGTGGATGCTCTGGGTCATCACGGCCACCCGGGTGCCCGCCAGGTCGAGCATGGACTCGACCTCGACGTCCCCGGCCGTGTACACGGTGGCCCAGTTGTGCATGACGCTTTCCGAGGAGTAGAGAAAGCGCTCGGCGCGCTCCTCGGACCAGGCGACATCGACCATGACGTCGAGTTGCCCCGATTCCACCAGGTCGAGACAGCGGGCCCAGATACAGTGCTGCCACTCGAGCGACCAGCCTTCGTGAGCCGCGATGTCCTCCATGAGTTCGGGGAAGATGCCGACCGGGCGGCCGTCCGCGTTGGTGAAGATCTTCGGCGGATTCTCGTAGATGCCGACCCGGATGGGGCCGTCGGCAGCCACGACGGAAGCGGCGATCGACATGAACAACACGACCGCGCGCGAAACGATCGACGTCATGGTTCGTCGCGACAACCCGTACACTCCGACTCCTTCCCCCCGGCCTTACGCCGTTGCCGTCCCGCGAGACGGATAACTTCTTCGAGCAAACGGGAAGCGACTGTTCTTTGCGAACGGCTCCCGGCGCGAGAACCCGTGATCATGATTGGCTGCAAGTCGTTCGCCCGGACGTGTCGGGTACTTTCGGCCGGCAAACGGTACGCGCATGAACGCCGCGGTCCGGTACGTGCCGTGCCGGGTTCGTTCTCCTGCCGCCGCACGGATTGGCGGCACGCCTCACGCAGATTATCACTTTTCCGTCGCGGGATTAAGGCTTGCCCCGGAAAGTCGAACCGCGCCGATGCACCCGCGATCAGCACGCGGTCTTCACCGCCGACGTGGCGCGGGTTCGCGCCGTGCGCGGACTCATGCCGAAAAACGATCGGTAGCGGTAGGAGAAATGTCCCGCCGAGTTGAAGCCGCAGGCGATGGCGACATCAATGATCGGCATGGACGATTGCTCGAGAAGGCGCCTGGCCTCGGCCAGGCGCAATGCGAGGTAGTAGCGCGCCGGCGTCGTATTGAGGTAGCGGCGGAACAGCCGCTCGAGCTGGCGCTTGGAAATATTGATCATCGACGACAGCTCGGCGGGCGTGAGCGGTTGCTCCAGGTTCGCCTCCATCAGTTCGATGCATTCGAGCAGGCCCGGGTGGCGCACGCCGGTGCGGGCTTCGACGCTCATCCTCTGGGGATGGTCGCCGTGGCGAATATTGGGATGAATCAGCACGTCCGATACCGAGGCCGCGAGTTCCAGTCCCTGCTGCTGCTCGATGAGATAGAGCATCATGTCCATCGACGCCGTTCCGCCGGCACAGGTGAGCCGCCGGTTGTCGTATTCATAGATCTCGTGCGACGCCTCGAGGTCGGGAAACTCGCTGACGAACCCCTGCATGTTCTCCCAGTGGATGGTGCAGCGCGTTCCCTTGAGCAGCCCCGCCCGCGCCAGGATCTGGCTCCCGGTATCGATGCCGCCGAGAATGGCGTTGCGGCGCGCCAGGCGGTTCAGCCACCGGTACAGGGCCGGGTTGTGGTACGGCAGCGGATCGAAGGGCCCTGCCACCAGCAGCACGGGGAAGTCCGGTGCATCGGCGGTCGAGTACGTCGCCGGCACGGCGGTGATGCCGTTCGTGGGCATGACCGGCGAGCCGTCCTCGCTGACCACGCACCAGTCGTACAGGTCTTCGCCGGACAGGCGATTGGCGATCCTGAGCGGCTCGAGCGCCGAGATGAACGCCATCATGGAGAAGGAGTCGACGAGGAAGAAGCCGACCGTGCATCGTGCCTCACCGCGCGCACGGCCGTAGGCGAAGTCGTTCATCGGGTGGCAGTATGCGAACCGGGTCTTGTCCCGGGGTCAATCCAAGGCCGCCCGCGCAAACCGCGAGGGAGCCTGCCACGACGATCATATTCCCGGCCCGCGAGTTTGCCAATATGCCGACACCGGGCGGCGCGCGGGCGAAGTCGCACTACGGTCGCGGGCTACTGGATCACGCCCTTTTCCCGCAGGCCGGCAAGCGTCGCGTCATCGACGCCGAGGACCTCGGCGAGCAGCTCACCGGTATGCTGGCCGAGCAGCGGCGGCGCTCGACGGTAGCTGACCGGGGTCTCGCTGAATCGCAGCGGGTTCGCGACGAGATCCACCGTACCCGAACCGGCCAGCGGGTGATCCATGGCGATGCGCATGTTGCGGTGTTGCACCTGGGGATCGGCAAAGACCTGTGCGATGTCGTTCACCGGCCCGCACGGCACGCCGGCCGCCTCGAGCCCTTTCAGCCAGTCGGCGGTGGCCCGGGTGACCGTGATTCGGCGCAACATCGGCACCAGTTCCTCGCGGTGATTGACCCGCGCCGTGTTGGTGGCGAAGCGCGGGTCGACGCCGTACGCGGGCACCCCCGCGACTTCGCAGAAGCGCCGGAACTGCCCGTCATTGCCGACCGCCAGCGCGAAGTAGCCGTCGCTGGCGGGAAACACTTCATAGGGGACGATATTGGGATGACCGTTGCCCATGCGCCTCGGCGTGTCGCCCGAGGTCAGGTAGTTCAGGGCGGCATTGACCAGCCACGACACCTGGCAGTCAAGCAGCGAGACGTCGATGTACTGGCCCCGTCCGCTGCGCTGGCGATGATTGAGCGC
Source organism: uncultured Gammaproteobacteria bacterium (assembly GCA_965652415.1). GTDB lineage: Bacteria > Pseudomonadota > Gammaproteobacteria > Arenicellales > CAJQKF01 > BQJD01. The sequence continues at coordinate 1,885 of CBFGVH010000079.1, read as the reverse complement.
GGCCAGCACGGCGGTGGCGGCGTACATGCCGCTCATCACGTCCGCCATGGCGACGCCGACCTTGGTGGGGTCGCCGTCGGGCTGGCCGGTGATGCTCATGATGCCGCCCATGGCCTGGATCATGAAGTCGTAGCCCGGGCGATGAGCATAGGGGCCGTCCTGGCCGAAGCCCGTGATCGAGCAATAGACGAGCCGCGGGCAGGCATCCTTCAGGTCGTCGTACGCCAGGCCGTACTTCTTCAGTCCGCCGAGCTTGAAGTTCTCGATCAGTACATCGCACTCGGCCGCCAGGCGGCGCACCAGATCCTGACCCTCGGCGCGGCCGAGGTCCACCGCCACGGAACGCTTGTTGCGATTGGCGCACAGGTAGTACGCGCTCTCGCTGGTGTCGGCACCGTCGGCATTCCTGACGTAGGGAGGACCCCACTGGCGCGTGTCGTCGCCGGCACCGGCGCGCTCGACCTTGATGACGTCGGCGCCCATATCGCCAAGCAGCTGGGTGCAGATCGGCCCGGCGAGAATGCGCGACAGGTCGAGGATGCGAATGCCGGCCAGCGGCCCGGGATTGTCGGTCGTGGTCACGTCGAGGGTCCGGTTCGTCGGTGGATGACGCCGGGCGCTGCCGCCCGCAGGTTGCGCCACTATACCAGAGCGATCGTGGAGAGCTGGCGACCGCAGGCTCCCTCGCCGCGGTGGCAGGAGCGGCGGTGGCTGAAGTAGCGCGATTCGTCCCGATACGTGTCGTGGCCGATGTCGTCGATCGCGGCGATGCCGGCTTCGGTGCACAGCAGGCGCGCGAATCCCGGCAGGTCGAAGAGGTAGCGGTCCCCGTTCTCCCGGAACAACCCCGACGCCTTGCCGCCGTCGGCCGTGACGGCCTCACGCACGTCGTCGCCGACCTCGTAGGAGGACTGGCGAATGGCCGGCCCGATGGCGGCGCGCATGGCGCCTCGCCGGGCACCGGCGCGCTCCATGGCGTCGACCGTGGCACCGATGACCCCGGCGGCGGCACCGCGCCAACCGGCATGGGCCGCGGCCACGACACCCCGCGCCGCGTCCGCGATGAGCACGGGCACACAGTCGGCGGTCAACACGCCGATCAACACGCCCGGTGTCGTCGATACCAGGGCGTCGCCCCTTATGTCCGGGCCGGGCGGCTCGCCGTCCACGACGACCACGTCCGTGCCGTGCACCTGGCGCAGTGTCACGAGGCTCGCGCCCTTAAGGGCGAAGTGCGCGCACGCCAGGTCGCGGTTGGCTGCCACCCGTCGCGCGTCGTCGCCGCAGTGAAGGCCGCAGTTGAGCGATGCGTACCCGCCGCCGGACGTGCCGCCGGCGCGGGTGAAAAAGGCGTGGGCGACGCCAGGCAGACGCCCGAGCGCCGGGGACACGGCCCCCTGCGGAGGCGTCCGGGGATTCACGGCCGACCTCCGGACAGGGCCGCCAGGCGCGCCGCGAGATCGTCGACGTAGGCTTCGCGATCGAGTTCGTCGGCGAGTTCGGCAACATTCACCGTTTCCAGGCCCGCGAGCCCGCACGGATCGATCCACGAGAACGGCTCGAGGTCGACGTCGATGTTCACGCTGACGCCGTGGTACGTCGAGCCACCCCGCACCCTGAGGCCGAGGGCGGCGATCTTGCGCCCGTCGACGTAGACGCCCGGCGCCCCGTCCCGGCGCCGCGCACCGATGCCGAGCGGCGCCAGCGAATCGATGACCGCCTGCTCGATGTCGGCAACCAGACGCCTGACGCCCTGGCCGCGACGCCTCAGGTCGTACATCAGGTAGGCGATCTGCTGACCGGGACCATGGTAAGTGATCTGACCGCCGCGATCGGTGTCGACCAGGGGAATCGCGGCCGGATTGCGGTGCGGCTCGAGACTGCA
>CBFGVH010000078.1:0-14294 GCA_965652415.1 uncultured Gammaproteobacteria bacterium | reverse complement strand
GCCGCCACGTCAGCGGCTTCGACCGGCCCAACATCCGCTACACGGTGCGCGAGAAAAACCGGCCGTTCGACCAGCTCACCCGCTTCCTCGCCTCGCGGCCGGCGGAGTCGGGTATCGTCTACGCACTGTCGCGCAAGACCGTCGAGGCGGTGGCTTCACGCCTGGCTGCAGAGGGCGTGAGCGCGGCCGCCTACCACGCCGGACTCGACGGTGCCACCCGCACCCGGGTGCAGGAACGGTTTCTCCGCGACGAGCTGGGTGTGGTGGTGGCCACGGTCGCCTTCGGCATGGGCATCGACAAGCCCAACGTGCGCTTCGTCGTGCACTACGACATGCCCCGCCACATCGAAGGCTACTACCAGGAGACCGGCCGTGCCGGCCGCGACGGCCTGCCCGCCGAGGCGCTGCTGCTTTTCGGGGCCCAGGACATCGTCACCGCCCGCTCGCTGATCGAGTCGGGCGGCAACGAGACGCAGAAGCGCATCGAGACCCACAAGCTCAACGCCATGGTCGGCTTCGCCGAGTCCCTCGGCTGCCGGCGCCGCGTACTGCTCGGCTATTTCGGCGAACGCCTCGACGAGGACTGCGGCAACTGCGACGCCTGTCTCGACCCACCCGAGCGCTTCGACGCCACCGAGGACGCACGCAAGGCGCTGTCATGCATCTATCGCGTCGGCCAGCGCTTCGGCATGAAACACGTCATCGACGTGCTGCGCGGCGCCGACTCCGAGCGTATCCGCGCGCTGGGCCACGACCGCCTGAGCACCTACGGCATCGGCGCCGAGCGGAGCATGCTCGAATGGACCTCCATCGTGCGCCAGCTCATCCATCACGGCCTCGTCGAACAGGACATCGCCAACTACTCGGTCCTTAGGCTCACCCCAGCGGCGCGGCCGCTCCTGCGCGGCGAATGCACGCTGGAACTGGCGAAGCCGCGCACCGCGCGCGTCGACAAGGCGCGCCCCCGCCCGAAGGCCGGCGTGGCGCAGCTATCGCCCGAAGACGAGAAACTGTTCGACGCCCTGCGCGCGCTTCGCAAGGAAATCGCCGACGCCGAGGGCAAGCCACCCTACGTTGTCTTCGGTGATGCGTCACTCATCCAGATGGCGGCGGAGAAGCCGCGCGACGACGAGGCGTTCCTGGCGATCAACGGTGTGGGGCGGCACAAGCTGGAGAAGTACGGTGAACTATTCATGAAAGCTGTTCAACGTTGCGCCGAGTCGGGCTACTAGACCACGAATCGGTCCGAGCGACAGGAAGTAAGGCTTGGTCGCCTCCGGGGAACGAGCCGCGGTGGCATACAGAGATCGATTCCTGGTGTGAAAAGAGTGTCGCGTCATCCTGGAATTCGCCACCGCCGGATTGAATCTCTGCAGAACCTACAACGACTCGATGTCGCCGGTGCCGATCGTCGATCGACACGATTGTCGACACGTCCGAGTTCGCGCCGTCTGCGCCAGGCATAGACAGCCGACACGCCGACGAAAAGCAATGATCCAATCCGGATCTCGCCCGTTGCGGCAATCGCAGTTATCTCCGTCGATGCCAGCAACTGCGTCAGGACCGGGCAAAGGCTCACGAGCGCAGTCCAGCCGTGGAGGCGTCGCTGGATGATTCCTTTGGCGGCAATAATCGCGAGACCAAGAGTGATGGGCAGAGACCCCGGGTGCTCGAGTTCACGCGTGGAGACCGCGCACTGGTACAGCGAAGCGAGAGCGAGCAGGCAGCACAACAGGCCGACGAAGTAGCCGAACCGATACGGCCTCAGGTTAGAACCGGCGTTGCGCAGTGACCGGTCCGCATTGACCGATAGCGACAGGAACAGTGCGGCGATCACCGCTGCCGAAGCGATCGACAAGAACATGGTTGATCCCTCAACGCGTTTGTCACGGTCGACGCGGTCCAGCGCGATTCGGCGGCCAGGTGCAGCCGCGTCCAAATGCCGAGGGATACGGGAGACGGCGCCGTGCGGCGCCCGGATTGGCGAGATCTCACGTCCCTGTGGCGGTTTGATTCCTCTCGGCGAGCCGGATGTCCGGCCGGATCGCCACTCTTGTACTACAAGTCCGGCCGGGCCGGACAGTCCACTCGTAATATCAATTCCGCATGAAATCCGAAACGCTTGGAACTATCGGGAATAAAGGCATCCCCTAGTTCCCTTCCTCGACGTCGTCGACGTCGAGCTGCCCGCTCATGCGGCGGCGGATGTGGGACCACGACATGCCGAGCGCCATGATGCCGGCCACGGCGATGAGCACCAGCCAGGAGATCACGTCCGGGTTCTCCAGCGACAGCCAGCCGCGGTCGAACATGAGCCAGAACAGGAGCACGAAGAACGCGATCGCGAGCGACAGCCCGAAGGGACCGAGGGAGCGACTGGTAGCGCGGATGAAAATGGTCCACCCGACCACGAGGAGCAGGCCGACGAACGCCTTGAATACCGAGAACGCCGTCCCCTCGCCGAGATTGAGCAGTGGAGCGAGTGCCCACTCGAAATAGGAGTAGGGTTCGACGGGATTGTAGGTGGCGAACACCAGCGCCAGGGCCGCGCCGAAGCGAATCAGGAAGTGGCGGAACTTGAAACGTGCGATGGCTGCCATGGGATCGTTCTCGAATCAGGTTCGTCGGGAAAATCGCCCGCGCCGCGCCGGGCTCGTGAAGACGCAACGGCTCATTGTATCACCCTGCGGCGACGTTCCGCCCTCACCCGATCCACGCGCGGGCGTTGCGAAACATCCTCATCCACGGACTGAACTCGCCCCACGACGGATCGCGCCAGGACAGGCACCGGGACCGGAACACGCGTTCGGGGTGCGGCATCATGATGGTGGCGCGGCCGTCGCGGCTGGTGACGGCGGTGATACCGAAGCTTGATCCGTTGGGGTTGGCCGGGTAGCGGGTGGCCGGTTGCCCGCGATTGTCGACGAAGCGCAGGACCACCGTCTCGCCCGCCGCACCTTCGACGGCAGCGGCGTCGTCGAACACGGTGCGGCCCTCGCCGTGGGCGACCACCACCGGCAGCCGCGAGCCGGCCATGCCGTCGAACAGCACCGAAGGACTCGGCGCGACCTCGACCATGACCACCCGCGCCTCGTACTGCTCCGAGCGGTTGCGCACGAAGCGCGGCCAGTGCCCGGCGCCCGGGACCAGGTCTTTCAGCGCCGTCATCATCTGGCAGCCGTTGCACACGCCGAGCGAGAAGGTGTCGCCGCGCTCGAAGAACGCCTGGAACATGTCGCGCACGGCCGGGTTGTACAGGATCGAGCGCGCCCAGCCCTGGCCGGCGCCGAGCACGTCGCCGAAGGAAAAGCCTCCGCATGCGGCCAGGCCGGAAAACGCTTCCAGTTCGCGGCGACCCTCCGCGAGGTCGCTCATGGCGACGTCGATCGTCTCGAAGCCGGCCAGGGTAAAGGCGGCGGCCATCTCGAGCTGGCCGTTGACGCCCTGCTCCCTGAGGATCGCGACTTTCGGACGCGCGCCCCGGGCAACGTAAGGCGCGGCGACGTCTTCCCCGGGATCGAAGCAAAGGTTTGCATTGAGACCCGGATCGTCGGCGTCGAGCAGGCCGTCGTATTCCTCGCGCGCGCAGTCGGGGTGGTCGCGCTCGGACTGCATGTGCCAGGTCGTCTCCGACCAGGCGCGATTGAGCTCCGTGCGCGAGGCCGCGAGGAGCCGCTCGCCGCCCCGCGACACGCGGATCGTGTCGCCGAGTTCCGGACGGCCGAGGAGCCGCGCTGTCGGCGCCGGATCGGTGCCCGCAATGAACTCCAGCACCCGGTCGAGGTCGGTACCGCGCACCTGCACGACGACGCCCGGCTCCTCGGCGAACAACCGCGCTACCGAGTCGGCGTCGTCTTCGAGGTCGATGGCAAGACCCGAGCGCGAGGCGAAGGCCATCTCGCACAGGGTGACGACGAGGCCGCCGTCGGAGACGTCGTGACAGGCGAGCAGCAGTCCCTCGCGATTGAGCCCGTGCACGGCTCGAAAAAGCGCCGCGAGGGCCGCCGGCGAGTCCACGTCGGGACACTCGTCGCCGAGCTCACCATAGGCCTGCGCGAGGCACGAGCCCCCCAGACGCGCAACGCCGCCCAGGCCAAGGTGAATCAGTACCGTGTCCTCGCCCGGCGTGGCGAGCACCGGGGTCAGGGTATTCAGGGTATTGGCCACCGGCGCGAAGGCCGACACCACCAGGGTGACCGGGGCCGTTACCGAGACCGGGTTGCCGTTCTCCGCCTGCCAAGCCGCATGCATGGACATGGAATCCTTGCCCACCGGTATCGAAATGCCGATTTCGCGTGCCAGCGAACTGGCCGCCTCGACGGCCTCGAACAACGCCTGGTCCTGCCCGGGCCGGCCGGCGGCTGCCATCCAGTTGGCCGACAGCGCCACCCGCGACAGGTCGGCCACGTCGGCGCTGACGATGTTGGTCAGCGCCTCGGCAATGGCCATGCGGGCGCTGGCCGCCGGATCGATCAGGGCCAGCGGCGAACGCTCGCCGATGGCCATGGCCTCGCCGGCGTCGCCGGTGAACCCGGACGCGGTAACCGCGACATCGGCCACCGGCACCTGCCACGGGCCCACCATCTGATCGCGCACGATCTGGCCGGTAACGCTGCGATCGCCGATGGTCACAAGGAAAGTCTTGTCGGCCACCGCCGGCATGCGCAGCACCCTGAGCAGCATGTCCTCGACGGAATCGTCGGGAAGCGCCAGCGGTCGTCGCGGCGGTCGCGTGCGGGTGAAAGACCGGGACATCCTTGGCGGATGTCCGAGCAGGAGCGCCATGTCCATGTCGATCGGACGCTCGACGCCGGCACACTCGCCGCCGGCCGGCGCTGCCAGGGTATCGTCCAGTACCAGGCGCGGCTCCTGCGTGGCTTCGCCGACAACCGCGTACAGGCAGCGCTCGCGGGCGCAGATCGACTCGAAATCGGCCAGGCGCTCCGGCGCCACCGCCAGCACGTAGCGCTCCTGGGCCTCGTTGCACCAGATCTGCATGGGAGACATGCCGGGGTCGTCATTCGGCACCCGCCGAAGGTCGAACCGGCCGCCGCGCCCGGCGTCGTTGACCAGCTCCGGCAGGGCGTTGGACAGGCCGCCGGCGCCGACGTCGTGAATCGACAGGATCGGGTTGTCGTCGCCGAGCGCGGCGCATCGGTCGATGACCTCCTGGCAGCGGCGCTGCATCTCGGGATTGCCGCGCTGCACCGAGGCGAAGTCGAGGTCCTCGCTGGAGGCTCCCGAGGCGAGGCTCGACGCGGCGCCGCCGCCGAGCCCGATGAGCATGGCCGGCCCGCCAAGCGCCACGATGCGCGCCCCGGCGGGCAGCGGCTGCTTGACGACGTGGCGCGGACGGATGTTGCCGAGCCCGCCCGCCAGCATCACCGGCTTGTGGTAGCCGTGGACGGTGCCGTCGTCATCCTCGTGTTCCAACGTCCGGAAGTAGCCGCCGATGTTGGGGCGGCCGAACTCGTTGTTGAAGGCGGCGCCGCCGATCGGTCCTTCGAGCATGATCTGCCGGGCGCTCGCCATGCGCGGGTTGGGCCGCGCAGGACCTTCCCATGGCCGCGGCGCATCCGGCAGGCGCAGGTGGGAGACCGAGAAACCCGTGATGCCTGCCTTGGGCTTGCCGCCGCGGCCGGTGGCGCCCTCGTCGCGAATCTCGCCGCCGGACCCCGTGGCGGCGCCGGGAAACGGCGAAATCGCCGTGGGGTGGTTGTGGGTCTCCACCTTCACCAGGATCGCCGCCGGTTCGTCGGCGAAACGATAGACGCCATCCGCCGGGTCGACCGTCAGCCACGGTCCCGGACCGCCCTCGATCACCGCCGCGTTGTCCCGGTAGGCGACCAGGGTGCCGCCGGGGTTCGCCTCGTGGGTGCTGCGAATCATGCTGAACAGCGTCTCGCTTCGCGCCTCGCCGTCGACGGTCCAGTCGGCGTTGAAGATCTTGTGCCGGCAGTGCTCCGAGTTCACCTGGGCGAACATCATCAGTTCGACGTCGGTGGGGTTGCGGCCGAGGCGCGAGAAGCGTTCCACGAGGTAGTCGATCTCGTCGTCGGACAGCGCGTAGCCGTGCTTGGCGCTGGCGCGGACCAGCGCTTCGCGGCCGCCGCCGACGAGGTCCACGCAGCGAAGCGGTGCCGGCGCGGCGCGCTCGAACAGAGCGGCCGGATCGGCGTCGCCGATGAACGCCGACTCGGTCATGCGGTCGTGCAGCAGCGGCGTCGCGGCGGTGAGAGTATTCGCGTCCGGCGGCGTGTCGGCGCGGATCAGCCATACCACGCCGCGCTCGATGCGGCGCACGGCGCCGAGTCCGCAGCGGCGGGCGATGTCCGTGGCCTTGGTCGACCACGGCGACACCGTGCCGAGCCTGGGAGTCACCAGCACCACCGCCTCGTCGGGCCGGCGAACCACCCGGGTTTCTCCGTAGTCCAGAAGGCTTTCGAGCTTCTCGCGCGCGCCGGCGTCGAGAACACCCTCGATGTCGATGAAGTGACGATGAAAGGCGTTGACCGCCGCCAGGCCCGGCACCACCGGCTCGAGCCGCGCGCGCACCTTGGCCAGCCTGAAGTCGGAGTAGGCGGCGCCGCCGTCCAGGTGAATCATGGCGTTTCGATTGTTGGTCGTGTCCGTATCGGGCGGCGGGCCGCCGTTCGCTCGCGAGTGCTGCCGGCCCCGCTTCAGTCGTCCAGCGGCACGCCGAGGCGGCGCGCGACTTCCTGGTAGGACTCGACCACCTCGCCGAGGTCGCGGCGAAAGCGATCCTTGTCCAGTTTCTTGCGGGTGGAGGCATCCCACAACCGGCAGCCGTCGGGCGTGAACTCGTCTCCAAGCCAGAGCTTGCCACCGGCGCGGCCGAACTCGAGCTTGAAGTCCACCAGCATGATGCCGGCGCCATCGAACAGGTCCTTGAGCACACCGTTGACGGCGTGGCTCGCCTCGCGCATCCGCTCGATCTCCTCCGCACCCGCCCAGCCGAAGGCGAGGATGTGCGACTCGTTGATCATCGGGTCGTGCAGGGCGTCGTCCTTGAGGAAGAACTCGAACACCGGGCGCTCGAGCACCAGGCCTTCCTCGATCCCCAGCCGCTTGGCCAGCGAGCCGGCCACGACGTTGCGGATCACGCACTCGACCCGGATCATGTCGAGCCGCCTGACCACGGAGTCCTCCGGGCCGATTCGCTCGATGAAGTGCGTATCGATGCCGGCGTCGGCCAGCCTCGCCATGACGAAGGCGTTGATCCGGTTGTTCATCTCGCCCTTGCGTTCGAGTTGCGCCAGCTTGACGCCGTCGAAGGCCGAGGTGTCGTTGCGAAAGTGCAGGATCAACCGCTCGGGGTCGTCGGTCAGAAAAACCGTCTTGGCCTTGCCGGAGTAGAGTTGCTCGCCCTTGATCATGTCGAAGTCTTCATGTCGAAGCCGCGTGTCTCGCCGATGCCGCTGAGCGGCGGGCCGCCGAGTCCGCCGAGGGGACGGCGATTGTATCATCCCGGCTCGTCCCTGCCGCGCCCGGCGAGCCCTCAGGCCAGCATCGGACCCGGATCGAGGCGCCAGCTCAGGCGGGAATCGCCGATAACGGCCTCGGCGCCGAGCATCAGCGGCATGTTGCAGGAAACGTGACCGAGCCGATCGGAGACGAACACCGGGCAGCGGACGCGCTCACGAACGCGGTCCGGCAGCGACGCCAGCGCTTCGCGCTCGCCGGAGTCGTCGTGAACGAACCCGCCCAGCACCAGTGCCGAGGCGCCGTCGAGCACCCCGGACTGCAGCCACTGGTTCAGATGGCGAAGGACGCGCGGCGCGGACTCGTTGACGTCCTCGAGGAACACCACGTGCCCCGACAGGCTGCGCGGGACATACGGCGTGCCGACGAGAGCGCCGAGCACGCTCAGGCAGCCGCCGAACAGCGGCCCGCGCGCCTCGCCGTCGCCTCGAACGGGAAGCGAGCCGGTACAGGATCCGGGCCACGCCGCGAGCACCTTGAGCACCGCGCGCACGTCATCGCCCTCTTCCCGCCACAGGGGCGAGCCGGGCATCGGTGCGTGCAGGGACGGCCAGCCGAGCCTCGCGTACAGCGCCGAGAGCAGCGCGCTGATGTCGGAAAAGCCGACCACCAGGGACGGCGCGCGCGCGCCGAGCGCCTCGAAATCGAGGCGCGGCAACAGATCGCTCATGCCGTAGCCGCCGCGGGCGCACAGGATCACGTCGCCGTCGGCAAGGGCCCCCTCGAGCAGGGCGAGCCGCGCGGCCACGCCGGGCGCCGCCAGCCGCGGCCCGGCATCGTCCGGGTAGGCACGGCGCTCGACGTCGAACCCGACATCGGCGAGAGCGCGGCAACTCGCGGCGAGCGCGCCGGCATCGGGACGCCCGCTCGGATCGATGACGATCAACCTCACGCCGCTACCCGCGCCGGCGTCAGGCCTGCTGGGGGAGCAGCTGCTTCATCCATGCCGAGTTGCTAGTGAGATCCTCGTAGGTACCGTCGCCCACCACCGCGCCGCCGTGCATCACCAGGGTGCGAGCGAAGTGCTGGGCGAGTTCGGGACGCTCCAGCACCCAGATGACGCCGCGTTCGCCCTGGTAATCCAGCACGCTGCGCACGAGGCGCTCCTGGGCATTGGGATCGATGGCGCTCATCGCCTCGTTGACGATGAGCAGGTCGGGGCGTTTCATGAGGCAGCGCGCCAGCGACAGTTTCTGTTTCTGCACCACGCTCAGGCGCGCGCCGCCGCTGCCGACGTGATAGTTCAGGCCTACCTTCATGATGTCGTCGCGGATGCTGGCATCGTCGACGACCTCGGCAAGCACCACCGACAGCTTGTCCTTGGCATTGGCCTGACCATAGACGAGCGTACCGAAGAGGATGTTGTCCTGGATCGAGATCGCCGGGTTGACGGCGCCGTCGTCGAGAAAGCGGATGGACTCGTTCTCCGCGCCGAGCCGTTCGTGGAGCTGGCGGCGCACGGCAAGGACGCGCTCCTGAAGGTCGTCGGTGACGAGGCCCAGTCGGTGCCGCGCGGCGATCAGCTTGAACGGCAACGTCAGGAAGCTGGCGCGATCCTCCTCGCGCCAGTTGTCGGGATCGGGGTCGACGGTGCGCGGGATCTGCGACTTGAACTCGACCAGCGCCTCGGAGCTGATGAAGCTGAACTGCTCGAACAGCGGGTCGCCGGGCGGCGCGTCGGCGAACAACTCGAGCATGATCTCGGCGGTGCGCCGCCCGATGCGGCAGAAATCATCGTACAGCCCGTTCTCCACCAGGAGCTCGATGATCAGAGGATTGTCGGCGAGCCGCTCGGCCTCGAACTCGGGTTGCAGTGGCGCCCCGAACAGGATGTTCTCGGCGATGGTCAGGCTGCGGTTGAAGGCACCCGAATCGAAGCGCTCGACGAGCTGGGACTGACCGCTCTCCTCGAGCGCCTTGCGCATGCGGTCGCGAGCCGCCAGGATGCGGTCGGCAAGGTGGCGGCGGACGGTCTCGTCCGGCTTGGACGACAGGCCGAACTGGTAGACGTCCCGGTCCAGGTCGGTCACGGCGAGCACCCGCGAGACGTGCGCGAACATGCCGTCGGGTCCGTCGACCCCGGCCGCCGCGTAGTCGACCCAGTCGGCGTCGCGGCTGTCGGTGCTGTTGTCCGTGATGCGGGCGATCTTGAGTCGCTCGGCGAGCAGTTCGGCCTCGTCCCCGTTGGCGGGCGGGGGCGGCTTGCCGGGCTCGTGCTTGAGCCCGTACAGCAGGTTGTCCGCTATAGTCCCCGTGAAGATGTGCGCGCCCGCGCCGACGTAGGCCTGGCGGCGGCCGAGCACGCCCTCGGGAATGGTGGCGATGTTCTCCCCGCCGAGGTTGATGCGGCCGGCCGTGGGCATCAGCAGCCGGGCGAGGAGCCTCGACAGCTCGTCCTTGCCGCTGCCGGTTGCGCCCACCGTGCTCACCTTGTCGTTGACGCCGACGGTGAAGTTGACGCCGTCCACCGGCTTGATGGTGCCGTCCTCGCTGTAGACGACGTTGCTGGCCTGCAGCGTGCCGTCCAGCGGCCTGACCGCGGCCGGCGGCTCCTGCAGTTCCTCGGCGAACATGTTCTCCGGGTCGAACTGCTCGATCACCTGCTCGTACTTGACCCGCACGTCCTCCTTGGTCTGGTAGTACTTGAGCAGTTCCTTCCACGGCGGCGAGATGTCCTTGTAGGCGGCCAGCACCGCCACCAGCGCGCCCAGCGACAGGTCCCCGCGAATCACGAAGTATCCGCCGATCGAGTAGAAGAAGAAGGGCGTCAGCTGGGCGAGAAAGTTGTTCAGGAACTTGATGAAGAACTTGCGTTTGAAAAGATCGGCCCGGATGACGTATATGGTGCCCAGGCGATGCGAGATCTCCGCCTTCTCAAGCCGCGAGGTGTCGTGGGCGTGGATTTCGTTGATCCCGGAGATGGATTCTCCGACCCTGTCGGCGAGACCGCGCACCTCGCGCACCCGCTGCTTGGCCAGCTCGTTGACCTTGCGCTGCAGCCGCGGGATGAGCCAGAGTTGCGGCGGATACAGCGCAATCGCCGCGAGGCCCAGGAACAGGTCCTGCTGAAAGATGAAGAGCAAATAGGTCAGAAGCAGGCCGCCCTGAAACGCCGGCAGCGTGAACGACTCGCCGATGAATCCGCCGAGCGGCTCCGTCTCGGCCGTGATCATGGGTATGATCTCGCCCTGCGAGGTGCGCTTGAAGTGCGGCATCGGGAAGCGCAGGATGCGCCGGTACAACTCGTAGCGAAAACGCATCAACATGCGCTCGCCGACGATGCCGCTGTAGACGTTGACGGTATACTTGATGCCGCCGTTCAGGCCGATCACGGCGAGAAACGCGAAGCACAGCGTCATCAGGTACGTGATCTGGTCCATCTCGAACCCCAAGACCGAGTGCGGCGCACCCTGGCCGCCGATCGCCTGGTTGACGATGATCTTGGGAATCTCAAGCGAGATGTAGATGAACGGCAGGTTCACCACCGTCAGGACCAGCAGCAGCACCTGGTCCTTGTAGGTATGCGTCAGTACGTACTTGTAGATCGACTTTTCCATCAGGCCCTGCAAGACGCGGTGGTATCGCCCGGCGCGTGCGCCGAGGCGGGGCCCGGCGGCCGGCGGCGGCGCTGCGCGTCGCGAAGCCCGGGCGCGGCATGGCGTCCGGTTAAGAGGTGCATGTCACGATGATCCCCGATGCGCTCTTGTATTGTCCGCCGCGAATTAGCCGATGCGCCTCCGGCGCCACGGGCCGGTGACGTCGTCGACAAGGACCGGTTGCATCGGAGCCGGCGCCGATGAGCCTGCCTGCGTGGCCGTCGTACTGAAGGGATATCCGCGCCTTTCCGAGACGTTCATCGCCCAGGAACTCAAGGCGCTCGAAGCGCGCGGCATGCGGCTGTCGCTGGTCTCCCTCCGTCGTCCCACCGACCCGACTATACACCCGATACACCGCGAAATTCACGCTGACTGCCTGTACCTGCCCGAGTATGCGCTGCGCGAACCGGTTCGCGTGCTGCGCGGATTATGCCACGCGCTCCTTGCTCTGCGTGCGCGTCCGGCGCTGGCCGCCTTCTTTCGCGATCTCGTCCGCGACCCGACACCGAACCGGGTGCGCCGACTGGCCCAGGCGCTTGTCCTCGCTCGGGAGATACCCCCCGGCTGCCGCCTGATCTATGCGCACTTCATGCACACCCCGGCGTCGGTGGCGCGTTACGCCGCGATGCTGCTTGGCAAGCCGTTCGCGATCAGCGCCCACGCAAAGGACATCTGGACCCTTCCCGGGTGGGAAAAGCGTGAGAAACTCGCCGAGGCCGAGTTCACCGTCACCTGCACGGCCGCCAATGCCGCCCACCTCGAGTCCCTTGCCCGGTTTCCGGACCGTGTCCACCGCGCCTATCACGGCATCGATCTCGACCGCTTTGCCGACCCGGGGCGGCGCGACGACGAGGCCGACGGTTCGCCGGCGCGCCCGCTCACCATCCTGTCCGTCGGCCGCGCGGTTCCCAAGAAGGGCTACCCGGTGCTGCTGGCTGCGCTCGCCCGGCTGCCGTCGACGCTGGCATGGCGGTTCGTGCACGTCGGCGGCGGCCCGGAACTCGGCCGGCTCGCCGCGATCGCCGAACGGCTCGGTATCGCCGATCGCATCCAGTGGCTGGGCCCCGCGCCCCAGGACGAGGTACTGTCGCACTACCGGCGCGCCAGCCTGTTCGTGCTCGCGTCCGTGATCACCGCCGACGGCGATCGCGACGGACTGCCGAACGTCCTCATGGAGGCGCAGAGCCAGCGCGTCTGTTGCATCGCCTCGAACGTCTCCGCGATCCCGGAGATCGTCACCGACGGCGAAACCGGCTGCCTGGTGCCCGCCGACGACCCCGCGTCCCTCGCCGCGGCCATCGAGCGGCTCGGCACGGACCCGGCGCTGCGCCGGCGAATGGCGGCCCGCGCCGTCGAGCGGCTGCGCGAGCGGTTTTCGGCCGGGCAGGAGATCGGACGCGTCCACGCGCTGCTCACGTCGACGTGAAGATCGCCTTTTACGCCCCGCTCAAGCCGCCCGGGCATCCGCACCCTTCCGGTGACCGGCTGCTGGCGCGACTGCTGATCGCCGCCCTGTCGCGGGCCGGCCACGAGGTGCACGTGGCGTCCGCGCTTCGCACCTTCGAAGGCGCGGGGAACGAATCCGCCCAGCGGGACCTCCGCGACCGCGCGCTGGCCGAGGCCGACGCTCTCATCAATCGCTACTCTGCCGGGGCGGCACCCGACCTGTGGTTCAGCTATCACGTCTATCACAAGGCGCCGGACTGGATCGGCCCGAAGGTTGCCGATGCGCTCGGCCTTGCCTATGTCGTTGCCGAGGCATCGCTGTCGCCGCGCCAGGAGAACGGCCCGTGGCGCGAGGGTCACCGCCAGGCGCGGCACTGCATCTCCCGGGCCGACGCCATGGTGGCCCTGAACAGGCGCGACCTGGTGTGCACGGTGCCGCTGCTTGGGCCCGGGGTCCCTACGCTCGTGCTGGCGCCGTTCATCGATCTCGACGCCTGGCCACCGCCCGCGACCCGCACCTGCGGGGACGGCGGCCCCGTCCGCCTGGCGGCCGTCGCCATGATGCGGCCCGGCGACAAGCAGCGCTCCTGGGAGGAGTTGTGCGATCTGATTGCGCAGCTGCCCGATGACGGCTGGACGTTCGACGCGGTGGGCGATGGCGCTCTGGACGACGAGATCCAGGACCGGCTGCGCGCCGCCGGCGGCGACAGGGTTCGTTGCCACGGCCGGCTCGAAGGCGCAGCGCTCGCGGCACTGCTCGACCGCACCGACCTCGTGGTGTGGCCGGCGGTCAACGAGGCCTTCGGCATGGCACTGCTGGAAGCGCAGTCGCGGGGAGCAGCGGTGTTCGCCGGCCGCCGTGGAGGCGTCGCCGAGATTGTCGCCCACGGGCGCACCGGCTACTTGTACGACCCGCACAATGGCGGCGCGGCACGCGCACTCGCCTACCTCGTGCAGCGACCGAAGGTTCTGGCGCGGATGGGCGAGACGGCGAGCCGGCGCGTGCGCGAACGTCACGGCCTCGATCTCGCCGCCGAGCGCCTCGACCGGCTGGTGCGCTCGCTGTGACCGATCTGATCCTCATTCGCCACGGCATCAGCACCTGGAACGAGGCGCGCCGCATCCAGGGCCGCACCGACGTGCCGTTGAGCGACGCCGGCGTCGAGCAGGTACGACGCTGGCGACCGCCCGACAACTTGCGGACGATCGACTGGTACGTCAGTCCCCTGTCGCGCACCGCCGAGACAGCCCGGCTGCTCGACCTGCCGGTACGCGCCAGCGTTGAAGCGCTGGTCGAGATGGAGTGGGGCGAGTGGACCGGCCGGCGCATCGCCGACCTGCGCGCCGAACTCGGCGAGGAACTTCGTGTCAACGAGGCGCGCGGCCTGGACTTCATGCCGCCGGGGGGCGAGTCGCCGCGCATGGTGCGCGCCAGGCTGGCGGCCTGGCTGGCCGACCTCGGCAAACGCGATGAACCGGTCGGCGCCGTCACCCACAAGGGCGTGATCCGCGCGGCCCTGAGCCTGGCGACGGGCTGGGACCTGACGACGGACTTCGACGAGAAGCTCGTCCGCGACGCCTTTCACGTGTTCCGGATCGACGCCGGGGCGCTCGCGATCCGGCGGCTCAACGTCCCGCTGTAGCGCGCTCAGGCAGACTGCCGGCGGCGCAGGCCGAGCGGATCGACCGGATCGACGTCGGGCATGAACGGCGCGCTGCGCTCGCTGCCGGTGACCTGGTAGACCAGCC
>CBFGVH010000077.1:0-14308 GCA_965652415.1 uncultured Gammaproteobacteria bacterium | reverse complement strand
CTACCGGTGGCCGACCATGCGTTCGACGTGGGCGATGAGGGCGTCGGCGTAGCGGGTGGCGGCCTGGGAGCCGGGGGCGGGGAAGGTGAAGGGGTCGACGTCGAGGATGACGATGCCATGGTTGTCGCGGTAGACGTCGACCACGGCGTGGTTCAGGCCGAGGGCGCGTACGGCGCGGCGCACGGCACGTCGCGCCTCGCGGTCGAGGGCGCCGGCTCGGCGGCGGCCGACGGCGAGCACTCCGGCCGGGTTGATCTCAAGGGCTCGGGTGGCGGCGCGCGGACCGGCCACGTAGCAACGCAGGAGTTCGCCGCCGCCGGGAAGTCCCTGTACGAGCACCGCGCCGCCCGAGGCCGGAACGTTCGCCGACGCCCCGCGCGGCAGCTTCGCCGCCTCGCCGGTCAGGCAGACGGCAACATCGGCCATGGTGGGACGTACGATGGTCAGACTGCAACGGGCGAAGTCGTCCGGATCGCCGCGATCGGCGGCCTTGCCCGGCAGCCAGCGGGTCACCGGCAGCGGGATCCCCGAGCGGGACAGGCGCTGCCAGGCCGTGGAACGGTCGAGGACGCCATGGATCGCCCGAGCCGTGTTGGGCGACAGCGCGCCGAGGTGCGCGAAGTATCCCAGCAGGACGGTGGCCGTCTCCGCCCGCGCCCGCGGCAGCAGCGAAACCACGGCGTCCAGGTGCGCGCCGGCTTCGATGCCCGCATCTTGCGGGAACTCGCCTTGCAGGAACTCGTGGCCTTCACGGTAGAGCATCCGGCTCTCGGTCGGATCGACGACGTGACACCGGTGCCCGCGCACCGCCGCTCGCTCGCGCACCAGGCCGGCGAAGCCGCCGGATCCGAGCGCGAGCAGGACGATGTTGAGGTGCGGCACGGCCATCCTGCGGCCGGCATAGGCTGCTTCGATATCTTCGTCGGACGGGGCCGGAAGCAGCTGCGCGCGAGCCGGGTCGACGAGGAACCGGTCCTGCATCGCCTCGCGGCCGAGCAGCATGCGGTAGCCCATGGCGTCTCGCCCGGTGAGCGTCAGCTCGATGTCGAAGGACTCGCCGGCGAGAGAAAGGCGGGTGCGGATCACGTAGCGCGATTCGGTGGCGCCGCTGGAACTCTTGACCCCGCGGTGGTCGGCAAGAGGCGCCTCGCAGTCGATCACCGTGCGGCGGTCGCGCTGCAACGGATGAACCCGGAACGATACCCAGTCGCGGCCGCCGCGGGTGAAGCGGCGAATGTGCCAGGCATGCAGCGACGAGGTCCGCGCTCCTGAGTCGACCCGCGCCTTGACCCAGTCGATGCCGAGCTGCGGCAGCGCGCACCACTCCTCGCCGCCGATCAGTGTCCGCTCTTGCGCCACCAGATCGACCGGTTGTTGGCCGGCATGGCAAGGTCCTTCTCGAATGAGAGGCCGCCCTCGCGCGCCAGTGCGTCGACGTCTTCGAACAGCCTGATCCCGCTTTGCGCATCGCGCGCGCGCAGCCACTGGTCGAAGTTCTCGTTACTCGGTTCGAGCGCGCGGGAGGCGTAGCGAAACGGCCCGTATACGTACAACACGCCATCTGCCGGCAGCAATGCAGCGGCTTTCGAGACGATGGCCTCGACGCCCGGCCAGGAGACGATGTGCAAGGTGTTCAGGGTCACCACCGCATCGGCGCCGACATCGGGCCAGTCGGCGGCGAACACGTCCAGCACGCGGGCCGATTCGACATTGGAGAGCCCCGACTCGGCGCGCCAGGCCTCGATGCTCGGCAGGAACTCCGGCAGCTCGGTGGGACACCACGTGATGCCGGGAAAGCGCGCCGCGAACCATGCCGCGTGCTGGCCGCTGCCGCTCCCGACTTCCAGCACTCGCGTGCACCCGGCGAGGGCTTCGGTGAGCGCCGCGGCGATGGGCTCGCGATTGCGCTCGAAGGCGGGGGAAAACTGCTTCATCGGCACCCGGGTCGTGGCGGGCCGCGGCCCCGGCGTCTCAACCTGCGCCGAACAGCCCGGCGGCCAGGTCGAGGATCGGTTCGCGGTAGTGATCCACCAGCATGATGGCGAACAGCCACGCCAGGTACTGGATGGAGAACAGGAACGTGCGCCGCGCCAGCCGGTCGCTGTAGTTGCGGTACAGGGCCACGGCGTAGGCGATGAACCAACCGTTCAGCACCAGCGCGCCAAAGAGGTACGGCAGCCCCGACATGCGGGTGGCGAAGGGCATGATCGACACGGCCGCCAGCAGCAGCGTGTAGCAGACGATGTAGATCTGCGTGAAGCGCCGGCCATGGGTCACCGGCAGCATCGGGATGCCGACGCTGGCGTACTCCTTCTCGCGATACAACGCCAGCGCCCAGAAGTGCGGCGGCGTCCAGCAGAAGATGATCAGGAACAGCAGCAAGGCATCCGGCGACACCTGGCCGGTCACCGCGGTCCAGCCGAGCACCGGCGGCATGGCACCGGCGGCACCCCCGATGACGATGTTCTGCGGCGTGGCGCGCTTGAGGAACACGGTGTACACCACGGCGTATCCGACCATGGAGGCGAAGGTGAGTACCGCGGTCAGGGTGTTCACCCAGATCGCCAGGATAAGCATCGACGCCATCGACAGCATGCAGGCGAAGATCATCGCCTGGATGGCGTTGAGGTGGCCTGTCGGCAGCGGCCGGTGCCTCGTGCGCTTCATCACGCTGTCGGCGTCGCGGTCGAGGATGTGGTTCATCGCCGCCCCGGAGGCCGCCGCGAGGCCGATGCCGAGGGTGCCGAGCAGCAGCGTGGTCACCGGCACCATGCCGGGCGTGGACAGGAACATGCCGACCACCGCGGTGAAGATGATCAGCCCCACCACGCGCGGCTTGGTGAGCTGGTAGTACTCGCGCGCCAGCGCGCTCCAGCCGGGCGCTCGGCCGGAGAGCACGGCGGGGTTGTCGGTCGTATTCGATTTCATGAAGATTTCCCGAGGTCAGCCGATCTGGGAGGCAAAAAGCAGTCGCGACAGGTCCTTCCTGATGTCGCCCGGCACGGCGTCGGCCTCGTAGCTGAGGACAAGGTTGCCAATTGGATCAATCAAATAGGCGCGATGCAATACCTGCGCGCGCCCATCGCCGTCGTGCGCAAGATCGGTGACCAGCGCCTCGAACACCGTCGCGTCGAGCACCGCGGCGACGCCGCCGGGAATCACGGCGGCGATCCTTTCCGCTGTCGACACGTCGGCAGCGTGCTCCGACAGGTACAGCACCCGCACCCGCCGGGACTTCTCGCCCAGGCTCAGGCGGACCCGGTTCAGCTTGTCGAGCCCGGCCAGGCACTCATCGCCGCACGGCCCTTCGCCGACCCAGGCGAGCAGCCAGCCGCCGCCGAGGTCGGCAAGCGAGTCGGCATCGCCGCTCGCCCCCGCGAACGCGATATCCCCGAGCGGCCGCGCCGGATCGTACAACGTGCCAAGGTTCTTGCGCGTGAACCCGGAGCCGAACTCGTACCACAGCCAGCCGCCGACCGCCGGTGCCAGGAACACGGCCAGCAGGATGACCAGCACGACCCGCGGGCTCGTCCCGCGACGCTTGCCGGCATCCGGGCGATTCACGGATTCGTTCATTGCGACCGCCGCCCCTGTTTGCGACCGAGAAGTGCGCGCACCGTGAGCACCGAGACGATGATGAGCAACACCGCGGCCAGGCCGAACCATTGCAGGGCGTAGGCGCGGTGCCGCTCGACCCAGTCGTCGTCGTAGGCGGGCAGCTCGCGCGCGAATCCGCCCCCTGCCGATTCCGGCGACATCAACAGGACGAGATCCTGCAAGGCGAACTCCTTCAGATCGCGGTAATGGGCGATGTCGAGGTTCTGCCACACGGCCGAACCGGCAGCGGGCTTCTCCTTTTCCAGGGTGTAGAAGTCCGCGGCCGGCTGCTTCAGCATCCCCTCCACGGTCACCTCGCCCGCCGGCGCCGGCGTCGCCGGCAGCGCATCGCGGCTCGCACCCCACGGCACCCAGCCGCGGTCCACCAGCACGTGCATGTCGCCCCCGGCAATGGCCAGCGGCGTGATCACGCGGTATCCCGGACGACCGTTGCGGACCTGGTTGTCGATGAGCACCTGGTCCTCGACGCGCCAGGTGCCGGTTGCGATCGCGAGCCGGTACTCGTACTCGGCGGGATCGAGCCGCCCGGCACCGATTCGCACCGCCGGCTCGGCGCCGCGCGCCGCCAGGGCGGCCGTGATCTCCGCCTTCTCGCGGCCCCGCTCCAACTGCCACATCCCGAGCGAGACGAGCGCGGCCATGGCGGCCACGAAGCCGACGGCGACGAGGGCGCGCACGAGGAACCGACCTTGCATCCGCGTCGAGGTCACCTCATATACCGCTGATACACTGGATTGTCCCACTCACGCCCCGCGTTCAAGGTTCGATATGCTGGCCAAGACTTTCGTCGTAATCATGCTGATCGCCATCGTGGCCAGCCTGTTCTCCGCCCTGTATTTCATGTTCACCGACCGCGGCAAGGGCACGCGCACGGTCAAGGCGCTGTCGATCCGGATCGGCCTCTGGGTGGTCCTGCTCGCCCTGCTGGCGATCGGCACCGCCACCGGCGTGCTCAAGCCGATCAACTCCATCGTGCCGCCCGTCGCCCAGAGCCGGTGATCCTCGGCCCCGCCGGGCGCGGGCAAGGCGGCCGGCGCCGATAATGCAAAAGGCGCCGCCCCGAAGGACGGCGCCTCGCGAGGATGTTGCGGCGGCCCGAGGCGGGCCGTCAGAGCACGTACACGAAGATGAACAGCCCCACCCAGACGGTGTCCACGAAGTGCCAGTACCACGCGGCCGCTTCGAAGCCGAAGTGGTTGTCCTTGGTGAAATGGCCCTTCAGACAGCGCAACAGGATCACCGCCAGTGTAATGGTGCCGACCGTCACGTGCAGCCCATGGAAGCCGGTCAGCATGAAGAACGTGGCACCGTAGACGCCCGTCCCCAGGGTCAGGCCGAGCTCCTGGTAGGCGTGGGCGTACTCGTAGGCCTGGAAGTACAGGAACAGGCAGCCGAGCAGCACCGTGATCGCCAGCCACAGGTTCAGCTTGAAGCGGTTGCCTTCCTTCAGGCCCCAGTGGGCGATGGTGACCGTCACGCTCGAGGTGAGCAGGATGACGGTGTTCCAGAACGGGATCCCCCACGCGCCGATGGTCGCGAACTGTCCCGCGCCGACCTCCGTCGTCGGGTCGGCGCCGATGTGTGCCTCGCCGGCCGGGCCCGCCGTCGGCCACACGCCCTCGAATCCAGGCCAGAGAATCTCGGTCTCGCCCAGCCACGGAACGGCCAGCACGCGCGAGTAGAACAGGGCGCCGAAGAAGGCGGCGAAGAAGAACACTTCCGAGGTGATGAACCAGCCCATGCCCATGCGGAACGACATGTCCACCTGGCTGTCGTAGAGCCCGCGCTCGCTCTCCGAGGCGACCTCGCCGAACCACCCGATCAGCACGAATATGAGGATCGCCACACCGAGCAGCATCAGCCAATGGGCGCCGCTGAACTCGTTCATGAACAATATGAACCCGAGGGCCAGCAGGAATATGCCCGCCGAGGTGATGGTCGGCCACTTGGTGGGTTCGGGCAGGTAGTAGCTGCCGTGCTGATCGCTCATAGGGTTTCCTCGATATTCTCGTTGGATGCTGTAATGACGGGATCTCGATAGAACCGGACGCGGTACGTTTACCCGGAGCTGCCGGACGCGGCCGCGGACGCGGACGCGGCGCTCACCGCGGCATCACCCGCCGCGTCCCCGGCGCGATAGAAGGCATAGGACAGGGTGATGGTCTTGACCTCCTTCGGCAGGTTCGGGTCGATGCGGAACACCAGCGGCATCTCGCGGGTCTCGCCCGCGGCCAGCGTCTGGTTGGAGAAACAGAAGCACTCGGTCTTGACGAAGTGCCGGGTTGCTCGCGGAGGCGTGACGCTCGGCACCGCCTGCCCGACCACGTCCGTGCTGGCGAGGTTGGTGGTGCGGTAGGTGATGCGCGCCGTCTCGCCGGGATGCACGGTGACCTTCCGCGCCGGCTCCATCTGCCACGGCAGTCCGCCCATGACGGCACCGGTGAACTCGACAGTGACGGTGCGCTCCAAGTCGACCGTCGTCGACGGCGCCTGCCCTTCGGCGATCTGGATGCCCTTGCCGCCGATCCCGGTGATCTCGCAAAACACGTTGTACAGCGGAATCAGCGCGTATCCGAAGCCGAACATGCCGACCACCAGCCCCGCCAGCCACAGCGTGGTGCGCCGGTTGTCCTGTTTCACATCCGAGTCAGCCATCAGCGAATCATCTTGCCGATTATGGTCCAGGCGAACACCGCGAGAATGAATACCACGATGATCGCCACCGTCTTGCGCACTCCGGCGCGCCGCCGTTCCTGAAGGCTCCGCCCGTCGTCGCCGCCGCCCTCGCCGCCTGCGCCCGTCACGTAAGCTACTTCACCACCGGCGGAGTCGCGAAGGTGTGGTAGGGCGCCGGAGACGGCACCGTCCACTCGAGCCCGTGGGCGCCTTCCCATACCTCGGCGCTGGCCTTCTCCCCGCCCTTGATTGTCTTGAGCACGTTCACCAGGAAGATGATCTGCGACACGCCGAGCAGGAACGCCCCCATGGTCGACATCATGTTGAACTCGGTGAACTGCAGCGCGTAGTCGGGAATACGCCGCGGCATGCCGGCCAGCCCCAGGAAGTGCTGCGGGAAGAAGGTGATGTTCATGCCGATCACCGTCAGCCAGAAATGCCACTTGCCGAGGCGCTCGTTGTACATGTGCCCGGTCCACTTCGGCAGCCAGTAGTACACCGCGCCGAACGCACCGAGGATGGTGCCGCCGAAGATCACGTAGTGAAAGTGCGCGACCACGAAGTAGGTGTCGTGATACTGGAAGTCGGCCGGCACGATGGCAAGCATGAGGCCGCTGAAGCCGCCGATGGAGAACAGCAACACCATGCCCACGGCATAGAGCATGGGCGTCTCGAAGGTCAGCGAGCCGCGCCACATGGTGCCGACCCAGTTGAAGATCTTCACGCCCGTGGGAATGGCGATCAGCATGGTCGAGTACATGAAGAAAAGCTCGCCGGTCAGCGGCATGCCCACGGTGAACATGTGGTGCGCCCAGACGATGAACGACAAAAACGCGATGGTGGTGGTGGCGAACACCATCGACACGTAGCCGAACAGCGGCTTGCGCGAGAAGGTCGGGATGATCTGTGACACCACGCCGAACGCGGGCAGGATCAGGATGTACACCTCGGGATGGCCGAAGAACCAGAAGATGTGCTGGAACATCACCGGGTCGCCGCCGCCGGCCGGGTCGAAGAAGTGGGTGCCGAAATGCCGGTCGGTGAGCAGCATGGTGATGGCGCCGGCCAGCACCGGGATGGTGGTGACCAGCAGGAACGCGGTGATCAGCCAGGTCCACACGAACATGGGCATCTTGAGCATCGTCATGCCCGGTGCGCGCATGTTCAAGATGGTGGCGATGATGTTGATCGAGCCCATGATGGAGGAGATGCCCATCATGTGCAGGGCGAGGATGCCGAAGTCCATGCCCATGCCGCCCTGTATGGACAGCGGCGGGTAGATCGTCCAGCCGCCCGCCGGCGCGCCGCCCGGCACGAACAGCGATGCGATGAGCAGCGTGACCGCCGGCGGCAGCAGCCAGAAGCTCCAGTTGTTCAGGCGCGGCAGCGCCATGTCCGGGGCGCCGATCATCAGCGGAATCTGCCAGTTGGCCAGGCCCACGAAGGCCGGCATGGCGGCGCCGAAGATCATGACCAGGGCGTGCACCGTGGTCATCTGGTTGAAGAAGTGCGGATCGACGAACTGCAGCCCCGGCATGAACAGCTCGCTGCGCACGACCAGCGCCATCAGTCCGCCGACAATGAACATGGTGAAGGCGAACCACAGGTACAGCGTGCCGATGTCCTTGTGGTTGGTGGTGAACAGCCAGCGGGTGACGCCGCTCGGGTGGTGATCGTCGTGATGGTCCGCGGTGGTTGCAGTCATTTGACCCACACTCCTCAAAACAGGAAAAAGCTAATCAGGCAACGGGTGTCGAAGGCTCGCATGCGGCGGCGTCAACCGGACTTGCGCTCGGCGAGCCAGGCCTCGAATTCTTCCTCGGTGACGGCGTCGACCACGATCGGCATGTAGCCGTGGTCCTTGCCGCACAGCTCCGCGCACTGGCCACGGTAGGTACCCGGCTCGTCGATGCGCGCCCACATCTCGTTGATGTATCCGGGGATGGCGTCCTTCTTGATGCCCAGCGCCGGCACCCACCACGCGTGCAGGACGTCATTGGCGGTGAGCAGTATGCGCACCTTCTTGCCGACCGGCAGCACCAGGTGGTTGTCGACCTCGAGCAGGTAGTGCTCGCCCTTCTCCTCGGCGTTGTCGATCTGCGCGCGGGGCGTGGCGAGCTTGCTGAAGAAGTCGACGTCGTGGTCGAGGTACTGGTAGCGCCACATCCACTGGTAGCCGGTGACCTTGACGGTCATGTCCGAGCCGGTGGTGTCTTCCATCTTGATCAGCGCCTCGGTCGACGGCACCGCCATGGCGACCAGGATGACGATGGGGATGATGGTCCAGACCACCTCGGCCTTGTTGCTGTGGGAGAACGTCGCGGGACGTGAGCCCTTGCTGCGGCGATGCGCCCAGATCGAATAGAACATGACGCCGAACACGATCACGAAGATCACCACGCAGATCCACAGGATCAGCATGTGCAGGTCGTACTGGATCTGCGCGATTTCCGTGACCGGGCGCTGGAAGTTCAGGCCCCACTCGGCGTGGCTCGCCGAGGCGAACCCCGCGGCGAGGACGGCGGCGGCCCGCGCCACGACAGTCGAACCGCGGCTTGCCTTGTTGCTCCGCCAATTCAGCATCATCGTCTGGATTCTCCCGTAGATTTCCAAGAATTCTGTATCGCCGCCGCGCCGGCCAGGCGCGCGGTGAGATTTTCCGCCAGGGAAAGCCGCTCGTCGTCGGTCAGAAACGCGCCGATCTCCACGAATTTACCATGACTGCCGATCTCGAGCCGACTTCGAAGGTTCCTCGCCCGCGGCCGTTGCAGGTGGACCCGGACGAAGTAGCGGCTGAACCGGTGGCTCTCCAGGTGACCACGCCGGCGGCAGGTCAGGTCGAGCCAGGAATCACCCAATACCAGGACTTCCTCGTTGTCGCTCAGCGTCTGCACCCGCCAGATGACGTATGCCATCATGGCGACTTCCAGCCCCGCGAACGGCAGGATCGGCCACGCCCCGTAGCGAAGCGCGAGCCCTCCTGCCAGGACGAAACTCACCGCCGCCACCAGCAGCACCACGAGGGCCGCCTGGCGTCCGTCCATCGACCGGTTGGGCCGGATGAGGTAACGGACTTCGGTTGTTTCGCCAGGGGACTCGCCGCTCATGCTCGGGCAGGATACCGCATCAACCGCAACGCCCCCGCCGCGCGTCTCACGCATGCCGCCGGGGCGCGAAAGGTCGTCACGCAAGGTCAGACGAAAGCGACCGGATGCTACACCAGCACCGTAATCGCTGCAAGCGAGGGGCCGCGCCCAACGCGTTGATATTTTTGTTCGATCCCCCGATGAAGAAAAGCTGTGCGATGACGGCGATCAAGCCCCGCGCGCGGCCGCGGCGAGCGCGGCCGAAAGCACGCCCTCGTCGACCGCTTCCAGGCGCGCCTTTGCCGTTCCGTCGGGCCTGAAGGCGACCTCGGCGAGGGGCGGCGCGCCGATGCCGGCACGGATCGCGTCGATGTTCTCCCCGGCCTCGGGAAAATCGTCCGAGAGGTGATTGGCGATCCAGCCGGCGAACGCGCACCCCGAGGATTCGATGGCGCGCACACTGAGCAGCGCATGGTTGATGCAGCCGAGGCGAAGGCCCACCACCAGAACCACGGGCAGCGCGAGGCGGCGCGCCAGCGTCTCGACATCCAGCCCGGGCGCGAGCGGCACCAGCCAGCCGCCGACACCCTCCACCACCACCGCGTCGGCGTTCGCGGCAAGCCGCCGGCGGGCGGCGTCGATCACGTCGAATTCGATCACCGTCCCGCCGCGCCCGGCGGCGATGTGGGGAGCGACGGGATCGGCGAACACGTAGGGATTGACGTCGCCGTACTCGAAGCCACCGCCGGCCGCCTCGAGCAGGGCCAGTGCGTCCTCGTTCACCAGCCTGCCGCCGGCCATGTGCGCGCCGCTCGCCACCGGCTTCATGGGCGCGCAGCGCACGCCGCCCGCGACGAGGTGGCGAATGAGCGCGGCCGCAGCCACGGTCTTGCCGATCTCGGTGTCGGTGCCGGTGACGAACAGGCCCGCGGCGCTGCTCATGGCCGCACCGCGCCGCCGGGATCGAAACTGACCCGCACCGACCCCGGGACGGGTGCGAAGGCGTGGCCGTAGACGACTTCCCAGGTCGACGGCAGCTCGCCGTCGTCGTTGCGGAACGTCTCGTAGGCCTCGACCAAGGCCCGGTAGCGGCGCCGCCCGAGCAGGCCGCGGCTTCGCGAGCGCCGGGCGTTGACCACGCCCAGGGTCTTCAGGTCCCGGAGCAGCAGGCCGACGTCCGGGTAGGTAAGCGT
Organism: uncultured Gammaproteobacteria bacterium; assembly: GCA_965652415.1. Classification (GTDB taxonomy): domain Bacteria; phylum Pseudomonadota; class Gammaproteobacteria; order Arenicellales; family CAJQKF01; genus BQJD01. The sequence goes on along the minus strand of CBFGVH010000077.1, from coordinate 3,735 downwards.
GATGCGATCGACATCCATGACGGGATCGACGAAGCCCAGCGCCAGCAGGGCATCGCCGAGGTGGTGCATGTCGATGAACTCGTGCACGTGGGCGCCGTCGTCCACCTGCTGCCAGGCGCTGTCCAGTTCCAGCAAGGTGTCCGGCCCCACGGTGCTGAACATCCACAGGCCGCCGGGGGCGAGCGCCTCGCGAACCTCGTCGAACACGCACGCGGGGTCGCACCACTGCAGCGCCATGTTCGACACCACGAGGTCAAAGCTGCCCGGCGCCAGCGGCAGCGACTCGGCGTCCGCCACCAGCGCCCGTCCCGGCGCCGCCCGCGCCGCGCGCCGGGCCATGGCCGGAGCAAGGTCGAGGGCGACAAGCTCCGCGTCCGGGAACGCGTCGGCCACCAGCCTGCACAGGTAGCCGGTACCGCAGCCGAGATCGAGCACCCGTTCGGGTTTCACGTCCAGCTCGACGAGGCGCGCCATCAGCTCGTCGGCCACGTGCCGCTGCAGCACCGCCGCCTCGTCGTAGGCGGCAGCCGAGGCCTCGAATGAGCGGCGCACCTGTCGTCGCTCGAGTTCGTGGGCGTCAGTGTCTGCCATGGCTTTCCAACTGCTCGATGAATTCATCGGGGGCGGTGACGAAGGGTGCATGCCCCGCCCCCTCGAGGACGCACAGGCGGCCGTCGCCGATGGCAGCCGCGGCGCGGCGCGAGGATTCGATCGGCACCACCGCGTCGCGATCGCCGTGAAAGATGGTCACCGGCACGCGCACGTCGCCGAGCCGATGCCGCACATCGCCCGCCGACAGGATGTCGAGCCCGTCGGCCAGCGCGGCGACGGACACGCGGTCGTCAGCGAAGGCCGAGACGAACCGTTCGACCCCGTCGCGCCCCCCGTCCGGACGCATCACCAGCCGCGCGAAGCGCCGCACGAGAACTCCGGGGTCGCGCCCGAGCTGACCGCGGAACTCGTCCAGCACCGCGGGATCGACACCGCACGGCCAGCCGTCGGCGCGGGTGAACCGCACCACCGGCGCCACCATGTTGAGCCGCGCGATGTGGCCGTCGCCGGCCGCGGCGATGTCGAGCGCGGCCAGCGCCCCGGTGGACCACGCCAGCCACGTGGCACCGGCCGGGGTACGCTCGCGCAGCCAGGCCGACAGGCCCTCGAGGCTGGCTCCCGCACCGGCGGCATCGTTGCCGTAGCCCGGCATCGCCGCGCGCAGCACGCGGAACCGACGCCCCAGCGCCGGCTCGATGCCGGACCACAGCGACGGACCCGCCGCCCAGCCGTGGACCAGGACGAGGATCGGCCGCTCATCGCTCACCCGTGCGCCCGCTCCGGCGCAGCGACGCCATTCAGCACCTCGGCGAGGGCGTCGACCAGTGCGTCCACCTGCCGCTCGTCGTGGGCGGCACTCAGCGTCACGCGCAGCCGCGCGCTCCCGCGCGGCACCGTCGGCGGCCGGATGGCCGCAACGAGGAAGCCGACCCGATCAAGTTTTTGCGAGACCTCGAGTGCCGCCGCCGAGTCACCGACCACCACCGGCTGGATCGGCGTTTCCGACGCGACCAGCGAAATCCCCGCCGCCCGCGCGCGCCGGCGAAAGCGTGCGACCAGGTACGCCAGCCGCTGCCGCCGCCACCCTTCGCGCTCGACGATGTCGACCGCGGCCAGAGCCGCTGCCGCCACCGCCGGCGGCAGCGCAGTGGTATAGATGTAGGGCCGCGCAAACTGGATCAGCGCCTCGATGACCGTCTCGCCGGCGGCGACGAAGGCGCCGTAGACACCGCACGCCTTGCCCAGGGTACCCATCATCACCGCGCCATCCGACAGGTTGAAGTGCCTGCGCGCGCCGCGGCCGTCGCCGAGAACACCGAAGCCGTGGGCGTCGTCCACCACCAGCATCGCCCCCCGGCGCGCGGCCAGCGCGTCGAGTTCCGGCAGCGGCGCCACGTGGCCGTCCATGCTGAACACGCTGTCGGTGACGATCATCGCCTCACCGCCAGTGTCGTCGCCGGTGTCGTCGCCCGTGTCGTCGCCGGTGTCGCCGAGGCGCCGCTCGGCATCGGCCGCATCGCCGTGCCGGTAGCGCCGCACGCGGGCGCGGGAGAGGATGCCGGCGTCGACCAGCGAAGCGTGGTTGAGGCGATCTGCGACGACTAGCGTGTGGCGCCCCGCGAGCGCGGTGACGAGGCCCAGGTTGGCCATGTAGCCGCTCGAGAACAGGAGCGCCCGCGGTGCACCGGTGAATTCCGCGAGACGCTCTTCGAGTTCGCGGTGCACCGTCATGTGCCCGGCGACGAGATGCGAGGCCCCCGCCCCGACGCCGTAGCGGGAGACGCCGCGCGCCATGGCCTCGGCCAGCCGCGGGTCGGCGGCGAGACCGAGGTAGTCGTTGGCGCAGAAGTTGACCCGCGCGCCGGCGGCCGTGGCGACCACCGGCCCCTGGGGCGTGGCCAGCTCGATGCGCTGGCGGTAGAGATCCTCCGCGTGCCGGCGGGCGAGGCGCTCGGCGAGTTTCGTCAGGAGGCGCATCCGGCGTGGCCGCCGCCCGCGGTAGTCGCGCCGTTCATGCCAAGGCGCCCGAGCAGCGCCTGGTCGTGCTCGACCCCGGCGTTGTCGGTGGTCAGCAGCCTGTCGCCGTAGAAGATGGAGTTGGCGCCGGCCAGGAAACACAGCGCCTGGGTGGCGTCGTCCATGGCGTGCCGTCCCGCCGACAGGCGCACCACCGAGGCGGGCATCATGATGCGCGCCACCGCGACCAGGCGCACGAGTTCGAACGGGTCCACCGGCTCCGACCCGGCGAGCGGCGTGCCCTCGGCCGGCACGAGCTGGTTGATCGGGACGCTCTCGGGGGCCGGGTCGAGATTGGCGAGAGTCACGAGCATCTTCAAACGGTCGTCGACCGTCTCGCCCATGCCGACGATGCCGCCGCAGCACACCGAGATCCCGGCTTCGCGCACGACTTGCAGGGTGTCGAGCCGATCCTGGAAGGTGCGCGTGGTGATCACTTCCGGGTAGAAGTCCTCGGAGGTGTCGATGTTGTGGTTGTAGTAGTCGAGCCCCGCGTCCTTCAGCCGTGCCGCCTGCTCCGCCGTCAGCATGCCGAGCGTCGCGCAGGTCTCGAGGCCGAGCGCCTTGACCCCTGAAATCATCTCCGCCACCCGCTCGAGATCGCGACCCCTGGGGCTGCGCCACGCCGCGCCCATGCAGAACCGCCCCGCCCCGCTGTCGCGCGCCCGCCGCGCCGCCTCCAGCACAGCCTCGGCATCCATCAACGGCTCGGCCTTCAGCCCGGTCTTGTAGCGTGCGCTCTGCGAGCAGTACCCGCAGTCCTCGGGACAGGCGCCGGTCTTGATGTTCAGCAGCGTGCTGAGCTGCACGTCCGTGGGCCGGAAATTCTGCCGGTGAACGGTCTGGGCCTGGTAGAGGAGGTCCGGAAACGGGGCCTCGTACAACGCCTGCGCACGTTCGAGGGACCAGGAGGCGTCGGCGGAAGGATCAGGAACGGCTTCGGCGGTGGTGGCGGTCACGGGTCATGCGCTCGAGTTGGGCCAGATTCGCGGCGAGTGTACCCGAATTGTCAAGGAGCTATCATCTCAGAACTAGACAATCGCCCACAAATTAATCAAGGTTGACCAATCGCCTGCGTGAGCCACGGCACTGTAGGGGCCGACCTGCCGGCGATTGTGTCGCGGTAAAAGGTGGATGTGCTCACGCGCACCCACCAACGACACGCTC
>CBFGVH010000076.1:0-14330 GCA_965652415.1 uncultured Gammaproteobacteria bacterium | reverse complement strand
TTCCACGACCCGCTGCCGTCGAGGCTGGTGCCCACGCTGTTCATCCTGGTGGCGCCGCCGGCGGTGGGTTTCATCTCCTATACCACCATCACCGGTACATTCGACACCTTCGCCCGCGTGTTGTACTACGTGGCGGCGTTCACGGTGCTGATCGTGGCGACCCAGTTCCCGAAGTTCCTGCGAGTGCCGTTCTCGCTGTCGTGGTGGGCGTATTCGTTCCCCATGGCCGCGTTCACCATCGCCACCGTTCGCGTGTACGGCTACACGCAGATGGCGTTCTTCCGGGTGCTGGCGCTGGTGCTTCTGGCGCTGCTGTCGATCCTGCTGGCCATGCTGCTGGCGCGCACGATCATGGCACTGGGCAGGCGCGAGATTTTCGTCGAAGGCGGCTGACCGAGCTGGTCGGCCGCTGCACTGGCGAGGGTCAACGCAACGACTCGAGGTTGGCCTTCAGCGCGACGTTGGCGCGGCGGATCTCGTCCGCGATCTTGTGCGCGAGGTCGGCGTCCGCGCTCAGGTAGTCCCGCGCCGCCTTGCGGAACTTCTTGCCCGAGTGATCTATGGTTTTCGCCAGTGATTGGCTCACGATTTCGGTGATGGCGGCTCGCTGGGCCTCGCTGAGTTTTCCGCCCAGAGCGTTTTCTATTGATGCCACGGTTTCATTGGCGATCTTGTTCAATGACATCGGCTTCCCCCGTCGGTCGGTCGGACGATGCGGGCACGTTAGCATATAACGCGTCGGGCAGGTAGAAGTGAACCGCCGCGGCCGGGTTTTGCCCGAACCGCGGCGGTGCCAGGGGTGTACGCGCCGCTCGCAGGCGGCGGCCATGTTACGCGGCCTTGTCGAGAACCTCGGCGAGGTGCTTTTCGAGCTTGTCGGCACCACCGATCCGCTCGCCGTCGATAAACACCTGGGGCAGCTTCGTGCCGCCGGAGAGGGCACGGACGGTCGCCTCGCTGAAGTCGCGATTGAGCACCAGTTCCTCGAACGCGATGCCGGCCTCGGTCAGCAGCCCCTTGGCGCGCACGCAGTACTCGCAGCCTTCACGCGAGAATACCGTCACGTTATGGGGCAGCGCCGCTTTCGGCGCAATGTAGCGAAACATGGTGTCGGCGTCGGAGTTCTCGAACGGGTCGCCTGGCTTTTCCGGTTCGATGAACATCTTCTCGATAACGCCGTCGCGAACCAGCATGGAGTAGCGCCAGCTGCGCTCGCCGAAGCCGAGGTCGTCCTTCTTGACCAGCATGCCCATGGCGCGGGTGAAGTCGCCGTTGCCGTCGGGCAGGAAGGTCAGGTTGAACGCCTTCTGCTCGCGCTGCCACTGGTTCATCACGAAGGAGTCGTTGACCGACACGCAGACGATGTCGTCGACGCCGTGGGCCTTGAACTCCGGTGCCAGCTGGTTGTAACGCGGCACATGCGTGGACGAACAGGTGGGCGTGAACGCGCCGGGCAGGGAGAAGACCACGACGGTCTTGCCCTTGAACACGTCGTCGGTGCCGACGTTCACCCACTGGTGACCGTCGCGGACGCGGAAAGTGACGTCGGGAACGCGTTTGCCTTCACGATTATCAAGCATGATTTCACTCCGGAAGTTGTCGATGAATGACCGTTCCAATCGCTCTTGCGATGGTTCATGGGTGCATTATCGGTATCCGCGAGAAATCTGTGAAATCGTTTGAAGGAATATTCGTGATCGGAATGACCGATCAGTATCCGGGCGCACGGAAAGCCGCTTGGCGACCGTGATTCGGCGTCAAAAGCAAAGGCCGCCGGGTCGACGCGACCGGGCGGCCTTGAGTGCTTCTGCAGGTGTGCTGCCGGGATCTACTGGACGATCTGCCAGGAGCCGTCCGCCTGCCGGCAGGCCGTGCCGTAGGCTTCTTCCTGCCTGCCGCCGATCTCGACCACGGTGGTGAACTCGCGGCACGGCGTGCCGTCGTTGCGAGTGTACGTGCGCGTCGGGGTCGAATAGCCGGCGTGGCCGGTGTCCGGATTGTGCCATTCGCTGGCGGTGCCGGTGGTGTTGTACTCGAGCGACTCCGTCAGGGAGCGACCGGCCATGATCCGGTCGGCCTCGTTCATGCGCGCGCCGATCCGGTTGCCGGCGACGCCGCCGAGAAGCGCACCGACGACGATGGCGGCCTCCTTGTCGGAGTGGCCCTTGCCGAGGCCGTAGCCGAGCAGGGCGCCGGTAAGCGCACCGATGCCGGTGCCCGCGGTTTCCTTGTCGACCGGCGTCGAGGTCGCGCAACCGCCGAGCACGAGGCCGGCCGCGGTGAGGGCGATGAAGATTCTGGTCTTGAGCATGTTTCGTTCCTACCCGGGTCTTGAGGGGAAAAGGCCGCTGCGGGACCCTGATTCAACCGACGGCCTTTATACGCCCGCCATGCTAGGCAATCAAAGATAAATGGGGGCTGAATGATCCGTGTCAACGGAACGCGCGGGGTCGGGGATTTCAGTAGACGAGATTGACCATCGTCAACATCACCACCAGGAACAGGATGGTCATCAGGCTGCCGGCGCGCATGAAGTCGGGAACCCGGTAGCCGCCTGGACCCATGATCAGCGCGTTGACCTGGTGGGTGGGAATGAGAAACGAGTTGCTCGTCGCCAGCGCCACGGTCAGTGCGTACACGGCCGGGTCGGCGCCCACTCCGACCGCGATGTTGACCGCCAGCGGGACCAGCAGCACCGTGGCGCCGACGTTGGACATGACGAGCGAGAAGAACGTCGCCAGCACGGCCACCGCGGCCTGGATCACCCAGTCCGGCATGCCGCCGGATACCTCGAGAACCTGCTCGGCCACCCAGCGCGCCGTGCCGCTCGACTCCACCGCGCCGCCTAGCGGGATCAGGGAGGCGAGCAGGAACACGGTCTTCCAGCTGACCGCGCGGTAGGCCTCCTCGATCCTGAGCACGCCGGCAAGCACCATGCCGAGCGCGCCGGTCATCAGCGATACCGACAACGGCACGTTGCTGAACAGCACCAGGGACAACGCCACCACGAGGAAGAAGGTCGCCCAGCCGACCTTCTGGGGCCTGAGCTCCTCGTGGGGATACTCGGTGGTGACGACCACGAAGTTCGGGTCCTTGGTGAGGCGGTGCAGGGCGTCCCACGTGGTGTGCACCACCAGCGTGTCCCCGGCCTTGAACGGCATGTCGCGGATGCCTTCGCCCTCGCGCAGCGTCTCGCCGTCGCGATGCAGGGCCACGAGGGAGATGCCGTAGCGATTGCGCAGCCACACGTCGCGGGCGCTCTTGCCGATGAGCTGCGATCCGGGGCGGATCACGACCTCGGCGATTCCCGAGCGCGCCGCCGACAGCGACTCGGCGAACACGTCGATCTGCGACTTCAGCTCCAGCTTGTACTTCTCGACGAAGGCGAGCAGGTTCGACGGCGAGGCGAGGATGCCGAGATGCGTGCCGGCGGTGATGCCGGTGTCTCGCGACAGCCCGCCCGGACCGATGCGCACGTCGTCGCCGGAGCGCGCGGCGATGACCCGGATGCGGTTGCCGCGCTCCACGGTATGAAGGTCGAGGCCTACGATGTCGCTGCCGGCGGGCACCTGGACCTCGAACAGTTCGTAGTCGAGCCCGTAGACGTTGCGGAAATACTGCATCGTGTTGGTGGGGCTGGACGCACCGGCGGAATCGACTACAGGCAGCACGTACTTGCCCGCCACCACGAAGTACGCGATGCCGGTGGCGACCAGCGCCAGTCCCACCGGCGTCACCGAGAACAGCGACCAGGTGCTCATCTCCTGGTCGGCGGGCAGCGTGGTGTTGGAGGTCAGGATGAGGTCGTTGAGCAGGATCAGCGGGCTCGAGCCGACCATGGTCATGGTGCCGCCCAGAATGGCGCAGAACCCCATCGGCATCAGCAGCCGCGACAGCGGGATGCCGGTGCGGGTGGAGATGCGCGAGACCACGGGGAGGAACAGCGCCGCCGCGCCCACGTTCTGCATGAACGAGGAGATGACTCCGACGGTTCCCGAGACGATGGGAATGATGCGGGCCTCGGTGATGCCGCCGAACTTCAGGATCTTGCCCGCGACCTGTCCCATGATGCCGGTCTTGTCGAGTCCGGCGCCGATGATCATCACGGCGATGATCGACACCACGGCATTGGACGAGAACCCGCGAAACAGCTCGCCCGGGTCGACCAGGGGCGCGTCGAGGCCCATCAGCGGCGCGAAAAGCCCGGTCAGGCCGATCAGCACCATGACAGTGATGGCGGCCACGTCAACGCCGACGATCTCGAAGGCGAACAGGTAGACGGTGAGGATCAGCAGGGCGCTGACCCAGGCGATCTCCACGGTCGGCACCAGCGACGCAACGTACAACGCCAGGGCCAGGAAAACGAACGCGGCGACGAGCTGGCGAGAGGAGAAGGGGCCGACGCTGAAGACAGGCTTCGCCATGCCCTGCGCGGTCTCTTCCCGATCGGCCAATTTCTGCTCCAGGTTGTCGTGCGCGAAACGCCCGGTACTTCTGCCGGGCCGAAGACCAGGCCGATCAACGGGGCGGCACGGTGCCCGTACCGCCGGGAACCCGGGTCGGCGCCCGTTTCATGAGTGTCGATGATCGCGACGCCTGCAACACGGGCTGACCGTGACGGCGTTCGCGGCTTGTCGTTTACATTATATGCATACCGGTGCGGTTTTTCCCCCGGCCCGGCGTGCGAAGGCCGCAAATATTTTTGATAGTCTGATTAACGGCCCCGCGCTGCGCCCCGCGCGCAGGCGGGAGCGGGGCGCAGGGGATCAGCGTACCAGCCGGTTCCAGCCGTGCACGTCCTCGGCGTCGCCGCGCTGGATGTCGACGATGGCCGTGTACAACGACTCTGCCAGCGGCCCCGGTCGGGCACCGTTGATCTCGATGGTTCGATCGTCCACGCTGATGCGGCCCACCGGCACGATCACGGCCGCGGTGCCGGCGCCGAAGGCTTCCTCGAGCGTTCCCTCGTCGGCGGCGGCGACGATCTCGTCGATGTCGATGCGCCGCTCCTCGCAGGCGATGCCGCGGTCGGCGAGGAGCTGCAGCACGCTTTCCCGGGTCACGCCGGGCAGGATGGTGCCGCGCAGGTCGGGCGTGAGCACGGTGCCCGCGATCCTGAAGAAGATGTTCATCTGTCCAACTTCCTCGACGTGCCGGTGGGCGACGCCGTCGAGCCAGAGCACCTGGTCGTGGCCGAGAGCACGGCTCTCGGCGCCGGGCAGCAGCGACGCCGCGTAGTTGCCGCCGGTCTTGGCGTAGCCCATGCCGCCCGGGGCGGCGCGGGTGTAGCGGCGCTCGGCCTTCAGGTGCACCGTGCCGCCGGTGAAATACTCGCGCACCGGCGAGGTCATGATGAAGAACCGGTAGCGCGTCGCCGGCCGCACGTTGAGATTGGACTCGGTGGCGATGATCAGCGGACGGATGTACAGGGCCTGGCCGCGGCGCCCGGGAATCCAGTCGCGGTCGATGCGCACGAGCTGGTCGATGGCGTCGAAAAACACCTCGCGATCGAACGGCGGGATGCACAGCCGGCGGCAGGACTCGGCCAGGCGGGCCGCGTTGCGGTCGGGCCTGAACACCCGGATCACGCCGTCGGTGCCCGAGAATGCCTTCAACCCCTCGAACACCGACTGGCCGTAGTGCAGCACCAGGGCGCCCGGCTCGATCGGGAACGGCCCGTAAGGAACGATGCACGGGTCGCGCCAGGCGCCGTCCACGTAGTCCATCTGGAACATGTGGTCGCTGAAGACGTCGCCGAAGCCGGGGTCGTCGAAGTTCACGGACGAGAGCCGGCTGCTCTCGGCGAGACGGCAGGCAATGGGTGCGTTCATGGCCGTTTCCGGTGTCAGGTGTCGTGGGGAGTGAGGCGCCGGTGCGCCGATTATAACTTCACCGGCCCGGCCGTTCAGGCCGCGGTGCGGCCGAGACGGGCGGCACTGACGCGGGAGACGGGCGCCTTGCCGAGTGCGCCGAGGATGAAGCGCGCGGTGTCGAGCAGGGCGTCGAAATCGACGCCGTGGTCGATGCCCATGCCCTCGAGCATGTAGACCACATCCTCGGTGGCGACGTTGCCCGCCGCGCCCGGGGCATAGGGGCAGCCGCCGAGACCCGCCACCGAGCTGTCGATGACGGCCACGCCCGACTCGAGCGCGGCGAAGATGTTGGCCAGCGCCTGGCCGTAGGTGTCGTGGAAGTGCACCGCCAGGTTCTCGACGGGACACGAGGCGGCCACCGTCTCCACGAGGGCGCGGGCCGCGAGGGGTGTGCCGACGCCGATGGTGTCGCCGAGGGACACCTCGTAGCAGCCCATGTCGAGCAGGTCGCGGGCCATGGCAGCGACCACCGCCGGTTCGATCTCGCCCTCGTAGGGGCAGCCGAGCACGCAGGAAATGTAGCCGCGCACCCTTACGCCGCGCCCTATTGCCGTCTCGCAGACCGGGGCGAAGCGTTCCAGGCTCTCGGCGATGGAGCAGTTGATGTTCTTCTGAGAAAAACTCTCGGACGCCGCGCCGAAGATCGCGACCTCGCGGGCGCCCGCCTCGAGGGCGAGTTCCAGGCCGCGCATGTTCGGCACCAGCACCGACAGGTGCTCTTTCTGCGAGTCGTCGAAAGCCGCCAGTACACGGGCGGTGTCGGCCATCTTCGGCACCCACTTCGGCGACACGAAGCTCCCCGCCTCGATAGTGGCGACCCCGCACGCGAGCAGCCGCCTGACGAGTTCGATCCGGGTGTCGGTGTCGAAGTTGGCCGACTCGTTCTGCAGCCCGTCGCGTGGGCTGACCTCGACGATGCGCACCTTGCCGGGCAGGGTCATCGGGATCAGATGTAGTGAGCGGTGCAGGTCATGAGCCGCGAGGCGAGACGCATGAGGGTGCGCACCGGCCCCGGCAGCGGTGCGGCGCCTGCGGTCACCGCCATGGTGGCGTGCGCGCCTTCGTCCGTGCGCATCTGCTCCACCACGCGGCGGCTGGGGACGTCTTTCTCCGGCAGGCGCTCGAGGTGCCCCGACAGGTGATCGACCACCTGGCGCTCGGTTTCGGCGACGAAGCCGAGGTTCCAGCGGTCGCCGGCGAGCCCGGCAGCGGCGCCGATGGCGAACGCGCCGCCGTACCACAGCGGGTTGAGCAGGCTGCGGCGGCCGCCGAGCTGCTCGATGCGCGCCGCGCACCAGTTGAGGTGATCGTTCTCCTCCTCCGCGGCGCGGCGCATGCGCTCGCGCAGTTCCGGGTCGCGAGCGGTAACCGCCTGCGCCTGGTAGAGGGCCTGGGCGCACACTTCGCCGACGTGATTGACGCGCATCAGCGCCTGCGACGCGCGTTTTTCGGAGTCGGTCAACTCCGGCGCGGCGACGCCGGCGGCGGGATCGGCGCGGCCCGTGCCGGGGGGGCTGCCGAACACCGTGGTGAGCGCGTCGTCGGCGAGGTCGATCAGGCGGTCGACTGGGGAATACTGGCGGGCGTGTTCCATGGGGAAGAAGCGGGCTTTGACAGTGCTCCGATTCTAACGCGCCGCCCGGCAATGCGGCCAGAATCTTGAGGGCGCGGTGCCAACTTGCTATCGTTGCGCGCAAAGGTCGCGCCGCCGTCGACCGCATGCCCGCCCCGATCGATGTCGAATACGCCCGGGACGCCGACCGGGCGACGCGTCGAATCAGTCTGGAACACCGGAGAAGGCCCATGGCCGAGTACGTCCCTCCCCTGCGGGACATGAAGTTCGTCATCGAGGAACTGGCCGATCTCGAGGGCGTCGGCGCCCTGCCGGGGTTGGAAGAGGCGACGGCGGACCTGGTCGAGGCGGTGCTCACCGAGGCCGGCCGCTTCGCCGCCAACGTGCTTTCCCCGATCAACCGCACCGGCGACCAGCAGGGCGCGCGCCTCGCCGGCGACGGCGTGGTTACCGCCGACGGCTGGAAGGAAGCCTACCGCGCCTTCGTCGACGGCGGCTGGGCGTCGCTGTCGTTCGATCCCGACTACGGCGGGCAGGGGCTGCCGTGGCTGGTGTCGGCGGCGGTGCAGGAAATGCAGAAGAGCGCCAACCTCGCATTCGGATTGTGCCCGATGCTGACCCAGGCGGCGGTGGAAGCCATCAGTCATCACGGAACCGACTCCCAGAAGGCGACCTACCTGCCGAAGCTCATCAGTGGGCAGTGGACCGGCACCATGAACCTGACCGAGCCCCAGGCAGGCTCGGATCTCGCCGCGGTGAGAACGACCGCCGAACGGCACGGCGATCATTACCTGCTCAAGGGACAGAAGATCTTCATCACCTACGGCGAGCACGACCTCGCCGAGAACATCGTCCACCTCGTGCTCGCCCGGGTTCCGGGCGCGCCCGAAGGGGTCAAGGGAATCTCGCTGTTCATCGTGCCCAGGTTCGTCCCCGACGCCGACGGCAAGCCGGGCGAGCGCAACGACGTGCGCTGCGTGTCTCTCGAGCACAAGCTCGGGATCAACGCCAGCCCCACCGCGGTGCTCGCCTACGGCGATGCCGGCGGCGCACACGCATGGCTCGTCGGCGAGGAGAACCGCGGTCTCGAGTACATGTTCACCATGATGAACCTCGCCCGCCACGCGGTCGGGGTGGAGGGTTACGCGCTTGCCGAGCGCGCCTACCAGAAGGCCCTCGAGTACGCCCGTGAACGCGTGCAGGGGCGTGATACCCGGGTCCCCAACGAGCGCGTGACGATCATCCGCCATCCGGACGTTCGGCGCATGCTGATGGACATGAAGTCCCAGGTCGAGGCGATGCGCGCGGTGGGGCTGATCGCCGCTGCCGCCATGGACAAGCTGCAGCGCTCGGCCGACGACGCCGTGCGCGAGGACGCAAGGCGCCTGGTCGACATTCTCACGCCGATCGTCAAGGGCTGGTCGACGGAACTCGGCACCGAGCTCGCGTCGCTCGGTCTCCAGGTACATGGCGGCATGGGCTTCATCGAGGAGACGGGTGCCGCCCAGTACTACCGGGACGTGCGCATCACGCCGATCTACGAGGGCACCACCGGCATCCAGGCCAACGACATCGCCGGCCGCAAGCTGCTGCGCGACGGCGGCGCGCTCGCGCGCTGGACCCTGGCGCGGTTTCGCGACGACCTCGCGCCGCTGGCCTCGATGGGCGGCGGCGCCGCCGCCGTCCACGGCGCCCTGGCCGGGGCCATCGACGACCTCGAAAAGTCGGTGCACGACCTGCTCGACGCCGGTGCCGGCGACACGGCGAGGGCCATGGCGGTATCGGTGCCGTACCTGATGCAGTTCGGCTTCGTCGCCGGGGGCTGGGCCATGGGCCTGTCGTATGCCGCCGCCGCGCACCGCATCGAGGAAGGCGCGGACGACCCGTTCTATCGTGACAAGCAGCTCACCGCGCGATACTACGTGCAGCACGTGCTGCCACGGGCGGCGGCCTGCCGGGCGCGGATCGCGGCGGGCGGCGACCTCGTGGCCGACGTCGACGACGGCTGGTTCGATCGCGCCTACTGAAAGATGAAGGGTGGTCGGTGGGCGTCGGGGCCGGCCCGCGCCCACCGGGGCAGGACAGGCGGGTTCCGGCACGCGTGTCGCTTTAGTTTTCGTCACGAGGTTGCCAGTATTCCACCACATCCCTCTGGTAACCTGACCTTGCAGTCGAAAACCGGGCCGGGGTGAGGTGTGGGGGTCGAGGGGCATTCTTGCCGCGATCATTGCATCGATATCGGCCTGAGGAGCCGGATCGGATATACGCCTTGCGTGCCGACGGCGCCTGATTCACGCTCGGAGAAGCGTCCACGGATGATCCCTCGTCACCACGTCCGCTTTCTGTGGCCGACCCTGCTTGTCGTTGCGCTTGCGTTGTCGACGACGGCATCTGCCCGCTCCCCCGTGTCCAGCCCGAACGATCCGCGGCAGTACGAGGCGTTCGTGCTGGCGAACGGGATGCGTGTGCTGCTCGTGTCGGATCCTGACACCGAACGGGCGGCCGCGGCGCTGGAAGTAATGGTCGGTAGCGCCCACGACCCTGTCGGGCGAGACGGCATGGCGCACTTCCTGGAGCACGCGCTGTTCCTCGGCACCGACGGCTTTCCCGACCCCGCCGAAGACCAGGCATTCTTCGCCGCCCACGGCGGCCGACGCAATGCCTACACGGCATTCGAGAACACCGGTTATTTCTTCGATATAGATGCCGACCACCTGGAACCGGCGCTGGAGCGGTTCTCGCGGTTGTTCGTGGCGCCGCTGTTTCTGCCCGACGCCGTCGCCCGGGAGAGAAACGTCGTGCACTCGGAGTTCGAAAGCAGGCGAAGCCAGGAACGCTGGCGCCTGAACTCGGCGCTGCGCCAGGTGATCAACCCCGACCACCCGTACTCCCGTTTCAACGTTGGTTCCGTCGATACGCTCGCCGATCACGGCGGGTCGTCGATTCGCGACGAAATCATCACGTTCTACCGTCGGCACTATTCAGCAGACCTGATGTCGTTGGTGGTGCTGGGGGCCGAGCCGCTTGCGGTGCTTCGCGAATGGGTCGAGGCACGGTACTCCGGGGTGCCGAACCATGATGCCGCTCGACGGTCGCTGGACATGCCGTTGTTCGTCCCTGGCGACCTGCCGATGCGGCTCGACATCGTGCCGTCGACCGAGCACCGCACCGTGTCCCTGCGCTTTGCCGTGCCTGCGGTACGGGTCCATTATTCCCGGGCGCCTCTTCGCTACATTGCGCACCTGCTGTCCGACCGCGGGCCGGGCAGTGTCGTGGCGGCCCTGCGCGAGCGGGGCTGGGCCGAGTGGATGTCGGCGGGTACCGGGCCGGACCACGTCGACTCAACCATGTTCAAGATCAGCGTGCGCCTCTCGCCCCTGGGCCTCGAGCACCTCGACGATGTGGTCGGCATGGTGTTCGCCGCGATCGATCGTATCCGCGACAGCGGAGTCGAGAAGTGGCGCTTCGAGGAGCTGCAGCGCAAGGCCGAGCTAGATTTCCGGTTCAATCGGTACACGGCGCCGATTCACCTCGTACGTTCGCTCGCCCGCAACATGCATCGCTATCCGATGCGCGACGTCCTGCGCGGGCCATACGCGCTTGACGACTACGATCCTGAATTGATCGTGGCCTACCTCGAACGGCTGCGGCCGGACAATGTCCTGATGACCGTGGTGGCGCCCGGGCTCGAGACCGATCGACACGAACCGCGGTTCCAGGTCGACTACCGCAAGGCGCCGATCGACCACGATCGGCGGGCCGCCTGGTCCGAATCCGCCTCAAGGGCGGCACTGGACACGGCGTTGCCGCCGCCCAACCGGTTCCTGCCGGTGGATACGAGCGTCCCGAGCGACCGGGCACAGGCGACCGTGCCCGTGCGCCTCGTGCGGGAGCCGGGTCTGGATGTGTGGTTTCACCGCGACACGGAACTCGATGCGCCGCGCACGGAACTCTACCTGGGCGTGCGTCCTGCCGCGCCGATGGATCACCCGCGGCACGCGGCGTTGGCGGCGCTGTACGTGACGATGGTCAACGACGAGCTCTACGAAGCCGTCCACGCGGCCCGCCGCGCCGGGGGGGGCTATTCGCTTCACACGCGTACTGACGGACTGATGCTTCGGGTCTCGGGCTACCGCGATGGCTACGGGCGCCTCGTGGAGCGGGTTGCTTCGGCGATGCGCTTCCCGTCGCTGGACGCGGCCCGCTTTGAACTTTCGAGGCAGAGCCTGCGTCGACAGTGGGCGAACGTGTCGCGCGACGTCCCCCATCGGCAGACGACCGGGGAACTGAGCCGGTTGCTGCTGGCGCAAAGGTGGACGGCGGACGAACGGCTGGCCGAACTGGAGACGATCACACTCGAGGAATTGCGAGAATTCGTCGACGTGTTCTGGACGGCCGTTTCGGCGGTCGCGCTGATTCACGCAAACATGACGGCCGACGACGCCGATGCGCTCGCAGCCCTGCTGCGCGACGGGGTCCTTGCCGGTGCAGGTGCGGCGGACATCGGCGCGCCGGCCGCGGTGGTGGATGTCGCCGACGGCCGTCGGCGCGTGCGCGAACTCGAGATCGATCACGATGACTCCGCGCTCACCGTCTACGTCCAGGGCCCGGACCGAAGCTACGACACGCGCGCGAGGTTGCGGATGATCGCCCGGATTCTCGCCCCCCGGTTCTTTCACGATCTGCGCACCAAGCAGCATATCGGCTATGTCGTTCGGGTGGTCTACCTCCCGTTGCTGGACTCGCCCGGCATCGCCTTCATCGTACAGTCACCGACGGTCGACCCGGTGGAAATCGAGGCCCGCATCGTCGACTTCCTTCGGCGCACCGACTCTGTGCTGCGAGAGATGTCTCAAGAAGAGTTTGATCGACAGCGCGACGCGATTGTCGGCATGCTGACCGGGGAGGGCCGCCGTCCGGAAATGCGAGCGGATCGTTTCTGGCTCGACCTGGATCGCGGCAATCTTGCCTTCGACTCCCGCGACCGCGAAATGGCGGCGTTGAATGCCCTGGAGAACGAGGATGTCGCGGGAGCCTACCGCAAGTGGCTGATCGATCGGGGCGGCGACTGGCTGGTCGTGCGCTCGATCGGCGGCGGGCTCGCGCCTGCGCAGGTCGAAGAACTCGCTCGCGATGACGGCGATCGTATCGTCGATCCCGTCGCCTTCCGATCCGGCCGCGGCCACGTGCCCGGGCGCAGGGTTGCGGCAGGAACGTGGTAGCTCGCATCGAAGCTCCCGCGCACCGGGTTCGCGGTTCGACGGGTGACTGCCGGCGAGCGCGGCGACTCGTGGTTCGCCGATTGGCGGCCGCGCTCACACTGATCGCGCTGGCCATTGCGTGCTCGATAGACGATTACTACGTGCAGTCGATCGGCGGCCAGGTGGAGTTGCTGCGCAAGACCCGGCCCATCGCCGATGTCATCGCCGATGACGCGGTCCCGGGCGCGGTGCGCGAACGGCTCGCGCTGGTTCGGGAGATCCGGGAGTTCGCCGTTCGGGAACTCGGCCTGCCTGATTCCGCCAGCTATTCCCGGTTCGTCGATGTCGGTCGCGAATTCGTTGTATGGAACGTATTCGCCGCCCCGCCATTGTCGATCGAACCCGCCAGGTGGTGTTTCCCGGTGGCCGGGTGTGTCGCCTATCGCGGCTACTTCCAGCGCGAGCGGGCCATGGCATTCGCCGAGGCAAGACAGGCCGAGGGCTATGATGTATTCGTCGGCGGCGTGCGGGCGTACTCGACCCTGGGGTGGTTCGACGACCCGGTCCTGAGTACCTACCTCCACTACGCCGATGCCAGGCTCGCCTCCCTGATCTTTCACGAACTGGCCCACGAGCTGTTTTACCTCGCGGGCGACACGGTGTTCAACGAGTCGTTCGCCACTGCCGTGGAGCGCGAGGGCGCTCGCAGGTGGCTGGCCGCGCGCGGCCAGTCGGACTGGTACGAGCGAGCCCGGCAACTGGCGGCAAGCAACGAAGAAATCCTGCAACTGATCCTCGCCTATCGCGTTCGCCTGCAGACATTGTACGCAGGCGAGGGGGACGCGGCCGCGAAACTGGTTCGCAAGGGCGAGTTCCTGGAGGAGCTGAGGCGGGATTACGACGAGCTGCGCGCCCGGCTGTCGGACGGACCGGGGCCCCTGCGCACGCTGCCGCCGGATGTGAACAATGCATACCTCGCCGCGGTGGGCTCGTACAACGCGATGGTGCCCGCGTTCGAGGAACTGCTGAGTCGGTATGACGGCAACCTGCCGAAGTTCTACGACGCGGTGCGGGCGCTGGGCCGCCTTCCCCGGGCCCGACGAAACCTGCGCCTGGCCGAGCTTTCGGCGCCATCCACGCAGGCGACCGCATCGTCGCAGGATGCACCTGCCGCCGAAGAGACGCAGGACGGATGACCCTGGGCGGGGCCCGGGTGGCGCTAAAAGGCAGGAGCGCCGCGCGCCGGGTCCGGCTCCGCCAGGATTGCGATCCGATGTCGGGCTACTGCCTTACTGCGAGGCATCTCCTCCGCTTCCGCCGGAAGAGTTCATCGGCTCGGCGGCGTCGGTGCCCTGCTGGCCGAGGCCGTCGGGCGACGTCTGTGTACCACCAAGCGACGCATCGGGGTTCGCGCCCGGATCCGTGTCGTCGATATCGCCACAGGCCGCCAGCAGCAGGCTCAACGCGGCGGCCGCCAGGATGTTCGTCGTGATCAGGTGCTGTTTCATCGTCACAGCCTCCATCGAGGCTCCCCGGGTGGGTGCCCGGAATCAGGTCGGGGCGCCGTAGCGACGTGATCCGACCTGTTCCGGGCGGCATTTGGCACGGAGGCCGTCGGTCGGGGTTCACCGACCGCCTCCGGCCGGGTTCGCCAGGTTTCAGTCCGTGGCTTCCCCGGTGTCG
>CBFGVH010000075.1:0-14432 GCA_965652415.1 uncultured Gammaproteobacteria bacterium | reverse complement strand
GATCGCGACCTGGTGAATCGGCGTGTCGCGGAGTTTCGCCAGCAGACCGGCCGCTACCTCGACGGGCGCCTGGACGAGGACCAGTTCCGCGCCCTTCGGCTCATGAACGGGCTGTACTTTCAGCTTCACGCGCCCATGCTGCGCGTGGCCATCCCGTACGGCATCCTGAGTGCCGGCCAGCTGCGCATGCTCGCCCGGGTGGCGCGCGAGTTCGACCGCGGCTACGGCCACTTCACCACCCGCCAGAACATCCAGTTCAACTGGCCGTCCGTCGAGCGCGCCCCGGACATCCTGGAGACCCTGGCCGGGGACGGCATGCACGCCATGCAGACCAGCGGCAACTGCGTGCGCAACGTCACCACCGATCACCTCGCCGGCATCGCCGTGGACGAGGTCGACGATCCGCGTCCGTGGTGCGAGCTGATCCGGCAGTGGTTCACCCTGCACCCCGAGTTCCTGTTCCTGCCGCGCAAGTTCAAGATCGCCGTAACCGGATCGCCCGCCGACCGCGCCGCGACCCGCTTCCACGATATCGGGTTGAACCTGGTCCGGGACGCGGGCGGCGCGGTCGGCTTTGCCGTGCACGTCGGCGGCGGCATGGGGCGCACTCCGGTTGTCGCGACGACCATTCGGGAGTTCCTGCCCGCGCGCCACGTGCTCGGCTACCTCGACGCGATCATGCGCGTCTACAACCAGCTCGGCCGGCGCGACAACAAGTACAAGGCGCGCATCAAGATCCTGCTGCGCGAGACCGGCGCGGAAGCCTTCGGCGCCATGGTGGAAAAGGAATGGAGGTCCACCCGCGAGACGGTGCCGCCCGTCGACGAGGCCGAGCTGGCGGCCCTCCGCCGCCATTTCGCCGGTCCGCGGCTCGAACGGGTGGACGACACGGGCGACATCGCCGCGAGGTCGCTGCTCGATCCGCGCTTCGGGCGCTGGTTCCAGTACAACACCGAGCGCCACCGGCGCGCCGGCTACCACGCGGTGTACGTGTCGCTGAAGGCGCCCGGGCAGGCCCCGGGCGATCTTGACGCGACGCGCATGGAGCGCCTCGCCGACATCGCCGAGTTCTACTCGCACGGCGAAGTGCGAACCACGCATACCCAGAACCTGCTCCTGCCCCACGTCAAGGCGACCGATGTCTGCCGGGTCTGGCGCGAGCTGGACGCGATCGGCCTGGCGACGCCGAACATCTCCCTGGTCGGCGACATGATCTGCTGCCCGGGGCTCGACTATTGCAGCCTCGCCAACGCTCGCTCGATCCCGGTCGCCGAGGAAATCGGCCAGCGGTTCGCCTCGCTCGACGAGCAGTTCGATATCGGGCCGATCAAGATCAACATCTCCGGCTGCATGAATGCCTGCGGCCACCACCACGCGGGTCATATCGGCATTCTCGGCGTCGAAAAGCGGGGCGAGGAGTGGTACCAGATCACACTCGGCGGCTCGCCCGGGCCCGATGCCGCCATCGGCGAACGAATCGGACCGGCGGTGCCGCGCGCCGAGATCGCCGACGCGGTCGAGTCGGTGGTGAGAACCTACCTCGAGCTGCGTTTCGACGACGAGGAGCCGTTCCTCGCCGCGGTGCGCCGGGTCGGGATCGACCGCTTCCGGGAGCGCGTCTATGACCGCGCGGCATAGTGCGCGAGCGCCGGGTTCGGCGCCGGTTGTCGAGCCCGTGATCGAGGTCGACACGACCGTCGCGGTAGCGGAGCTCCTCGAGCGCGCGGCCGGTGCGCCGCGGGTGGTGATTCGCGTCGCCGCCTTCACCGACGGTCGCTTCTTCTCGCAGGTGCGCGCGCTGTCCGAGAGCCGCGAGTTCACGGGCGCGATCGAGGTGCGTGGCAACCTCCTGCCCGACCAGGCTGAGCTGCTGGCGCGCTACAGCGTCGCCGAGGTGATCCTGGAGAACGGCCTCGAACTCGCCGATCGGCCGCGGTTCATCAACGCCGCCTGGCGCGAGCGGCGGCTGGCCCGCCAGCGCCACGGATAGACACCTGCCCGACGAATCACAAGGAGCGTTATCGTGACTTCATCCTCCGACTCCGCCCGGCCCAACGTGGTCGAACTGGATGCCCGGGAGACCGACCCGGTCCGCATCCTGAGACAGGCCCTCGGGCGATTCGACGCCGTCGCACTGTCGTTCAGCGGCGCCGAGGACGTCGTCCTGGTCGACATGGCCACCCGGATCAGGCCCGACGTGCCGGTGTTCACCCTCGACACCGGACGCCTGCACCCCGAGACCTACCAGTTCATCGACATCGTGCGCCGGCGCTACGACCTGTCGCTGGAAGTACTGTTCCCCGAAGCCGCGTCGGTGCAGGCACTGGTTCGCGAGCACGGCCTGTTCGACTTCTACGAGCGTGGCCACAAGAGCTGCTGCCAGGTGCGCAAGGTCGAGCCGTTGGCACGCAAGCTGTCCGGGCTCGACGCCTGGATCACGGGCCAGCGTCGCGACCAGAGCGTCGGCACCCGCGGCGCGGTGGAGACGATCGAGCAGGACGCCGCGTTCAGCGGGCGCGCCGGGTCGTTGGTCAAGTTCAACCCGCTCGCGCACTGGACCTCACGCCAGGTGTGGGACTACATCCGCGAGCACGACGTCCCGTTCAACCCGCTGCACGCACGGGGCTTCGTCAGCATCGGCTGCGCACCGTGCACGCGGGCGGTGCTGCCCGGACAGCACGAGCGCGAGGGGCGCTGGTGGTGGGAGGACGTCGCACACAAGGAGTGCGGCCTGCACGCCGGCAACCTGCGCCGCACCGGCTGAGCACGCGGGTCAGGACACTAGGGAGATCGGGCCATGGACCTGGTGCTGGTGCCGACCGGATTCGCGGTCGGCGTGCTTGTGGGACTGACCGGGGTCGGCGGCGGGGCGCTGATGACGCCGGCGCTGATGCTGTACGGGATACCGCCGTCGGTGGCGGTGGGCACCGACCTCGTATACGCGGCCGTGACCAAGTCGGTCGGGGCGTTGGTCCATCAGCAGCGCGGCAACGTCGACTGGCGTCTCGTCGCCAGGCTGGCCGCGGGCAGCCTGCCGGCGGCCGCGGCGATGCTGTGGCTGCTCGGGAAACTCGGCACGAGCAGCGGCGACCGCGGCGACGTGGTCACAGCGATCCTGGGCGTTGCGCTGGTGCTCACGGCGATCGTGGTACTGGCACGGCCCTGGCTGCATGGGCACCGTGAGGAACCGGGCAAGGCGCCGGCCCCATGGCTCATCGTCACCGGCGGAGTCGTGCTCGGCACGCTGGTCACGGCGTCGTCGGTGGGCGCAGGGGCGCTCGGCGCCGCGCTGCTGCTGATGGCATGCCGGCAGTTGCCCGTGACGACGGTGGTGGGCACCGACATCGCACACGCGGTGCTGCTGGCGCTGGCGGCGGGGATCGGCCACTGGCACCTCGGCACCGTCGACACCGTGCTCCTTGCCAAGCTGGCGGCCGGCTCGGTGCCCGGCGTGTATATCGGCGCGCGCCTGTCCGATCGTGTGCCGGGATTGCTGCTCACCCGGGCGCTGGCAGTGCTGCTGCTCGCGCTCGGCATAGGATTTTCAGCCCGACTTGTAGCCTGATGACCGTTATCACGTACAACGACGGCGGCCTCGAACCGGCCGCACAGTTGCCCTCCACGGTGGTGGTCCGCTTCTGCGGCGATTCCGGGGACGGCGTGCAGCTCGCAGGTAACCGGTTCACCGCGGACGCCGTGCTGGGCGGCAGCGATGTCGTCACTTTTCCCGAGTTCCCGGCCGAAATCCGCGCCCCGGCCGGGAGCAGGGCCGGCGTGTCGGCGTTCCAGGTCCGGTTCGGCGAAGGTCCGCTGGGCAGCCACGGCGATGCGGCGGACGTGCTGGTCGCGCTCAACCCGGCGGCGCTGGCAACGAACATCCAACACATCGCTCCCGGCGGTATCGTCATCGTCGACCAGGGCGCGTTCACGCCGCGGGCCGTCGCCCAGGCCGGGTACGCAGCCGATCCGCTCGATGCGCTGGACGAGGCCGGCGTGCGCCTGGTGGCCGTCGACATGACTGCCGCCACCCTCGAAGCGACCAGGCCCTTCGGTGTCAAGCGCAGCGGGGCGCTCAAGGCGCGCAACTTCCTCGCCCTCGGCCTGGTGTATTCCATGTTCGGACACGACGAAGCCGGCATCCTCGAGTGGATCGGGCGCAAGTTCGCCGCCGACGTCCTCTCGCGCGACGCCAACCGTGTCGTGTTCCGTGCCGGCACCGCCCTGGCCGAGGCGCTCGAGCTGGCCGCATTCGACGTCGTGCGGCCGGCGGCTGTCGAGCACGACGGCGCCGGTCGCACCGTCACCGGCAACGAGGCGCTGTCGCTCGGCCTGATGACCGCGGCGGCCCTGGCCGGCCGACACATGGTGGTCGGCGCCTACCCGATCACGCCCGCCTCCGACATCCTGCACTTCCTGGCCCGCAAGCGGGACCCGGGTGTGACCACGTTCCAGGCCGAGGACGAGATCGCCGCCGTCGGCGCCGCCATCGGCGCCAGCTACGCGGGCGCCATCGGCGTCACCGCGACCAGCGGTCCGGGCCTTGCGCTGAAGAGCGAGTCGATCGGGCTCGCGGTCGCCCTCGAGCTGCCGCTGGTGGTCGTCGACGTGCAGCGCGCCGGTCCCAGCACCGGCATGCCCACGCGTACCGAGCAGGGCGACCTCGACATCGCCCTGGCGGGGCGCAGCGGCGAGGCGCCGCTGCCGGTAATCGCCGCGCGCAGCCCGGCGGACTGCTTCGACGCCGCGATCGAGGCGGTGCGCATCGCGGTCGAGCACATGACGCCGGTGATCCTCCTGTCGGACGCGGCGCTGGCGGTGAGCTCCGAACCGTGGCGCGCCCCGGACTTCGATTCGCTGGCGCCCATCCGGCCGCCGCTCGCCCAGGCCCAGGCAGGGGCGGACCAGCCGTTTCAACCGTTCGTGCGTGATGCCCGCCAGGTGAGGCGGTGGGCGCCGCCAGGCACGCCGGGACTGCAGCATCGCATCGGCGGCCTCGAAAAGGCCGACGGCAGCGGAGCCATCAGCTACGACGGCGCCAACCACGAGGCGATGACGTCGCTTCGGGCGGGAAAGGTGGCCGCACTCGGCGAACGCCTGGACGATGCCTACGACCTCGCCGGCGAGCGGCAGGGACGGCTGCTGCTGGTCACTTGGGGCGGGGCCTTCGGCGCGGTTCGCGAAGCCGTGTCGGCCTGCCGGCGCCGCGGTCTCGACGTCAGCCATCTCGACCTCAGGTGGCTCAATCCGCTCGACGAGGAGATCGGGGCCATCATGCGCGGCTTCGACCGGGTGGTCGTACCGGAACAGAATCGCGGCCAGCTCGCCGAACGGCTTCGCGCCAGGTTCCTCGTGGATGCGCGGCCGCTGTCGCAGATGCAGGGGCGGCCCTTCGGCCTCGGGGAGATTCAGCGGGCCATCACCGGAGCACTCGTCTCATGAGCGGGGTCGCCACCGCCGAGGCGCACGCACGCGCCCCCACGCGCAAGGACTTCCAGGGTGCCGACGAGGTGCGCTGGTGCCCGGGCTGCGGCGACTACGCCATCCTCGCGCAGTTCCAGAAGATGCTCGTCACCATCGGCGCGCGCAAGGAGGATCACGTCATCGTCAGCGGCATCGGCTGCTCCAGCCGCTTTCCCTACTACGTCGACTGCTACGGCCTGCACGGCATCCACGGCCGCGCCCCGGCCATTGCCACCGGCGTCAAGCTGGCCAACCCGGAACTCACCGTGTGGGTGGTGACCGGCGACGGCGACGGGCTGTCCATCGGCGCCGGCCACCTGCTGCATGCCCTCAGGCGCAACGTCGACATCAAGGTGCTGTTGTTCAACAACCGCATCTACGGCCTGACCAAGGGCCAGTTCAGCCCCACCTCACCGGCCGGCCTCGCCACTCGCTCGAGTCCCAATGGCAACCCCGACCAGCCGGTCAATCCCCTGGACTTCGCCTTGGGCGCGGGCGCCAGCTTCGCGGCGCGCGCCATGGACACCGACACCGCCCGCCTGCACGACATCCTCGTCGCCGCGGCGCGCCACCGCGGCAGCGTATTCGTGGAGATCCTGCAGAACTGCCCGATCTTTCACGACGGTGCCTTCGCGCACCTCAAGGACCCGGGGCGGCGTCTATGGCTCGAGGAAGGACGACCGATGCGGTTCGAGGGCGGCGCCCTCGGCCTCGGTGACGACGGCCGGCTTGCGGTATTCACGGCCGACGACCATGCCGCCGCCGTGCACCATCCGGCCGACCGGGAGATGGCCCGCCGTCTTGCCGCCATAGACGGCTCGGGTGCGCTGCCGTGGCCGCTTGGTATCGTCTACCGTACAGCGCGCCCGGCGCACCACGAGGCCCTCGCCTCCGGCCGACCGCGCGCCCCCGGCGGCGAGTGGATCCGGCGTCGGCTGGGTGCCCACGGTGCGTCCTGCCAGGCGGCGGGATGCACTACTGCCCTTGGTCGCGAATAACGTCACATATCGCGCGCCTGCAGCGGCGCCCAAGGCGGGTCGGAGAGTCGAGTAAACGGAACCCGTGCGCGAACCCGGGTACTTCCGGTCGGCCGGCCCGAGCTCCCGCCACTGAAGGAGGGACGGGTGGTTGCCCGTACAGAGCGGATTAGCCGGACTTTCAGTTCACTTCCAGGACCGTCGCGTCGCCGCGGTGGTCGATGGTGTGGAGGCGCACGGGACGGCGCCATGCCTTCCCGATGTACTCGAGCACCTTTTGCGAGCGTTCCAGGTCGAGACCGCGTCCGTCGGTACCGGCGTCGTGTTCGAGCACGAGGCTGCCGTCCTGGGCAAGCTCACTGACCGCAACCCTTGGTGCGCCGAAGTTGAATCGCGATGCCAGGATGGTCTCGCGCAGGTCGTGAATGTCTGCATCGAGCACGGTGTAACGCTCCCTGACGGCCGCGTTCGGCCCGGGACCCTGGGTGCGCTTGTGAGTAAACAGGCGCAGCTCTCTCGCCAGGTCTTCGCTCAGGTAGTTACGGATGAAGCCGAAGTCGTCATCCTCGACGCGAATGCGAAAGGCGGCGTCCAGGCCCCGCTCGTCGACGATGCGCTCCCAGATGTGAAATCCGAGGTGGTAGGGGTTGATGTCCAGCGCCACCTGGCCGGTCCCGGCGAATGGCCTGACGACGTCCGAGTGTGCCTTGACGGCGTCAAGATAGAGATGCCGGGGCAGGAAGTCGGCTTCGCGCAGCAGCCGCGCGTGCCAGTAGCTCGCCCATCCCTCGTTCATGATATGGCATGCGAAAACCGGGTAGAAGTAGTACGACTCCTCGCGTACCGCAAGGAAGATGTCGCGCTCCCACGGCTCCATCTCCGGCGCATGACGCGCGATGAACCACAGAAGGTCGGTTTCGGGATAGGGTGGCAACGGGGCGCGGATACGCTCGGTGGCCACCGCCGGCGGCTCGTCGGCGCCGGGCAGTGAGCGAAAGCGTTCCTCGAACCCGGTGGGCGGCGCGACCCGCCCCTGGCGCGGCTCGACATATACCGGATAGTTCTCGCGCTCGATCGGCCTGCCGACGTCGATACACTGCTCCAGCGCAAGCGCGGCATCGAGCACCCGTTCTACGTTGTCCTGGCCGTGTTCGCGGATCGCGTCCTCGATCTGGCGCGCGCGGGAGGCGGCCTGTTCGACGATGCGGTAACCGACCTCCCGCTGCATGCGCGCGAACAATGCGTTGTTCCGCGAGAAATCGGCGTGGCCGAGTACGTGGGCCGTCACCAGCGTGTTATCGCTCAGCGTATTGCTGTTCTGCAGGTAGGCACGGTTGGGATTGCCCGGGAACACCACCTCGAAGATCTTCGAAGCGCCCATGCGGCGCTGCACGTACTGGTAGATGTAGCGCACGCCGAAGGACCAGTGCGGCATGCGCACGGGCAGCCCGTAGACGGCGATCTCCATCATGAAGGTGTCGGGTACGAGCTCGAAATCCACGGGGAAGAAGTCGAGGCCTTGCTCGGCGGCGAGCGACTCGATTCGCGAGCGGATTCCGGCGAGGTCCGAGGCATCGTCGTGTTCGGTTTTCCTGTCCTTGTCCACGTCAGGAGGCCTGCTCCGCCTCGTGGCGGAAGAATGCCCGTATCGCGCCCCAGATGTCATCGGCTTCGTGTACCGTGTAACTCGCCACCGGGAAGTCCCGCGCGGCCAGGGCCCTGAACAGCCGTCCCATCTCCGAGCGGCCGTTCTCCAGGAAGTTTTGCGGGGTTTCGAGAAACCCCATGAAGTTGACCCGTTCACCGAGGCCGGTGAGCAGGTCGTTCACCTTGCGGCGATCGTCGGCGAAGTTGTCGCCGTCGGAAGCGTAGAAAATATAGGCGTTGTAACGCTCGGTGTCATGGCGGTCGGTGAGAATGCCGCGGGCGAGGGCGAATGCCGACGAGGCGATCGTGCCGCCGGTTGCCGACACCTTGAAGAACTCCTCCTCGGTAAACTCCCAGGCCTCGTTGGTGTGCGCGATGAACACCGTCTCGACCCGGCCGTACCGGCGCCGCAGTCCGTGCACCACCCAGAAAAAAAAGCTTTTCGCGAGCCGGCGCCGGCCTTCGTCCATGCTACCGGATACGTCGAGGATGAACAGCACGACGGCTTGTGTCGCGGGGCGTTCGCGGCGCGCGATCTGGCGGTAGCGCAAGTCGTCGTCGGTGAACGGCGCTGCGTCGCCGGTGTGCGCGGCGCGGCGCTTGACGGCCTCGCGCAGCGTGCGGCGGCGGTCCAGCCGCGAGCGCGCGCCGCGCTTGTCCCAGCCTTCGTGGATGACTTCCTCGTCGAGCAATGTGCCGGCGCTGCGCGGCTGAAGATCGGGCAGCTCGAGCTCCTCCCAGATCCACTCGACGATGTCGTCGACATCGAGTTCGAAAACGAAGCGCAGTTCGCCGCCGCCGATGCCGCCCTCGGTGCCGCCTTCGGCTTCCTTCAATCCGCCGCGCCCGAGCACGTCGCCCGGCCTGGCTTGGCCTTGGCCCACACCCCGGGGTTCGTCGTCCTCGCGCAGTCGAAAGCGGTAGTGCTCCAGGAAACGCACCGGCACCTGCACCTTGCGGTCGCTCGGCCGACTCAGCACGTCGGAACGGGAGACCAGCTCCGGCAGATGCTCGCGCACCGCTTCGCGCAGCTTGGCATTGTGGCGCAGCCAGTCATGCGCGCCGCGGGAGAACAGGTCGTACCAGCGCCGCCCTGCGCCGTTACCGGACGATGTCGAATCGGCCGCCACGACAGGACACTCACTCCTGCGAGAGCAGCGTGGTGACGTAGTTCAAGGCCTCGCGCGCGCTGTGCTCGTTGTACCCATAGTCCTCGATCAGGCGGCTTTCCACGGCAGAGATCTTCTTCTGCGCCTCCTCGTCGGGCCGCGCGCTGGAGGTCACCAGGCGCAGCACGTCGCGGCGCTCCTCGAACAGATGATGCTCGATGGCCTCCTTCAGTCGCGTGTGGCTGTCCAGGGTGAATTTCTCGCCGCGCTTGTACGCACCCATTGCCTTGCGCACCACCTCCTGGCGGAAGCTTTCCTTGCCGGAGTCGGAAATCCTGATCTTCTCTTCCACCGAACGCAGGAAACGCTCGTCGGGATCTCGCTCGTCGCCCGTGATGGGATCGATGATCCTGCGCTTGTCGAGCACCGCTTCGATCTCGTCGAGGTACTTCTCGAGCAGCGCGTGGGCCTCCTTCTCGAATGACACGAACAATGCCTTGTGGACGTCTTCCTTCACCCAGCGGTTGTAGAACTCCTTGCGGGTCATGATCAGGTAGTCCTTCCACTGGTTCTTCTTGCGGGCATCCATGCGCGCATCCGCGTCGATGTTGTCCTTGATCGCCAGCAACACCTCCATCGCCGTCAGGCTCTGACGCTCACTGCGACTGATGGCGCCGGCGAGCGCGTTCATCACGAAGCGCGGGCTGGCGCCGTCCATGCCCTCGTCGGGCGACTCGCGGCGGATCTTCTCCGCGTCCTGGGTCGAGATGCCCTCCACGTCATCGTCGGCGTAGAGCCGCACCTTCTTCTCCAGGCCCAGGTCGTCGCGTTCCGACGGCGACAGCCGGGTCAACACCGCGAACACGGCCGCGACATTGAGTGCGTGCGGGTCCAGGTGCACCTCGCGAAAGGTGGGCGTCACCGATGAAAGCTTGCGGTAGATCCTTGCCTCGTCGTGGTAGCGCAGCGTGTAGGGCACCTGCACGATGACCATGCGGTCAAGCAGCGCCTCGTTCTCCTTTTCCTGCAGAAAGCGGCGGAACTCGGCCAGGTTGGTGTGGGCGATGATGCTCTCGTCCAGGTGGATCAGCGGGAAGCGCGAGACTTTGACGTTCTTCTCCTGGGTCAGTGTGAGCAGCACGTAAAGGAACTCGCGTTTAACCTTGAGAATCTCGATCATTTCCAGAACGCCGCGGTTGGCGGCGTACAGCGCACCCGACCACGACCAGGCTCGCGGGTTGCCCTCGTCGCCGTACTGCGCGACCTTCGACAGGTCCACCGAGCCGACCAGGTCGGCGATGTCCGCGGTATTGGGATCGTGCGGCGCATAGGTGCCGATGCCGGTGCGCGAGGCCTCGCTGATGAAGACCCGGTACACCGGCATCTTCATGACGTCCCCGCCGTAGTCGTCCTCGAGCACCTGCTGCAGGTAAGGCGTCGGCAGACCGTCGAAGTCGACGCCGTAGGCATCGCGAAACTCGCCGCGCTTGGCGGTGGGGATCACGGTGAGCGGACTCTCGTTGACGCGGCTGTCGGCCAGCGCGTAGAGGGCCCCTTCATCCGTGTGGCTGTAGGCTTCCAGCCCCCGCTTGATAAGCGTCACGAGGCTCGATTTGCCGCCGGACGGCGGTCCAAGCAGCAGCAGCAGGCGCCGGCCGACCTCGGAGCCTTCGCTCGCGGCCTTGAAGTAGTTGGTGAAACGTTCCAGCGGCTCGTCGATGCCGAACAGATCGTCGGCAAACAGCTTGAAACGCGTGACATTCTCGCCTTCGTCCGAGACCTCGGACCCGCACCACTGGATCATGTCCCAGACGTACTGGTGGCTGCTGCGCGACAGGCGCACCGGATCGTGCGGAAAAATATCGCGCAGGAAGTCGGCCAGCGTACCTTTCCACCGACGTGCGTGCTGCTCGTTGGCGTACTCGGCGAGGGAGTCGACAAATCGGCTCCGCTGCTCGTGCTTTTCATGTCCGCTGTCGCTCATCGACGTCTCACCCTCGTTGAATACAACGTTGAATGGTTGAGCGCTTTGAAGTCTGCATGCATTTCGAGCCTTTGTCGTTGGTCCTTCAAACCACCTCAAGTACCTCTTACAGGATTGGATTGCCGCCGGCACTCGCGAGTTCCATGGAAATGCCCGACACTCGGTGACAACCTGGTGCGAAACGTTATCCGCCGCACCTTTCGACAATTCATGTATACGCCCGATACGACGGTCATTCAACCATCTTTACAAGGCGCGGGTCGTGCGGGAAGAACCGGACTGGTGCACGATAGCGGCGAACGGATCAGGAAGCCGCTTCACGCTGAAGGGGGGGATACAGGTGGCACAAGAACCTTCCATTCTACCACCACTTCCAAGCACTCCCCGCGCAGGGGATAATGCCCGCACGCAAGTCCGTAGCTGACGGGGAGAACCGTATGGCATTACCAGTCGACGAGCGTGTCGACAGGTACGCGTTCGATCACACGACACCGGAGCCCGACGCCCTGCAATCGCTGGCGGCGATGACCCGGCGGAAGATGGCTGATCCGGGCATGCTTACGGGCCGCGTGGAAGGCCGGCTGCTCAAGCTGATCGTCACGCTTTGTAGGCCGCAATTCGTGCTCGAGATCGGGACATTCACCGGCTATTCGGCACTGTCGATGGCGGAGGGTCTGGACGAAGATGGACGGATCGTCACATGTGAAATCGATGCCGAGGTGCAGAAGGTCGCCCAGGCGGCGTTCGATGCCAGTCGGCACGGCCACAAGATCGAGATCCGCATGGGTCCCGCACTCGACACCATCGTCGGCCTGGATCGGCAGATCGACCTCGCCTTCATCGACGCCGACAAGGAGCGTTACCCGGACTACTACGAGGCGGTTCTCGCTCGAACGCGGCCAGGTGGTCTGCTCATTCTCGACAACATGCTCTGGTCGGGCAAGGTGCTCGATCCTCGGGACGACACCTCGCGCATCCTCGCCGAACTCAACCGGACCATTGCGGCCGACGAGCGGGTGGAGGCCGTGCTGCTGACCGTCAGGGACGGCATACAGCTCGTGCGCAAACGCTGAGCCTGGCCAGGGGGATGGACCGCAGCTCTTTCATGCGCGCTGCCCTTGATCGGCGAGAAATTCGGCCCGGCGCCTCAGCCCCAGCGCGGCGGGCGCTTGTCGAGAAAGGCCTGCAGTCCCTCGTGGCCCTCGTCGCCGGAGCGTACCCGGGCGATACAACTCACCGTGTGCTCGATGACCGCGTCATCGATCGGCCGCCCGCCGACGTCGAACACGAGCTGCTTGGCGACCCGCCGCGCACCCGGCCCGCACTTGAGCAGCTCGGCGACGATCTCCTCGCCGCGCGCTTCGAGTTCGGCCGCCGGGACCACCTCGTGGACGAGGCCCATGGCGCGTGCGGTGTCGGCGTCGAAACGCTCGCCGCTCTGCATCCAGCGACGGCCCTGGCGGGCGCCGATGGCGGCCAGCACGTAGGGGCCGATCGTCGCCGGGACGATGCCGAGGCGCACCTCGGACAGCGCGAAGCGGGCATTGTCGGCCGCCACCACGATGTCGCAGCAGCTCGCCAGTCCGACGGCGCCGCCCATGACTGCGCCCTGCACGAGGGCGATAGTGGTGCAGGGCAGGGTGTTCAGGCGATGGAGCATGCCGGCCAGCGCGCGCGCGTCGGCGATGTTCTCGGCCTCGCCGTAGTCGGCCGTGCGGCGCATCCAGTTGAGATCGGCGCCGGCGGAAAAGTGCTTGCCGCGCCCGGCGAGGCGAACGACGGACACGGATTCGTCGCCGGCCAGCGTGTCGATGAGATCGGTAAGGCCGGCGATCAGCTCGTCGTCGAAGGCATTGTGCACCTCGGGCCGGTCGAGGACGATATCGACGACGCCGCCGTCGCGGCGCAGAACTTCAAGGCCGTGCATGGGGTAGCTCCGGTTGTCTCGGATGTGTCGACGGTTGCCGCGATACTACCAGCGCTCGCCGAGCGCCCAGCGAATCACGTCGTCGACGCGATCCTGGCCCCAGAAGGGCTCGCCGTCGACGATGAAGTAGGGCGAACCGAAGATACCGCGCGCGGCCGCCGCGTCGGTGCGCTCGCGCAGCGCCTCCTTGTGCGCCGGGTCGGCCAGCGCCTCGCGCACCGCGGCCTCGTCGCGCCCGCCGGCCGCGGCGATACCGGCCACGGTCTCGGCCGTGGCGATGTTGCGCCCGTCGACGAAGTAGGTTCGCAACAGGTCCATGGCCAGCGCGCGCGCCGCGTCGTCTCCCTCGTTGGCCTGCACCCAGTAGAAGGCGCGGCAGGCCGAGGCGGTGGCCACCGGAAACGGCTCCGGAAGGTTGAAGTCGATGCCGAAGCGGCGCGCCGTGCGCGCAACGTCGTGCTTCGCGTAATCCCACACCAGCGGGTGGCTGGCAAGCGGCTGGCGCCCGGTGGACTTGAACAGCGCGCCCATCAGGTACGGGTTGAACGAGAGTTCACGCCCCGTCGCCTGCTCGATCGCTTCGGCGCGGCTGGCGGCGATGTAGCCGTAGGGCGAGGAAAAGTCGAAGAATAACTCGATAGGGGCGGTCATGGAGTCTCCTGAACCAGTTCAAACGCCATCGCGGTGGCCTCTCCGCCGCCGATGCACAACGAGGCGACGCCGCGCCGGCCGCCGCGCGCCTTGAGTGCATGCAGCAGGGTGGCGACGATGCGCGCGCCGCTGGCCCCGATGGGGTGGCCGAGGGCGCAGGCGCCGCCGTTGACGTTCACCCGGTCCTGGTCGAGGCCGAGTTCGTCAATGGCGATCAGGGTCACCACGGCAAAGGCCTCGTTGATCTCCCAAAGGTCGACGTCGTCCACCGTCCAGCCGGTGCGCTCGAACAGCGAACCGATGGCGCCCACCGGCGCGGTGGTGAACCAGCGCGGCTCGCGCGCGTTGGTGGCATGGCCGACGACCCGCGCCATCACCGGCAGTCCGAGTTCCCTCGCGGTCGACCCCCGTGTCATCACCAGCGCCGCGGCGCCGTCGGAGATCGAACTCGAATTGGCCGGCGTCACCGTGCCGCCCTCGCGAAAGGCCGGCTTCAGGTGGGGAATCTTCTCGATGCTCGCCTTGTGAGGCTGCTCGTCGTGGCGCACGACATGTTCCCCCTTGCGCTGCTTCACCGTGACCGGCGTCACCTCGGCGTCGAACGCGCCGCTGTCGATGGCATGCATCGCCCGGGTGAGCGAGCGAACCGCGAACTCGTCCTGGCGCTCGCGGCCGAG
>CBFGVH010000074.1:0-14479 GCA_965652415.1 uncultured Gammaproteobacteria bacterium | reverse complement strand
GCGTCGGCCGCCACGCCGAGAGCTCCGGCGGCGCCGATGGCGATGGGACACATGACGGCGGCGGTGGCGGCGTTGTTCATCACGTCGGACAGGAACATGCTGAGCACCAGCACCAGCACCAGCGCGATCACGGCGTCGCCGCCGGCGACGTTGTCCATCAGCATCCTGGCGAGGAAATCGGCGGTGCCGGTGGCATCCATCGCCCCGGCAACGGGAATCAGGGCCGCCAGCAGCACGATCACCGGGCCGTCGATGGACTCGTAGACCGACCGCGGCGGCACCGTGCGCAGCACCATCGAGGCGACGACGCCGATGGCGAACGAGATCGCCGCCGGCAGCAGGCCGAAGGCGGCGCCGGCGACGGCCCCTGCCATTATGACCGTGGCCGTGATCGCCCGGCGCCGGTCGGGGATGCGCAACTCGCGCTCGGCGAGCGGCACGCAGCCCGAGTCCGAGGCGAACTCGGCGAGCGACTCGGGCGGACCCTGCATCAGGAGCAGGTCGCCGGGCTGGAGCTTCAGTGTCCTGAGGCGCGCCTTCGAACGCCTTCCTTCGCGCGACACGGCCAGCAGGTTGAGGCCGTAGCGGGTGCGCAGCGAGAGGTCGCTGGCGGAGCGGCCGGTGATCGAGGCGCCCGGGCGCACGACCAGCTCCATGAGCACGATCTCGTCCGAGGCCGGCGCCCGTTCGTCGTCATCTTCGTCCCGATCTTTCTTCCCGGGCGGCTCCTCCGCCGGCAGGTTGTCGGCGTTCGGCTCCTCGTCAGTGTCGGCGGACTCCGATTCCTCGAGCTTGAGATCCAGGCCCGACAGCACGTCGGGCAGATCGTCGACATCGGCCTCGATCGCGAGAACGTCGCCGGCGCGGATCCGGCGTCCCGGCGAGGGCGCGTTCATTCTCACCTCGTTTCGCACCAACGCCACCACCTGGGCGCCGGCGTCGGCGAGCGCGTCCTCGACCTCGCGCAGGGTCATGCCGGCGGCCTTGCTGCCGTCCCCGACCCGGACCTCCGTGAAATAGGCGCCGGTTTCGAAATCTTCGGTTCCGGATCGCTTGCGAGCCGGGACCAGGCGCCAGCCGACGAGGGCGATGAACGCCACCCCGATGATCGCCACTGCCACGCCGACGGGGGCGAAATCGAACATGGCGAAGTTGCCGCGACCGGTCTCGGCGCGGAACCCGGAGACGATCAGGTTGGGCGGAGTGCCGATCATGGTGGTCATGCCGCCGAGGATGGTGCCGAAGGCTAGCGGCATCAGTACCCGGCCCGGCGGCAGCTCCAGTCTGCGGGAAAGCTGCAGCGCGACCGGCATCAGCAGCGCCATGGCGCCGACGTTGTTCATGAACCCGGACAGGACCGCACCGACGCCGGTCAGCGCTGCCAGGCTCAGCGTGGCGCCGGCCTCGGCGGGCAGCAGGCGGCGGGCGAGGGCGTCGACGGCGCCCGAGTTCTGCAGGCCGCGGCTCAAGACCAGGACGCAGGCGACGGTGATCACGGCCGGGTGGCCGAAGCCGGCGAAGGCCTCGACAGGTGCGACCAGGCCGGCGAGCACGCAGGCGAGCAGTGCCGCGGCGGCGACGATGTCGTGGCGCCAGCGGCCCCACAGGAACATCGCCATGGTGGCGGCGAGTATCGCCAGTACCAGGACCTGGGGCCTGCTCATGATCGGCTACCTGATGATCCGGACACGGCCACCCGGCGCGGCTCAGGCGTAGGAGTAGCCGAATTCCTCGCGGAACCGCTCGGCGAATTCCGCGGGCGTCACCGAGTGGTTCTGGGTGCCGTGGCTGGCGATCTTGATCGATCCCATCAGCGACGCGATGCGCCCGGTGGTCGGCCAGTCGAAGCCCTGGGCGAGGCCGTACAGCATGCCGCCCCGGAAGGCGTCGCCGCAGCCGGTCGGGTCGACCGGATCGTCCGCGGTGACGGCGGGAATGTCGATCACGTCGCCGGCGGCGTGGACCACCGAACCCTCGGCGCCCCGGGTGACGACCAGCGCCGCGACCCGCGACGCGATGGCCTCGAGCGAGTGCCCGGTCTTCTCCTGCAGGAGCCTCGACTCGTAGTCGTTGACCACCACCCACTCGGCGGCATCGATGAAGTTGTCGAGTTCCCCGCCGTCGAACATCGGCAGCCCCTGGCCGGGGTCGAACACGAACGGCACGGAACGCTCGGCGAACTCGCGGGCGTGCTGGAGCATGGCGTCGCGGCCGTCGGGGGATACGATGCCGAGGTCGATGCCGGGCACGTCGCGCACGTGGTTGTGGTGCGCTCCCGACATGGCGCCCGGATGAAACGCCGTGATCTGGTTGTCGTCCATGTCGGTGGTGATGAACGCCTGCGCGGTGTAGGTGTCGGGCAACTCGGTGACGTGGTCGTCTCGGATTCCCTGGCGGGCGAGCCACTCGCGGTACGGCCCGAAGTCGTGGCCGACCGTGCCCATGGGCAGCGCATCGCCGCCGAGCATGTGCAGGTTGCAGGCGATGTTGCCGGCGCAGCCGCCGAACTCGCGGCGCATCTCGGGAACCATGAAGCACACGTTCAGGATGTGCACCTGCTCGGGCAGGATGTGGTTGCGGAAGGAATCGGGGAACACCATGATGGTGTCGTAGGCGAACGAGCCGCAGATCAGCGTGGCCAAGTTTCAGTTTCTCCGGTTGGCGGCGGCGGGAGCCGGGCCGCGTCGCGCGACCCGGACGGGTCTACTTCTGTTTCAGGCGAAAGATCCCTTCGCCGAGCTTGTCGGACCATGAACATTTGCCTGAGTCGCGAAACCCGCGGCACACGCCGTACAGGTACAGTGAGTGGTCGTCGATGGTGAACCCGGCCTGCTCGGCGATCTGCCGCTGGCGTTCCTCGATGGTGCGGTCGAAGAATTCGAACACGCGCCCGCACTCAAGGCACACCATGTGGTCGTGGTGGGACTCGTCGTTGAGTTCGAACACCGAGCGCCCGCCCTCGAAGTTGTGGCGGATGACGAGTCCCGCGCCCTCGAACTGGGTGAGCACGCGGTACACGGTGGCCAGGCCGATCTCGTCGCCGGATTCGAGCAGGATCTTGTACACGTCCTCGGCGCTCAGGTGGCGGATGTCGGCGGTCTCAAGGATGTTCAGGATTTTCAGGCGCGGCCGGGTGGTCTTCAGGCCGGCCTTCTTAAGGTCTGTGGTAAAGCCCATGGTGTGCCGCCGGAATCGATTTGAGGTGCGGCCGATGATACCGCATTCGGTGCGTCCAACGAGTTGCGGGCGCACGAATTCGCCCGGACACGCCCGTCCCGCGTCAGGGCGCGAGTCCCCCCGCCCGACGGATGAAGAATCGCTTCGCCGTGGCGCTGGCGTCGGCGAGCCGCATCAGCCGCGCCGCCAGTTCCGCCGGCAGGGATGGTTCGCCCGCGAACCCGAGGTGAAACAGGTCCATGGCCGCCAGCACGGCGCGGTTTGCAGGGCGGCGCCGGCGCTGGTACGTGGCCAGCACGCGCTCGGCGAAGAACCGCTGGCCGGCGTCGCGGGCGCGGCTGGCGGCGTCGGCGAGGGCGGCGGCATCGGCGATGCCCTGGTTGGCGCCGAGGCCCGCCAGCGGATGGACGGTGTGGCAGGCGTCGCCGACCAGCGCCACGCCCTCTGCGTAATAGCGCCGGGCGTGAGCACGCCGCAGGGCGAACGCGTAGCGGCGCTCGCATTCGAGAATCCGCCCGAGCCGACCGTCGAATTCCCGCTCCAGGCGGTCGGCGAACGCGGCGTCGTCCAGGGACATGACCCCGGCTGCGCTCTCGTTGTCCAGGGACCAGACGATCGAGCAGCTGCCGTCGGCCAGCGGCAGAAAGGCGAGCGGACCCGCGGCCAGGAACTTCTGGCGCGCGGTGGCGCCGTGATGACGTTCCGGAACGACCCGCGCCACCACCGCCTGCTGCCGGTAGTCGAAGACGTCGCGGCCGATCCCGGCCAGGCGTCGCACCGTCGAGTCGGCGCCGTCGGCGGCGACCAGCAGGCGGCAGGCCAGGGTGTCGCCCGTCGTGGTGACGACTTCGGTGAGTTCGCCGGCGCGCCGCATTTCGGCCAGCGCCGCCGGCGGCAGCGCGTGAAAGTCGGCCATCTCGTCGAGCCGTTCGCGGGCGGCGGCGGCAACGAGGTCGTTCTCGACGATGCACGCCAGGTGGGCGAGTCCGGCGTCGGCTGCGTCGAAGGCGATCGCCTGCGCGCCGTCGTCGGTGAAAACCTCGATGCGCTCGAACGGCGACACCCGACCGCGCTGTACCAGGCGCCAGATTCCCGTGCCGGCGAGCAGCGATTCAGAGGCCGGGTTGATCGAGGAAACTCGCGGTGCATACGCACCGCCCGGTCGCCGCGGCGGATCGGGGTCGAGCAGGGCGGTGGCGAAGCCGCGGCTCGCGAACGCCACCGCCGCCACGGTGCCGGCAATACCGCCGCCGGTGACGAGAACGTCGAGGGGTTCGGGCCTTGTCACGGCGCCTGCCGGGGCCGCGTCCAGGCGCCGAGCCCGCGGGTGAGGCGCGGCAGGCGGCCGGCCAGCCCCATGGTGCGGCCCAGGAAGAAACGCCGCAACGGGGGCATCCGGTCCACTGCGGCGAGTCCCAGTCCGCGCAGGGGACCGAGCCCGGAACTGGTGAACAGCGAGATCAGCCCGTCGGTGAACGCGCTCACGCGCCGGGTCTGCGCCGCGCGCGAGGCGGCGTAGCGATCCAGAAGCATATCGGCGCCGATGTCCTCGCCGTCGCGCCACGCGGCGACCAGGAGGTCGGCGAGTTCGGCCACGTCCCGAAGGCCCAGGTTGAAGCCCTGCCCGGCCACCGGGTGGACGATGTGGGCGGCGTTGCCGATGGCGACCACGCGAGCGGCGGCCGGCCGGGCCAGGCGGCCGAGGGACAGCGGGTACACGCGGCGCCCACCGGCGCGAACGAAGCGCCCGGCGCGATCGCCGAAGCCGTCCTGGAGGGCGGCGAGAAAGACATCGTCCGCGGCCGTGCGCAGCGTTTCCGCCACCTCCCCTGGCAGGGTCCATGCCACCGCCATGCGTCGGCCCGTTACCGGCAGCAGCGCCAACGGCCCATGCTCGGTGAAGCGCTCGAAGGCGCGATGGCCGTGATCGCGATCGATTCCGACGACGGCCACCAGGGCCTTGTGCGGGTAGTGGCGAAGCGGCAGGGCGAGGCCGGCCTCGGTGCCGAGCGCCGAGCGGCCGCCGTCGGCGAGCACCACCAGCGGTGCCTCGAGCCGGCGGCCGTCGCCGAGGGTCACGGCGACCGCGCCGTCGCTGCGCTCGAGGCGCTCGGCCGTGGCCGGGCAGACCAGGTCGACGCCTTCGAGCGCGTCGAGCCGTGCTGCGAGCGCCGCGCCGAGACGGCGCGCCGGCACCACGTAGCCGAGCGCCGCGGTACCGGCGTCGGCGGCGGTGAGGCGCGCCGCGCCGAAGTGACCGCGGTCGCTGATGTGGATCGAGGTGATGGGGCAGGCGTCGTCGCCGAGCGCCGGCCAGGCGCCGAGGCCCTCGAACACCCGCCGCGAGGCCCAGGTGAGGGCGATGGTGCGTTCGTCGAAGCTCGGCTGGCGCTCGTCGCCGGCGGGGAACGGCTCGATCACGGCGATGCGGCGCCCGGCGCCGCCGACGGCGGCCGCGAGGCTCGCCCCGGCGAGACCGCCGCCGACGATGACGAGATCGAACTCCTCGCTCACAAGGCCGCTCATGAGGCCATCAGCGCCTCGATGTCGTCGATCGCCTTGGGCGCCTCGGTGGTCAGCACGTCCGGGCCGTTCTTCGTGATCAGCACGTTGTCCTCGATGCGGATGCCGATGTTGTGAAAGCGCGGGTCGACGTCGTCGGCCGCCGCCACGTACAGTCCCGGTTCCACGGTGAGCGTCATGCCCGGCTCCAGGGTGCGCCACTCGTTGGCGATCTTGTAGTCGCCGACGTCGTGCACGTCCATCCCCAGCCAGTGGCCGGTGCGATGCATGTAGAAGCGGCGGTAGGTCTGCTGCTCGATGGCGTCGTCCACCGTGCCCTTGAGCAGGCCGGCGTCGACCAGTCCCGCGCACAGGGTGCGCACGGCGGTGTCGTGGGGATCGTTCCACGTGTTGCCGGCGACGCAGGCGGCGATGGCGTCGTGCTGGGCGGCGAGCACGATCTCGTACAGGGCGCGCTGCGGCGCCGAGAAGCGGCCGTTGACGGGGAACGTGCGGGTGATGTCGGCGGCGTAGCAGTCGATCTCGGCGCCGGCGTCGATGAGCAGCAGGTCGCCGTCGCGAAGCTTCTCGGAGTTCTCGGTGTAGTGCAGGATGCAGGCATTGGCGCCTCCGGCGACGATGGACGGGTAGGCCGGGTAATGGCTGCCGCCGAGGCGAAACTCGTATTCGAGCTCGGCCTCGACCTGGTACTCGTACATGCCCGGACGGCATGCCCGCATCGCCCGCTGGTGGGCCCTGGCCGACACCTGGGCCGCGCGGCGCATGAGGCGCACCTCCTCGGCCCGCTTGACCAGCCGCATCTCGTGCAGCAGGTGGCCGATGTCCACAAGCCCGGCCGGGGCGTGCACGCCGCTGCGGCTCTTGGTGCGCACCTCGTTGAGCCAGTGGATCAACCGGGTGTCGAACTCGGCGAATCGGCCCATGGTGCAGTACACCCGGTCGCGGTTCTCGAGCAGACCGGGCAGGATCTCGTCGATATCGTCGATCGGGAAGGCATCGTCGGCCCCGAAGTCGGACACGGCGCCCTCGAGGCCGGCACGCCGGCCGTCCCACAGTTCGCGCTCCGGGTCCTTTTCGCGGCAGAACAGGATGTACTCGCCGTGCTCGCGGCCCGGGGCCAGCACGATGCAGGCATCGGGCTCGGCAAAGCCGCTCAGGTAGTAGAAATCGCTGTCGGGGCGGAAGCGATAATGGACGTCGCCGTTTCGCGGCATCTCGCTGCCGGTGGGGATCACGGCGATGCCGTTTTCCATCATCCGCATGAGTTCCTGGCGGCGCTTTTTGAATATGGACTTGTTCATCGGTCGGGATATGGCGATCGTCGGTTGCGGGTCAGGGATTGCGGGGCGATTCGGCGCCGTCGTACAGGATCTGGGCGGCGACGCGCAGGTATTCCTCGATTTCCACCAGGTGGCCGCGCTGGGTTTCGGCATCCTCGTCGTCGGGCACGATTCCCGCGATCCGGCGGATGTCGCCCAGCGCCTCGGCGGCAACGCCGTCGGCGCTCTCGCCGCCGGCCAGCTGCCAGCCCTGCAGGAAGCCGCTGCACCAGTCGGCGATGCACTCGATGCGTCGGGAGATGGGGGCCTCGTCGCCGGGCAGCAACGGCGCGAAGGCGAAGTCGTCGGCGCCAAGGGAGCGAAGCGCGAGGGAGAACGCGGCATCGAGCACCCGCCGCGTGCCGCGTTCGACCGCATCCTCGCCGAGCAGCGCGCGCCAGTCCTCGTCGCGGCTGGTGGTACGGCCCGCGCACACCAGCCCCGAGGCCATGCCGTGGATCTCGGCCAGGCCCGCGCCCGTGCCGTGGGTGCGAAGCTGTTCGTCGAGCTCGTCGAAGTGTCGGGCGACTGTGTCGTGGTCTTCGTTCATGTCGGGATGCGTACGCCGGCTGCGCGCGTATTGTACGTGCGTGCGCGTGCCTTGCGCACGGCGCCGGCGGCGCGGTTGCAATTTGGGGGTGAACCGACGAGAATTCCGCGCTGATGCCGGTAGCCGATGCGAGACCGTGTCAATGACCGTGGGCGGGCCCGGGCCACGTCCTGTTCCCCGGCGCAATTCACCTTCCGGATCGTTCACCTTGGAACAAAAAATCGAGGCACTGGCGCGCCGCCTTGACGAACTGATCGACACCGTTCAGCGACTGCGGCGCGACAACATGGATCTCAAGGAGAAAGAAAAGGAGTTCGCCGAGGAAAAGTCCCGGCTCAAGGCCAAGAACGCCGAGGCGAAGAAACGCCTGGAATCCATCATCGGGCGGCTCAGGCAACACGGCGGAGAGTCCAGTTGAGCGACAAGCTGAGTTTCAAGGTCAATATCATGGACCGCGATTTCACCGTCGCCTGCGCGGACGGCGAGCAGGACCAGCTGCTGGCCGCGGCCGCCTACCTCGACCGCCAGATGCGCGAGATCCAGCGCTCCGGCCGCGTCATCGGCCACGAGCGCTGTGCCATCATGGCGGCCCTGAACATCGCCAACCAGTACCTGCAGGGTGCCGCCACGCCGGCGGTCCCCGCCGGGGTCGAGGAGCGCGTCGACGACATGCTCTCGCGCATCGATGCCGCCCTGTCCGGCCGCGAGGGACGCTGAGCTCCCGACCGCCGCCGCGCGCACCGGCCAGCGCGCCATGCAAGGCGCCGCGCTTTGCGATAAAA
Organism: uncultured Gammaproteobacteria bacterium; assembly: GCA_965652415.1. Classification (GTDB taxonomy): domain Bacteria; phylum Pseudomonadota; class Gammaproteobacteria; order Arenicellales; family CAJQKF01; genus BQJD01. The sequence goes on along the minus strand of CBFGVH010000074.1, from coordinate 6,128 downwards.
TCCGTCATGCGCCGCCTGTTGTGTGCGAGTAGGCCCAAATCCCTTAGAACCTAGAATTCGCAAAGGGGCTCCTTGATAGGCGTGCTGTTGTGCACGTCCGTCCTGAACGGAAAGCCTGATGCGCGCTTTGGGACCCCCACTTGGACCGTTCGGTTCAAGGTACCGGGCCGATACGGCATATACGGGTGGCGTCTTTATTTGTACGGTCCCGACCAGCCGGCGGTCCGGGGCCGGTCCGCGCCGCCCCCGTCGGCCATACTGACCCAGGACCGAGATTGCAATGCTGATATTGTTCGCAGGCGACGTGGTCGCGAAGGAGGGCCGCCGGGCGCTCCTCGCCGCCCTCGACGATCTCGCTGCCGAGTACGACATCGACCTCGTCGTCGTCAACGGCGAGAACGCCGCCGGCGGTTTCGGGATCACCCGGGACATTGCCGACGAGTTCTTCGGGCGCGGCGTGGACGTGATCACCACCGGCAATCACGTCTGGGACAAGAAGGAGGCACTGGAGTTCATCGACGACGAGCCGCGCCTCCTCCGTCCGGGCAACTATCCGCCCGGCACGCCCGGACGCGGCGTGTTCGTTGCCACCGCGCGCAACGGCGAGCGCGTGGCCGTGCTCAATTCCATGGGCCGGGTGTTCATGCACCCCGATCTCGACTGCCCGTTTCGCTGGGTCGACGGGGCGCTCGCCTCCCTCGGCGCCGACGTGAAGGTGAAACTCGTGGACTTCCACGCCGAGGCCAGCAGCGAGAAGACCGCGATGGGCTGGTACCTCGACGGCCGCGTGGCGGCCGTGGTGGGCACGCATACCCACGTGCCGACCGCGGACGAGCGCATCCTCACCAACGGAACCGCCTTCATCTCGGACGTGGGCATGACCGGTTGTTATGATTCGATCATCGGCATGAAGACCGAAGGGTCGCTGAGCCGCTTCCTCAGCAAGCTGCCGCAGCGCATGGAACCGGCCGGTGGTCCTGCCACGTGCTGCGCGGTGCTGATCGATGTCGACGAGGCGAACGGTCGGGCGCGCGGCATCCGCCGGATCCAGCGCGGCGAGGCTTTCGCCGCGGGCACGGTGAACTGAACGCCATGGCAAGGACGGTGAGGTACTGGCTGATGAAAAGCGAGCCGGACGCCTTCTCCATCGACGATCTCGCCGCCCAACCCGGCAAGCGCGATCACTGGGACGGCATTCGCAACTACCAGGCGCGAAACTACATGCGCGACGACATGGCGAAGGGCGACCTCGCGTTCTTCTACCATTCCAATTGCGACGAACCGGGCATCGTCGGGATCATGGAGATCGCGCGCACCGCCTATCCGGACCACACCGCCTTCGATCGCGATTCGAAGTACTTCGACCCGAAAAGCGACCCGGACGACCCGCGCTGGATGATGGTCGACGTGCGCTATCGCCGCAAGTTCGCCCGGCCGGTGCCGCTGGCCGTGCTCAAGGAGCACCCGGTGCTGTCCGGCATGCAGGTCTGCCGCAAGGGCAGCCGCCTGTCGATCACCCCGGTGACGCCCGAGGAGTGGGACGAGGTCCTCGCGCTGGCCGGTGAATCCCGTCCCGTCCGGAGCAAGTCATGACCCGCCGCGTCGCAACGATCATCGTTTCCCTGGTTTTTCTCTTCATTACCGGCATGTCGGCGTCCGTCGCATCCGACAACAGGAGCTCCCCCATGGTCAAGTTTCAAACCTCTCTCGGCGACATCCTCATCGAACTGTACTCGGACGAAGCGCCCGTCACCGTGGAGAATTTCGTGAAGTACGTCGAAAGCGGCTTTTACGACGGCACGATTTTTCATCGCGTGATTCCCGGCTTCGTGGTCCAGGGCGGCGGCATGCAGCCCGGCATGCAGCAGAAGACCACCCGCGAGCCGATCACCAACGAGGCCGACAACAACCTCAACAACCTCGCCGGCACGCTGTCGATGGCGCGCACCAACGAGCCGCACTCGGCGACTTCGCAGTTCTTCATCAACCTGAAGAACAACGACTTCCTCGACCATCGCGGCAAGACCCCGCAGGGCTGGGGCTACGCCGTGTTCGGCAAGGTGGTCGAGGGGATGTCCGTGGTCGAAAAAATGGCCGCCGTCAAGACGACCAGCTTCGGGCCCTACAGCGACGTGCCGGCCGAGGACATCGTGCTGATCAAGGCCGAGGTGGTGCCGGACTGAGTCCGCCTGCGACATATCTACCGGCGGGCCGCCCAGCGGCCCGTTGTCGTTTGTGACGGGCGCCGCGAAGCGTTCGCGCCGCCGGCGCTCGTCGCGTGGATGGCGGCCGTCGGTGGTGCCGGCGGCCCCTGTGCCGGCAGTCTCGTTTCCCGCCGACCTGCCGATCAGCGCCCATGTCGACGACATCGCCGAACTCATCGAAGCCAATCCCGTGGTGGTAGTGGCCGGCGAGACCGGTTCGGGCAAGAGCACCCAGCTGCCGAAGGTCTGCCTGGCGCGCGGCCGTGAACTGCCGGGCATGGTAGCCCACACCCAGCCGCGCCGGATCGCGGCGCGCGAGGTCGCCTCACGGGTCGCGACCGAGATCGGCTGCCGACTCGGCGATACCGTCGGCTACAAGGTGCGCTTCGGCGAACGCACCTCGGCCGACACCCGCGTGAAGGTCCTGACCGACGGCATGCTGCTGGCGGAGATGGAGCGCGACCGCGACCTCGCGGCCTACCACACGGTCATCGTCGACGAGGCCCACGAGCGCTCCGTCAACATCGACTTCATCCTCGGCTACCTCAAGCGGCTCGTCAGCCGTCGGCCCGAGCTGCGCGTGGTGGTCACCTCGGCGACCATCGACACCGCGCGCTTTGCACGCCATTTCGACGACTGCCCGGTGCTCGAGGTGTCCGGGCGCACCTTCGCGGTCGAGACCCGCTACCGTCCGATCGCCGCGGACCAGGAGACCGATGCCCTGCCCGCCGCCGTGGCCGTCGCGGCCGCCGAGTTGTGGCGCGAGGGCCCCGGCGACATCCTCGTGTTCCTGCCCGGCGAGCGCGAGATCCGCGAGGTGGGAGCGTTTCTGGCCCCCCGACTCGGCGAGGACGTCGAGATACTGCCGCTTTACGCGCGCCTGTCGCCCGCCGACCAGAAGCGCATTTTCCGGCCCTCGCGCGGCCGCCGCGTGGTGCTCGCCACCAATGTCGCCGAGACCTCGCTGACCGTGCCAGGGGTGCGTTACGTCGTCGACAGCGGACTGGCGCGCGTGAGCCGTTACAGCGCCGCGCGCAAGGTGCAGCAGCTTCCCGTGGAGCGCATCTCGCGCGCCGCTGCCGAGCAGCGCAAGGGGCGCTGCGGGCGGGTGCGTGACGGCATCTGCATCCGCCTGTATTCCGAGGAGGACTTCGCCTCGCGCCCTGAGTTCACCGACCCCGAGATTCGCCGCACCTCGCTCGCCTCGGTGGTGCTGAGGATGAAGGCGCTGAACCTGGGCGAGGTCGACGACTTCCCCTTCATCGAGCCGCCCGACCGGCGCCAGGTGCGCTCGGGCGTGCGCCTGCTGCACGAGATCGGCGCCCTCGACGATGGCGAGCGGCTGACGCCGGTCGGGCGCCGTCTCGCCTGGCTGCCGGTGGAGCCGCGCATCGGCCGCCTGCTGATCGAGGGAGCGCGGCGGCACTGCCTCGAAGAGATGCTGCTCATCGCCTCGCGGTTGTCCATCGCCGATCCGCAGGTGTACCCGCCCGACGAACTCGAGAAGGCGCGCCGTCACCACGCGAGTTTCCCCGAGGCGGCCGACGACATCGAAGCCGCTATCGCCCTGTTCGGGGCGTGGCGCGAGCAAGAGAGGGCGAACTCGCGCCGCGGCCTCGAGCGCTGGTGCCGGTCGATGTACCTCGCGCCGATGCGGATGCGCGAGTGGTTCGACTTCTACGAGCAGCTGCGGTCGTTGATGGCGGACAACCGCGAGCTGCCCGAGGCCGCGCCGGCCGATGCGGCGGCGGTGGCCGTGGCCTTCCTGTCCGGGTTCCTCGCCAACATCGTCGCCATGGACGAGAAGGGCCAGTATCGCGGCGCCGGCAATGCCCTCGTTCACATCCACCCGTCGTCGCGCAGTTTTCGAAGGAAACCGAAATGGTTCGCCGCCGCCGAGCTGGTGGATACCGGCCGCCTGTACGCGCGCCAGGTACTGCCGGTCAGCCCCGAATGGATCGAGCGCGCGGCCGGCAGCCTTCTGCGGATCAGCTACAGTGAACCGCACTTCGACGAGCGGAGCGGGAACGTGCTGGCATTCGCCCGCGGCACGCTGTTCGGCACCACCGTTTACCACCGGCGCCGCGTCAACCTGGGGCCGGTGGACCCGAAGACGAGCCGCGAGGTGTTCATCGCCGACGCGCTGGTGCCGGCATGCATGACAGAATATTTCGACTTCGCCAAGGCCAACCGACAGCTGCTCGACGAAGCCGCGGAGCTGGCGCGCAAGCTGCGCCGGCCCGAAAGCGGGCCCGACGATGCCGCGTTGATCGCGTTCTTCGACGAGGCCTTGCCCGAGCGCGTGTGCAGCCGCGCCGGCCTTGCGCACTGGCTCAAGGCCGAGTCCGGGGCCGCGGACAGGCTGCGCATACCGCGTGCCATAGTCATCGACAGCGAACTCGAGCCCGAGGCGGGGCGGTTCCCGGACCGGGTTCGCGTCGGCGGCGCATCAGTGGAACTTCGCTACCACTACGCCCCGGGTGACCCGGTGGACGGCGTCAGCGTCGGCGTGCCGCTGCCGCTGGTCAACCAGTTCGATCCGGGCACGGTCGGACGGCAGATCCAGGGCTGGTACGCGCAGCGTGTCGAGGCGCTGGTCCGCACCCTGCCCAAGTCCCGCCGCCGCCTGCTGCAGCCGCTCGCGCGCACAGCCGCGGCGCTGGCCGCTTCGCTCGAAAATCTCGACGGCGACGAACTGGACAATCTCGCGGCCGAGCTGAACCGCCGCTTCGGCCTGGACGTGCGCCGCGACGAATTCGATCCGGCGCGCCTGCCGGAACACCTCTCGCTGCGCGTCGAGATGGTGGACGATAGTGGTGCCGTGCTCGACGCCGGCCGCGATTTCGCGGCGCTGCGCGGGCGCCACGGCGCGCAGGCCGCGGAGGCCTTCTCCCGCGGCGCCGCCTCCGGCTACCCGCGCCGGGGGCTCGTCGAGTGGGACTTCGGGCCCGTGCCGGAGTCGGTCGCGCTCAGCGGATACGACACCGCCGTGTCCGCCTTCCCGGCGCTCGTCGACCAGGGCGACCACGCCGATCTTGAGCTGTTCGACAACCCCGGCGAGGCCCGAACTCAGCATGCCGCCGGTGTTCTGCGGCTCGCGAAGCTGGCCCGGAGGCGACTGTTTCGCGAGCTTTCCCGCGCGGCCGGCCTCGACCGCACGGCCGTGCGCTACGCGGGCTTGCATCCCGGGGCCAACCTGGCCGAGGCGTTCCAGGACGCGGTCATCGAAGCGGCGCTCGGCTTCGCATCGAACCCGCCGCGAGACGGCGAATCGTTCGCCTCCCGTCTCGAGGAAGGCAAGGATGACCTCGTTACGCAGGCACGGCAACTTGCGGACATCGTGGCCGGGGCGATCGAGGCGGCCTTCGCCGTGCGCCGCGCGTTGGACGCCATCCGCGACGCCGAGTTTCGGTCGTTGGTCGAGGCTCGCCTCGCGACGCTGGTGGGGCCGCCGTTCCCGTTCAGCCACCCACCGGCGTGGTGGCCCCACGTGCCGCGGTTCGTCGCGGCGCTGGCGGCGCGGGTGGAAAAGTTTCGGCTGAGTCCCGAAGCGGAGATCGAGAACCGGCGGCGCCTGGCGCCATTCGTCGAGCGCCTTGAATCCTCGGATGCCGGGCGCCACGGCGACGCACTCTTGCGCTATCGTTTCATGCTCGAGGAATACCAGGTGTCCCTGTTCGCCCAGAAACTCCGCACCTCAGAGCCGATATCGGCGAAGCGCCTGGATCGGCAGTGGGAGGCGGTGGTGAATTCGTGATACACATGGGCCCCGCGAATCGCCGCCATGACGAAGCCGCTGCAGGAGGTAAGCCTGCAGGCGATTGACGCGGCGGGCACGGCGCCCGAAAGAATCGCCGGCAGGCCGGCTCCTACAGTGCCAAGACCCGGCTCCACGGCGAATCGAAGCCGCTGTAGGAGCCTGCC
>CBFGVH010000073.1:0-14512 GCA_965652415.1 uncultured Gammaproteobacteria bacterium | reverse complement strand
AACCTGTGCGGGTCATCAGGACGTAGAGTGGCGAACCGGTCCGCAAGGAACCGGTCCGCGTCACTCGCGTCAGGCGTCGAGCCACACCCTGTGGAACAGGTGGTACTGAGTCGGGTGCGCGTTCATGTTTTTCACAGTGTCGCGGGCGATGAACAGCTTGGAGATCCACATCGGCTGCACCATGACGGCGTCCTCCTGGAGGATGCGCTGGACCTTCTCCATGACCTTGCTGCGCTCGACCGGGTCGACGATGGCCTCGGCCTCGTCAAGGGCGGCGTCGAACTCGGGGTTGGCGTAGCCCGACTCGTTCCAGGGCACCCCGCTTCGATAGCCGAGGCTGAGCACCATCGTGCCGAGCGGCCGGTGGGTCCACTCGGTCAGTCCGAACGGCGTCTCGGTCCAGATCTCCCAGTACCTCGACGACGGCATCACGTTCAGGCTGAGGTTGATGCCGGCTTCGGCACACTGCTCCTTGAGGATTTCGCAGCACTGCTGCTGCCACGGGCCGCTGGTATTTCCGACGTCGATGCTCAGGTCGAGGCCGTTTGCGTAGCCGGCCTCGGCCAGCAGGCGCTTCGCCTTCTCGACGTCCCGTACGGGCTTGGGCAGTTCGAAGTACTCGGGATGGATCTGCGCCACGTGATGATGCTCGGCAAACTGCGCGCGGCCGCCGAAGACGAGACTCGGATAGGCGTCGACGTCGCAGCAGGCCTGCACCGCCTGGCGTACGCGGATGTCGTCGAAAGGCGGCTTGTCCACGCGCATGCGCATGACGCCGGTCTGCGCCGTCTCTGCCGAGTAGATGGTGGAATTCGGCAGGCTTTCGGCCATCTGCAGGGAGGCGATGTCGAACTCGTAGATGCAGTCCACCTGCCCGGAAGCATATGCCGCAAGGCGCGCCGCGGACGCCGATCCGTGGTCGAAGTAGTGGATTTCGTCGAGGTAGATCGGGCCGCCGATGTAGGGATCGTCGACACTCTCGCCCCAGTACGGCTGGTCGACCTTCTTCAGCTTGGCCACCGAGCCGACCGCGAACTCGGTCAGGGTGTAGGGACCGGTGCCGATCGGGTTCTTGGAGAAATCGGCGCCCGACTCCTCGAAACCGCGATGGACGATGAGCGTCGGGTAGTTGAACAGGTTCTCGGGAATGGACAATTGTGCCGTCTTGGTGCGCAGCTTGATGGTGTGGTCGTCGACGATCTCCACGGCGCCGTCGATGGCGCGCTTGGACATCTTCGGGTTGCCCTGGTCGTCCTTCTCGCCGGTGTCGTAGTCTTCAACCATTGCGGCGAACAGTCCGATGTTCGACGAACCGGTGGCCGGATCGAGCCAGCGGTTGAAGTTGAAGGCCACGTCCTCGGCGGTGAAGTCGTCGCCGTTGTGCCACTTCACACCCTTGCGCAGGCGGAACGTCCACTCCTTCAGGTCCTCGGACGCCTCCCAGCCCTCGGCGAGGTAGGGGCGCGTGACGTTGTCGGGGCCGACGTAGGTCAGGTATTCGGCAATCTGGCGCGCCACGTTGGACTTCTGGGTCCAGTCGAACAGGGCCGGATCGGTCATCTCCTGGACTTCCATGGAGTACCGCAGGATGCCGCCCATCTTGCCTTCCTGGGCGCGCGCCGGCGCGATCAGCGGCTCACCGGTCACCTGGCCGATGATGGTGTAGGCGGAAGTCGCCGACAGGCCGAGCAGCGTGCTCATGCGCAGGAAGCCGCGTCGGCTGATGTTGCCCTTGGCAAGATCCGACACCATGTCGTGCACGGCGGGGTGGACGTTGCGGCCGAGCTTGATGCGTTTGCTCATGGCGTTCTATCTCCTCACATTCAATGGTTAAGGGAAATCGTTATGGATTGTTCGGGGCGCGCGGGCAATGCCGGGCGTGGGGTCTGGAAGAGGCGAGACGGGAACATGCCGGGGTCGGGCATGGCTAAAGGCGCGCGGGTGCGGGCGGCGAAGCCCGAGTCGCGGACGGGGGCAGCGGTCCACCGCTGCCGAACGTGTGATCGTGCATCCGAAGACCCCATAGTACTTTAGAGTACTCTAGATTGACGGATCGCCGTCCGCCGTTGTCACGGTTGTGCAACTTCTCGAGTATGCCTTAAGGCTACTTGATTCCGGTCAATTTGGAAACCGCGCCGATGCGGTCCGGGATGCGGCCGATCCATTAACATATTCTTATTTCCTTAATATCTCCTCGTCCACCGACGCTCGCGCGGGGCTTTCCCGCGACGCCGCGGGCAACAGTAAATGGCAACCGATTGCCCATTACTGTCCCCGAAGCGCACAGTCATGTTTGTTTTACGACGTCCCTGTGCGGCGCACGGGTGACGCGGGTACTCAGCGCGGGAGGTTGTCATCGCGCCGCATGGCGCGGTTCAGCATGATCAGTTCGATCAGGTTGTCGTAATTGACGATGCCGATCGTTCGCCCGCCGTCCGCAACGGCGATCAGCCGGCACGATTTGTCCCGCAGGCGTTCGACGACTGCCTCGAGGCTCTCGTCGGGGCTCGCGCGTCCGATGCCGCCCGACATGTGGCGCGCCACCACGCCGATCTCGCCCGCCTCGCGCAGGCCGCGCAGCAGGTCCTCCTGGGTGACGACGCCGATCACCTCGTCGCCGCGCACCACCGGGAAGTCCTTCTGGGAGCCTTTCAGCGTGAGATCCGCAACATGCCCCAGCGAGTCGTACTCGTGCACGGTCTCGTACTCGGTGAGCATGGCCCGCGTGACCGGCACGCTGCTTATGGCGGACTTCATCTCGGCGTAGCCCGCCTCGCCGGCCGCGCCGATCCACACGAATGCCGCGATCAGGATCAGGAACGGGTTGCCGAGCAGTCCGAGAAGGCCGAGCGCCAGCGCCAGCCCCTGGCCGATCGACGCCGCCAGGCGCGTGGCGCGAAGGGAAGGCATGAACAATGAGAGCACTGCCCGCAGTACCCGGCCGCCGTCCATCGGGAAGGCGGGCAGCAGGTTGAATACTCCCAGCACGAGGTTGATGAACAGCAGTTGTCCGGCCAGCGACGTGCCGCCCGGCATCGCCGCGGCGCTGTCGATATCGCCTCCGGCCTGCGGCATCGTGACGATGGAATCCGCCGGCATCAGCAAGTAGATGACCAGCGCGATGGCGAAGTTGACCATCGGTCCGGCAATGGCGACGGCGATCTCCTGCAGCGGGTTTTCCGGCATGCGTTCCATGCTGGCGACGCCGCCGATGGGCAGCAGCGTGATGCTGCGCGTGGCGACGCCGAAACGCCGCGCCACGAGGGCATGGCCGAACTCGTGCATCACCACGCACGCGAACAGCGCCAGTATGAAGATCATGGCCGACATGACCTGGCCGGTATCGCCGCTCGCCTGCCAGTTCCAGATGGCGAACCACGCCAGCAGCAACAGGAACGTCAGGTGAATCCTGACGTCGATGCCGGCGATGCGGCCGATGCTGAAAGACCATTTCATGCCGACTGGCCCTTGTCCGGGGTTCAAGAGGAGACCTGCTCCTATATGCTGCCGTTTTCCCGGCCAGTCAATGGAACGAACATGACGGGCAGTACGACCTTCTCGTCGATCGATCCGTCCTCGTGCTTGCGAATCGCCAGCAGGTTCTGTGAGAAGGCGGCGCGCGCGACCGGGATGACCAGCATCCCGCCCGGCGCAAGTTGCCTCACGAGAGCGGGGGGCACGCCGTCGGCCGCCGCCGTGACGATGATGCCGTCGAACGGCGCCTGCTCGGGCCAGCCCAGGCGCCCGTTGCCGCACCTGACGTGGACGTTGTCGTAGCCGAGCCGGGCGAGGACGCGTTCGGCGCGCTCGGCCAACGGTTCGACGATCTCGATGGAGTAGACCTCGCGCGCGATCTCGCCCAGGATCGCCGCCTGGTATCCCGATCCGGTGCCGATCTCGAGAACCCGCGAATTCTCGTCGATCTCGAGCAGGTCGGTCATCAGCGCGACGATGAACGGCTGCGAGATGGTCTGCCCGTGGCCGATCGCGAGCGGCCGGTTGATGTAGGCGCACATTGCGTCGGTTTCGTCGACAAAAGCCGCGCGGTCGACGGTCTCGAGAGCGCGGCGCGTAGAGGCGCGCAGGCGGCGGATGCCGGTCAGTTCCGCCGTCTCGATCACCTCGCCCGCGATCTCATCGAGCAGGGTCCTACGTCGTGAATCGCTGCTGTCGTTCATCGATTTCCCGCCGAGACGTTCAGCCATGCCGGTGCCGGGCACCGGCGCCGGCGTTAGCTTACACCGCCGGCACGGGCGATGCCGGTGCCGCCGGTGCGCGATCTTGACCGAGGTCAGCGAACGCGGGATTTGCGGTTCGGCGCGAATGTCACTATCGATCGAGCCGCACGAGTATGGCGCGATAATCCTCCAACGGCACGACCGCGAAGTCCTCGACCAGGAGTCTTTCAGCCGCTCCGCGCGCGTCTTCTCTCGCTGCCGCTTGCAGAGCGCCGAGCAGGGCCCCGACTTCTTCCTCGGTGGTGGCAGGCGACGTAATGCAGGGCAGGGCCGGCAGCGACGGTCCCTCGCCGACGATCGCCAGGCCCTCGAGGGCGATCGGGCGGTGTCGTTCGAGAAGCGCCCAGGTCACGCAGTCGATGGCGGCCAGGTCCGCCGCCCCCTCGCGCACCATGTTCAGGCTGTTGGCGTGGCCGCCGCTCTTTTTCACTGCGCCGAAGAACGCGTTGAGTTCGCCGCCGACCAGCATCTCGAGCACCTTGCAGCCGCTCAGGGAGTCGGTCGAATTGATGACCACGGTGCGCCCGTGAAAGTCGGCGAGGTCGGCGGCGCCGTCTGCGTGCCGGGCGGCAAGCCACGACCGGTAGCGTGGTCCGTCGCAGCCGCCGGCCGCGTAGCAGGGCGTCGCCAGGAGCCGCACCCGGCCGGCCAGCGTGGTGACGAGCGGATAGCCGCACGTCTGCGACAGCAGCAGCCCGGGATTCAGCCAGGCCTGGGGCAGCTCCGGATCGTGCTCGAGAACCTCGGGGAGATTCGTGCAGCCGGCAGAGGCGAGTCGGGTACGTACGGCATCCCACAACCGGTCGTGGTCGCGGCGGATCTCGACGAAATCGTACATCGGCAGGCTCGCGCGCCGGCGGGCGACGGTCGCGTTCATGGTCGAAACTGCCGCGCCGCGCGCTTGACTGTCGGCGCGCACCTGATAATGTGGGTTCGTGCCTCGCGCACGCTCGGGATGCGCCGTTCGCATACCGGGTAGAACATCAATATCGGAGGTGGAATGAAACTTCTCAGAATATGGGAGGAATTGACTCCCTGGTCCAGGTTTGGACTGTGTTTCGTCGCCGCCGTTGCCATCCTGCTGTTGCTGCTCGCGCTGTTCTGAATTTCCCGGCCGGATTCGACGCCGACGCGCGCCCGCGTTTCACCGATGCTCGCAGAATAGCAGACCGGCGGCGCCCCGGTTGCGACCTCTGATATGCTCACGGTCGCCTTCCGACACGTATCCTGACCGCCCGCACGCCATGCCCGAGACCAGTTCCCCGACGGATGCCATTCGCGAGCGGCTTCGCGTCGCCCATCTCGCCGACGAGCGGCGCGCTGCCGACGAGCTGGTCGCGCTGGCCGGACTCGACGACGCCGCGCGGCGCGACATCGGACGTGCCGCCGTGGGCTTCATCGAGGCGGTACGCGCCCGCCAGCACAGCGGGCTCATGGAGGTGTTTCTCGCCGAGTACGGCCTGTCCACCCGCGAGGGCGTGGCCCTGATGTGTCTCGCCGAGGCGCTGCTCAGGGTGCCCGACGCCCAGACCATCGACGCGCTGATCGACGACAAGATCGCGCCGTCGGACTGGGGGCGTCACCTGGGCCACTCGAGTTCCTCGCTGGTCAATGCCTCGACCTGGGCCCTGCTGCTCACGGGCAAGGTGCTCAGCGACGAGGACGAGGGCGTGGTCGGTGCACTCAGGGGCGCGCTCAGGCGCCTGGGCGAGCCGGTGATCCGCACCGCGGTCGGCCGGGCGATGAAGGAGCTCGGCCGCCAGTTCGTGCTCGGCCGCACCATCGAGGAGGCCATGGAGCGGGCCCGGGCGATGGAGGACAAGGGCTATGCCTATTCCTACGACATGCTCGGCGAGGCGGCGCGCACCGACGCCGACGCGCGCCGTTACCACCTCGCCTACTCGGACGCCATCACCGCGCTGGCGCCTTCGTGCCGCGGCGCCGACATCCGCGCCAATCCCGGAATCTCGGTCAAGTTGTCCGCCCTGCACCCGCGCTACGAGGTGGCGCATCGCGAACGTGTGATGTCGGAGCTCACCGCGCGCGCCCGCTCGCTGGCGCTGCTCGCCAAGTCGGCCGGCATGGGTTTCAACATCGATGCGGAAGAAGCCGACCGACTCGACCTGTCGCTGGACGTGATCGAGGCGGTGCTTGCCGATCCCGCGCTCGGCGGCTGGGACGGCTTCGGCGTGGTGGTGCAGGCCTACGGACCGCGGGCGAGGCATGCCATCGACTGGCTGTACGACCTCGCCGGACGGCTCGGCCGGCGGATCATGGTGCGGCTGGTCAAGGGTGCCTACTGGGACACCGAGATCAAGCGCGCCCAGGTGCTCGGCCTCGACGGGTTTCCCGTGTTCACGCGCAAGGTCGTCACCGACGTGTCCTACATCGCCTGCGCGCGCAAGCTGCTCGCCATGACCGACCGCATCTACCCGCAGTTCGCCACCCACAACGCCCACACGGTGGCGGCGGTTCTGCACATGGCCGGCGGCGCGGGAGGTTTCGAGTTCCAGCGCCTGCACGGCATGGGCGAGTCTTTGTACGAGCACGTGCGCGCCGTGCACGACGTGCGCTGTCGCATCTACGCGCCGGTGGGTGCGCATCGCGACCTGCTCGCCTACCTGGTGCGACGGCTGCTCGAGAACGGCGCCAACAGCTCGTTCGTCAACCAGATCGTCGATACCGCCATCGCCCCGGAGACGATCGCGGCCGACCCGATCGATGCCGTCGCCGCCCTCGGCGATGCCGTTGCCAACCCGCGCATCGTGCGCGGACCCGAACTGTTCCTGCCGAGGCGGGCGAACTCGCTCGGCTTCGATCTTGCCGACCCCGTCCACCTGGCGCACATCGAGTCGGCGCGCGAGCCGTGGAGCAGGCACGAGTTCCGCGCCGGCCCGATCATCGCGGCGCGCGCCGTCGGCGGCGCCGAGGCCGTGATTCGCAACCCGGCGCGGGAAGACGACGTGGTCGGCCGTGTGACCTGGGCGGGGGCCGAGGATGTGGACGCGGCCCTCGCCGCCGCCGGCCGCGGCGCCGGCGCATGGTCGGTGCTGGCTGCCACGGAGCGCGCGGCCGTGCTGAATCGCGTCGCCGACCGCTACGAGGCCAACGCCGGGGAGCTGTTCGCCATCGCCTCGCGAGAGGCGGGGAAGATCCTGCTCGACTGCGTCGGCGAGGTGCGCGAGGCGGTGGACTTCCTGCGCTACTACGCCGCCGAGGCGGTGCGGCTCGAGACGATCGGCGAAGCCGGGCCGGCGCGCGGCGTGTTCGCCTGCATCTCGCCGTGGAACTTTCCGCTGGCCATATTCACCGGCCAGGTCGCCGCCGCGCTGGCCGCCGGCAACGCGGTGGTTGCCAAGCCCGCCGAGCAGACGCCGCTGATCGCCGCGCGGGCCGTGGAACTCATGCACGAGGCCGGCGTGCCTGCCGACGTGGTCCAGCTCGTCCCCGGTGCCGGCGACGTCGGCGCAATCCTTGCCGCCGACCCGCGCATCGACGGTCTGTGCTTCACCGGCTCCACGGATACCGCCCGCCGCATCAACCGGGCCATGGCCGCTACCGTCGCACCCGATGCGCCGCTCATCGCCGAAACCGGCGGGCTCAACGCCATGATCGTCGACTCCACCGCGCTGCCCGAGCAGGTCGTGCGCGACGTCATCGCCTCGGCCTTCCAGAGCGCCGGCCAGCGCTGCTCGGCGCTGCGCGTCCTGTACCTGCAGCGCGACGTCGAGGCCCGCTTCATGGAGATGCTGTTCGGTGCCATGGACGAGCTTGCTGTCGGCAACCCGTGGTCGCTGGCCACCGATGTCGGCCCGGTGATCGACGCCGATGCGCGCGAGAAGATCGAGGCGCACGTTGCCGAGTGGGCGCGTCGCGGGCGGTTGCTCAAGCGGGCGACGGCACCCGCGGGCGGGTTGTTCGCGGCGCCGGCGGTCATTCGCATCGATTCCATCGCCGACCTCGAAGAGGAGATCTTCGGCCCGGTTCTGCACGTGGCCACGTTCGAGGCCGACGAGATCGACCGCGTCGTCGATGCCGTCAACGCCACCGGCTACGGGTTGACCTTCGGGCTGCACACGCGGATCGACGACCGGGTGCAGCAGGTGGTGGACCGCATCCGCGTGGGCAACGTCTACGTCAACCGCAACCAGATCGGAGCCGTCGTCGGCTGCCAGCCGTTCGGCGGCGAGGGCCTGTCCGGTACCGGGCCCAAGGCGGGCGGACCGCACTACGTGCGCCGGTTCATGAAGGCGGAGGTTCCGCACTACGACTCCGTGGACGGACCCGAGGCCGATGCGGCCGCGGTGCAGCGGGCGATCGATCGCCTGCGGCAGCGAACACCCGCGCGCCGCGCGGTGATCGATCTGCCGGGGCCGACCGGCGAGTCCAATCGCCTGTCTCTCGTCCCGCGCGCGGTGGTGCTGTGCCTCGGACCCGGCGCCGAGGCCGCGCAGAGACAGTGCGACGCCGCGACCGCTGCCGGCTGCGGCGCTGTAGTCGTCGCGCCGGGCGCGGGCGGGGCAACCGGCGACGAGGCGGCCGTCGCGCGCGTCGAGGGCATTCTCGACGCGGATCGACTGGCAGCCCTTTCCGGCTTCGATGCCGTGGCCTTCTTCGGCGACGAAGAGGGCCGTCGGGAGCTGCGCCGGGCGCTCGCCGGGCGCGACGGCGTGCTCGTGCCCCTCGTCGGCGAACTGCCGCTCGACGAGCGCGTGACCATCGAGCGTCACCTGTGCGTGGATACCACCGCCGCGGGCGGCAACGCGACGTTGCTGGCGGCGGCGGGCTGAGTCGGAATCAGCGCCGGGCGTCGCCCGGAAATTCAGGCGAGGTCCACGGCGTGAACAGGTAGCGGCGGACGATGTCGCCGTAGCCCGCGAACACGAAATCGTCCTCGCCCGTAGCCGCTTCTCGACGGTACATCGCCGGAATCCTGTACCAGGGCAACGAGGGATGTCGGTGGTGGACGACGTGGAAGTTGTTGTTGAGGAACATGAGGCGCGTCAGCGCGCCGCCCCGGACCACGGCCGTGCGCCGCTCCGGCGACGGGTGATAGCGGTGCTCGGCAAAGGACCGGACCAGGGACAGGCTCATGCCCGGCCACATGAAGACGAGCACGTAGAACCACGCCGGCATCGCGCAGACCTCGATCACCCAGTACATGACCGCGGCTACCCCGATCGCGTGCGCGGCGATGGTGCCGGCGTGGCGGCGGTGGCGCACCAGTTCCGCGATGAGCGCCGACCAGCATTGCCAGGTGGCGATCCACGGGCCGACGATCATGCGCCCGACGAAAGTGTTGTTGAACCGGAGCAGCCACCGGGCCGGGCCCGGCAGGCGCCTCCAGGCGGCGCTCGGTACGTACCAGGACTCCGGGTCGATGCCGGGCGTGGTCAGTTCGTTGAGGTGATGCGCCTTGTGCGTGGCCTCGTAGACGGAAAGCGGCATCCACAGCGACAGCGGCATCCAGACCAGGGCGAGATTGAGCCGGCGGCTCGGGGTCGGGTGGCCGTGGATCGCCTCGTGCTGCAGGGACCCGTAAAGGGCGAGGCAGTACCCGGCCGCGGGCGCGAGCAGGTACCACGGAACCTGTTTCCAGAAGTACGTGAGCAGCATCCAGCAGGCGACGGTGGCGCCGATCAGGGCCAGGGTCAGCCACTCGACGCCGGCGAGGCGGCCGGCGGGGGGCGCGGGTGTCGACTGAGGAGTGTTCACGGATTCCACCATCGGTGCGCGACTCCATCGCAGCTTGCTGTTGTTGACCGCAAACTATAGAAATCACGAGGTTTTCTGGCGACGTTTTTCTGTTAAGCATAAACGCAATATTGTTTTGTATAATCACTATATGATTTAACCAGTAACCAATGGTGTGCGAGGGCCGGATCGATGAACAAACGCGAGATCGTCGCCGTGTTCCGCACCCGGCTGGTCGAGTCGATGGCCGCCCGGGCAATGAACCAGTCGTCTCTGGCGCGCGCCGCGGGCGTCGACCGCTCGACGCTCTCGCAGCTGCTTTCCGACAGCAACGTGCGCATGCCGCGCGCCGACACCGTGGCGGCCATCGCGGGCGTGTTGCAGGTGTCCACCGACTGGCTGCTGGGACTGAGTTCAGACAGCCGGCTCGGCGCCGAGATCCTGCGCCAGTCGCTGGAGATCGCGCCGCAGGAACCCAACCCGGCCGACGCCAACCTGGCGCGCTGGTACGACGAGGCGGCGGGGCTGAAGATCCGCTACGTGCCGGCCAACATCCCGGACATCTTCAAGACCGAGGAAGTCCTGGGGCACGAGTTCGGCGCCATGGTGGAGCGGCCAGTGGACCGCGCCATTGCCGAGTCGCGCCAGCAGTTGCGCTTCGGCCGCACCACCGACAACGACATGGAGATCTGCATGTCGGTTCAGGCCGTGCGCGATTTCTGCACCGGCCACTCCCTGTGGCAGGGGCTGTCCGCCGGGGTGCGCGAGGCGCAACGTCGGCAGATGCTTGACGTGGTGGAGGAGTTGTACCCGAGTCTTCGCCTGTACCTGTTCGACGGCCTGCGGCGGTACTCGGCGCCGTACACACTGTTTGGCAATCGCCGCGCGGTGATCTACGTCGGCCAGATGTTCTTCGCCTTCAACACCCGCGAGTACGTCGCCATCCTCATCCGCCACTTCGACGACCTGATCCGCCACAGCGAGGTCGACGCCCGCGACGCCGCGGCGTTCCTGCGCGGTCTCGAGGTGCGTTGAATACCACGCGGCGATACGTCCGGCCCGGGGTGTCCCTGTCCGCGCAACTTGTCTATAGTCCGTCCGCAGCCCGCCGCGAGACGGCGACGAATTCAGACCCGGACAGGAGATCGCCAATGAATCCCGAAGTCGTCATCACCTGCGCCGTGACCGGCGCGGGCGATACCGTCGGCAAGCATGCCGGGGTTCCCGTCACCCCCGAGCAGATCGCCGACTCCGCGCTTGACGCCGCCCGCGCGGGCGCCGCCGTGGTCCACTGCCATGTCCGCGATCCCGCCACCGGGCGCGGATCGCGCGACGTCGCGCTGTACGCCGAGGTGATGGACCGGATCCGGGACTCCGACGTGGACGTGGTGGTGAACCTCACCGCCGGCATGGGCGGCGACCTCGAGATCGGTCCCGACGACGACCCGGCGACGTTCGGTCCCGGCACCGATCTCGTCGGTCCCATCGAGCGCCTCGCCCACGTCGAGCAGCTGCTGCCGGAGATCTGCACCCTGGACTGCGGCACGCTCAACTTCGGCGACGGCAACACCATCTACGTGGGCACGCCGCAGCAGCTGCGCACCGGCGCGCGGCGAATCCGCGAGCTTGGCGTCAAGGTGGAACTGGAGATCTTCGACACCGGCAACTTCTGGTTCACGCTGCAACTGCTCAAGGAAGGCATCATCGACGAAGGCGCGCTGTGGCAGTTCTGTTTCGGGATTCCCTGGGGGATGCCGGCCGAACCGTCGCTGCTCATCAGCCTGGTGTCGATGCTGCCGGACGACGCCGTATGGACCAGCTTCGCCATCAGCCGCAACCAGATGCCCTGGGTGGCGCAGAGCGCGATCCTGGGCGGTCACGTCCGGGTCGGACTGGAAGACAATATCTACCTGGACAAGGGCGTGCTGGCGACCAACGCCCAGCTCGTGGAGCGCGCCGCCGGCATCCTCACGGCCATGGGCGCGACGGTGGCGGGGCCGGCGCGGGCCCGCGAACTGATGGGGTTGGCGCCGCGAGGGTAACGCATCGAACTTGAAATGACGCACATGCCTGGGACACCATTGTCCGCTGGCACACCAGCGGCCGCCCCTTGCGTGGCGCACAGCTGACGGAGTGATTTATGAAACTGGTCACGGCAATCGTGAAGCCGTTCAAGCTCGATGACGTCCGCGACGCCCTGGCCGGCGTCGGGGTCAAGGGCATGACGGTGTCGGAGGTGAAGGGTTTCGGGCGCCAGAAGGGGCATACCGAGCTGTATCGCGGCGCCGAGTACGTCGTCGATTTCGTCCCCAAGGTGAAACTCGAGGTCGTCGTCGAGGACGGCATCGTCGAGCAGGTCATCGAGGCCATCATCGAGGGCGCTCGCACTGAGAAGATCGGCGACGGCAAGATCTTCGTCTACGACTGCGAACAGGCCTATCGCATCCGTACCGGTGAAACGGGGGACGATGCGCTGTAGTTGTTTGCTCGCGCAGGCGGCAACTCGGCAGAGCGTCGCCGCCGCCTGTCTCCTGGCCTTAGCCCTGGCGTTATTGCCGCCCGCCGCCCGGGCCTCGGCGGCGGTGGAAGCCTATCTCGCCGGAGACTACGAGCGCGCCCGGCTCGAGTGGTCGTCCATGGCCGAGCAGGGCGACGCGGTTGCCCGGTACAACGTCGCCATGCTCTACCTGCAGGGCCTCGGCGTACCGCGCCAGCCGGAACGCGCCGCGGAACTGATGGCCCGGGCGGCTTCCGCCGGTTACGGCCCGGCCCGGTACCAGCTGGCCATGCTCCCGCCCGCGCCCGATTCCGATCCCGACCGTTCCAGGTTCTGGCTCGAGCAGGCGGCGCGCCAGGGTCATGCCATGGCGGCCTTCGAACTGGGCCGGCTGCTCGCCGGCGAGCACGGCGGTGAGGCCGACAGCCGGCGCGCCCTCGAATGGCTGACCAGGGCCCGCGCGGCCGGCATCGCCGAGGCTCAGGCGAGTCTCGACACGCTGGAGGCGACGCTTCCCGGCGGTGACGGCGGCGACGAAGTGGTCGAGACTCAGCTGACCGAGGGGCGCGGCACGCTGGCCCAGCGGCACGAATTCTTCGAAGGTCAGAAGGCCTTCATCAACCAGGACTATGCCCGCGCCGTGGAGATCTGGGCACCGCTTGCCGAGGCGGGCGTGGCCCGGGCCCAGTACGGCATTGCATTCATGCTCGAATCGGGCTGGGGGGTCGTCCAGGATTACGTCGAGGCCGCGTACTGGTACACGCTCGCGGCCCGCAAGGGACACGCCAAGGCCCAGTTCAATCTCGGCCGGATGTACGTGGACGGCCGCGGCACCACCCGGGACCGCGGCATCGGCCTGTACTGGATCCAGAGCGCCGCCGACCGAGGCGAACCGAGGGCGCTGCAGTACATGGCGAACGTGGATTGAGGAGGCGGGATGCTGGCGATCGTTTTCGAACGCCGTGCCCGCCGATGCAATCGCCTGCAGGCAGGTTCCTACAGCAGCATTGATTTGCCGCGGGAGTTGGGTGAGGCACTGTAGGAGCCGGCCTTGCCGGCGATCTGTTCCGGCGCCGCGCCCGCCGATGCAATCGCCTGCAGGCTTACCTCCTACAGCGGCTTTGATTTGCCGCCGGGGTTGGGTGGGGCACTGCAGGAGCCGGCTTGCCGGCGATAATTTCCGACTCAATCCCCGAGCTCGGCGCCGCGTCGGTTGATGTATTCTCGCAGGGTCTCGTCGAGGCCCGGGTCGATGGGCGGCTCCTGGTATTCGCGCAGCATCTTCTTCCACAGCGCGTTGGCGCGCTGGTTGGCGTCGAGGGAGCCGTCTCCGCTCCATTGCTCGAAGCTGTTGTTGTCGGCGATGGACGAGCGGTAGAAAGCCGATTCGAAATTGGCCAGGGTGTGAGCGCAACCGAGGAAGTGCTTGCCGGGGCCGACCTCGCGAATGGCATCCATGGCCTGGCCGTTCTCCGAGGTGTCGATGCCGGACAGGAACACGGCGAGCATGCCGGCCTGGTCGGCGTCCATGACGAATTTCTCGTAGCCCATCACCAGCCCGCCCTCGAGCCAGCCCGCGGTGTGGAGCATGAAATTGACGCCGGCCGCGGCCGCGGCCTGCATCGTGTTGGCGGATTCATAGGCCGCCTGGGCGTCGGCGATCTTGGAGGCGCACAGGCCGCCGCCGGAACGAAAGGGCACGTTGAGCCGGCGCGCCAGCGAGGCGCAGATGTTGAGCACCACGGACGGCTCCGGCGAGCCGAAGGTCGGAGCGCCGGACTGCATGGAGATGGAACTGGCGAAGGTGCCGAACACCACCGGCGCACCCGGCTTGACGAGTTGCACGAAGCTCATGCCGGCCAGCGCCTCTGCGAGGATCTGTGCGCAGGTGCCGAGGATGGTAACCGGCGACATGGCGCCGGAGAGAATGAACGGCGAGATCACCGTGGCCTGGTTGTGCTCGGCGTAGACCCGCGCGGCGCCGAGCATGGTGCCGTCATAGGTCATCGGCGAGTTGGCGTTGATCAAGTTGATCAGCACGCAGTTGTTCTCGACGAATTCCTCGCCGAACACCAGCTTGGCC
>CBFGVH010000072.1:0-15394 GCA_965652415.1 uncultured Gammaproteobacteria bacterium | reverse complement strand
GATTCTTTCGGGCGCCGTGCCCGCCGATGCAATCGCCTGCAGGCAGGCTCCTACAGGGGTTTCGTTTTGGGGCGGGCGATTGTCCCGGGCGCCGTGCCCGCCGATGCAATCGCCTGCGGGCTTACCTCCTACACCGTGGCTTCGTTTTGCCGTGGAGCCGGGTGTTGGCACTGTAGGAGCCGGCCTGCCGGCGATTCTTTCTGGTGGACGATGGCTTCGCCTTTGTTCGTGCCGTGATCCCTTTGGAAAATGCGCCGGTCGCGTGCTATAAACGGATTGTCGATTCGGGCCGCCGTGCTGTTTTCCCGATCAGCGTCATGCACGGAAAGGCGTCCGGATAAATTGCAATGGAATGCAATAACGAACGAGTTGTAGCGCGTGTCCCGGTCCGTACCCGTATATCGATCTCCCGGCTCCCGTACGCCCGCAGCCGTTCGCCGCGGCCGAGCCGGCGTTCCCTCGTCCGTGCTGGTGGCGCGTTCGTGATCGGCGCGGTCACCGTTGAGGCGGTCGCGGCACTGTCCTGCCTCGGCGACTACGCGGCGATGGTCGACGGCCTCGCCGCGGCGCGTCCGCAGGCCGTGCTGACGACGACGCCCCACGGTCCCTGCGGGTTTGTCGACGACGACATGCTCGCGTCGCCGGATGGCGCAACGCCCGGTGACTCGCGGGCCGAGCGCATGATCCTCGCGCTTCTCGCGCAGCTCAGGCCTGCTATCGGCGAACGGCTTTCATCGGTGGACCCGACGCGCGTCGCGGTCATCGTCGGTACCAGCGCCGGCGGCATCGCCGAGGCGGAATCCAATCGCAAGCCGGGGCACCGATTCGGGCCCGGTTATGATTTTCGTTTCCAGCGACTCGGCCATCTGGCAAGGTACACGGCCGATGCGATCGGAGCGCGCGGACTGGTTACCGGCACTTCGACTGCCTGCACCTCGGGCGCCCGCGCCATCGGGCTCGCCATGCGCTGGCTCGATCTCGGCTGGTGCGACCTCGCCGTGGCGGGGGGCGTGGACGCTCGCTGCGAGATGACGGCGCGCGGCTTCGCCGCGCTCGAGGTGGTTTCGGAAGATTACTGTCGTCCGTTCGACGTGCTCCGCGACGGCATCAACCTGGGGGAGGGCGGGGCCTTGCTCATCCTGTCCCGTGACGACCGCCGCCGCGGCGGCGTGAGGGTCGTCGGCTATGCCGACGCCATGGACGCGTGGCATGCGTCCACGCCGCACCCCGAGGGCCGCGGCATCGCGGCGGCCATGACCGCCGCCCTCGCCATGGCCGGCTGCCGCGCGGACGAGGTCGGGTACGTGAACATGCATGGCACCGCCACCGTCCTCAACGACGCCATGGAGGCGCGGGCGGTGCGCGAGGTGATCGGCCCGGATGTGCCGGTGAGCTCCACCAAGGCGCTTACAGGCCACACCCTCGCCGGCGCCGGCGCCCTCGAGGCGGCGATCTGCCACGCCCTTCTGGCCGGCGACGTCGATGCTCTGCCGGTGCAGCACGGTCACGATACCCTGGACCCGGCCATCGGCCCGCTGGCGGTGGTGACTGCAGACGGCCGCCGGCTCGAGCGTCCGTTCGTGGTGTCGAATTCGTGCGGATTCGGCGGCCACAATGCCGCGCTGGTCATGGCCGGCCGGGGTGATTGACTCAACAATGACGAGGACTCCTTGAACATTGCCTTTCCGCCGCCCGAGCGGCTGATCGACCATCGCTCCGTGATGTCGTTTGTCGACGGCATCGAGTCGTGCGACGAGGCACTGGCACGGTGCCGCGCCACCATTCGTGCCGACAACCCGTTCCTGGTCGACGGGCGGCTGCCGAACTGGGTTCTCATCGAGTACATCGCCCAGTCGGTGGCGATGTTCGCGGGCTATCGCCGTTCGATCGAGGGAGCCCCGCACCGCCACGGCCTGCTGCTCGGCTGCCGTTCCATGACCCTCGCCGACGTCGTCCTGGAGGTCGGAGACCGTATCGAGACGGAAGTCGAGGAGGTCGTGCGGCTCGACGACTTCGGCCGCTTCAACGGCACCGCCCGTCGTGACGGCGAAGTGCTTGCACAAGGTGCTCTGTCGGTGGTTGAAACGCAGTCCTGGCCCGATCCTGCCGGCGCCATGCCGGCGTCCGGCGGTTGACGATGAGCACGAACGCGGACAAGTGGGTGCTGGTCACCGGCTCGAGCCGGGGCATCGGCCGCGCCATCGCCCTGCGCGCCGCGCGCGACGGCTTTTCCGTGGTGGTGCACTGCCGCGGTAGCGTCGACCTCGCCGAGGACACCGCGGCGCGGATTCGCGAACTGGGCGTCGGCGCGCGCGTGCTGGTCTTCGACGTGACCGATCGCGACGCCGCGCGCGCGGCACTCGAGTCGGACATGGCCGCCTTCGGCGCCTACTACGGCGTGGTGTGCAACGCCGGCATCATTCGCGACGCCGCCTATCCGGCCATGACGGACGCCGAGTGGGACGAGGTCATCGCCGCCGGCGTCGGCGGCTTCTACAACGTCACCCGGCCCGTGGTGCTGCCCATGGTGCGGCGCCGCGCGCCGGGGCGCATCGTCACCATCGCCTCGGTGTCGGGGCTCGTCGGCAATCGGGGGCAGGTCAACTACAGCGCCGCCAAGGGCGCCGTCATTGCCGCCACCAAGGCCCTGGCCGTGGAGTTGGCCAAGCGCGGCATCACCGTCAATTGCGTGGCGCCGGGCGTCATCGACACGGACATGGTCGACCCGCGTGTCAAGGAGGAGATCGTCAGGCACGTGCCCATGCAGCGCGCCGGCAGCGTCGAGGACGTCGCCGCCGCGGTGGCGTTCCTGCTCGGCGAGGAGGCCGGCTACATCACCCGCCAGGTGCTGTCGGTGAACGGAGGCCTGGCATGAGGCGGCGCGTGGTGGTCACCGGCATGGGCGGCGTGACCGCGCTCGGCGACGACTGGCCGACGATCCGCGCCCGGCTCGAGGCCGGCGCCAGCGCCGTTCGCTACATGGAGGAATGGCGAGACATTGCCGGGCTCGGCTGCCTGCTCGGCGCGCCGGTCATGGACTTTCACTGCTCGCCGTCGATCACGCGCAAGCACCGCCGCGGCATGGGTCGCTCCGGCGAGTTCTCCGTGACCGCCGCCGAGCGGGCCCTGCACCAGGCCGGCCTGCTCGGCCACCCGTCGCTGACCAGCGGCGCCGCGGGCGTCGCCTTCGGTTCCTCGGCCGGCAGCGTCAAGGCGGTGATGGAGTTCGGCGGCGTACTCATGAACCGCACCCTCGAGACCCTCACCGCCACCAGCTACGTGCGCATGATGCCGCACACCGTGGCCGCCAACGTGGGCCTGTTCTTCGAACTCAAGGGCCGCATGATTCCCACCAGCAGCGCGTGCACCTCGAGCAGCCAGGCCATCGTGCTCGCCGCCGAGACCATTCGCCACGGCTACCAGGAGGTGATGATCGCCGGCGGCGCCGACGAACTCGACGCCACCCACACGGCGGTGTTCGACCTGCTGTACGCCACGTCGACGAAAAACGATGCGCCCGAGACGACGCCGCGCCCGTTCGACGTCGACCGCGACGGCCTCGTCATCGGCGAGGGCGGCGCGGCGCTGGTGCTGGAGTCCCTCGAGCACGCCCTCGAGCGCGGCGCCCACATCCTCGCCGAGGTGGTCGGCGTCGCCACCAACAGCGACGGTCGGCACGTCACGCAGCCGGCCGCCGAGACCATGGAACGCGTGATGTGCATGTCTCTCGAGGACGCCGGTCTGACCGCCGCCGACATCGGCTACGTGTCGGCCCATGCCACCGCGACCCTTGCCGGCGACATCGCCGAGTCCCGCGCCACCGCGCAGGCCGTGGGATCGGGCGTGCCGGTCAGCTCGCTCAAGGGCTACTTCGGCCACACCCTCGGCGCCTGCGGCGCGCTCGAGGCCTGGCTCGGGATCGAGATGATGCACGCCGGCTGGTTCGCGCCCAACCGCATGCTGGTCAACCGCGATCCCGAATGCGGCGACCTCGACTACATCGCCGACCCGCGCGGCATGTGCCTTCGGCCCGAGTGCTTCATGTCCAACAACTTCGCCTTCGGCGGCGTGAACACGTCGGTGATCCTCGCCCGCTACGACGGCGGAGAGCCGGGGGCGTAGCATGTTGGCGACGCCGCACGTTTCCCGCCGGCCGGACCCGAAGCCGCCTGGCGAGGCGGCCTTCGTCGCCGTCTGCTCCCTCGACCGGCCGCAGCCCGAGCTGGCGGCGGTCGCGTTGTCCACAGACGAGAAGGCATTTGCCAGCGCCGCGCGCAGTCGCCGCCGGCAGCGCGAGATCGACGTCACCCGGCGCATGCTGCGCCTCGGCCTCGACCGGTGCCTGGGTGAGCCCGCGGCGCCGTTGGCGTGGACGGGCCGCGGCCCCGAGTACGATCGCGGCGGCGAAGGCCCGGGACTCAGCATCGCCCACGCCCGCGAGTTCGCGGCCGCCGCCCTGAGTCGCGGCGGCGCCGTCGGGGTGGACATCGAGGGCGCCGTCCCGGCGAGGCCCTGGCGGCGCATTGCCCAAACCGTGTTCTGCGACGCCGACCGCGACTGGATCCTCGCCGGCATCAACGAGCCGGCGCGCGCCCGCCGCTTCCTCGCCGTGTGGACCGCGCGCGAGGCGTTCGCCAAGTTCCGCCGCGAGTCCGTGTTCGACTGCCTGTCGCGACCGCTGCTGCGGGCGCGCGAACCCGGCTCCAACGTGCCCCGCGGCGGTCCCCTCGTCGCCGTGTTCCACGCCGACGCCTGGACGCTGGCGTTGTGCGGCGCCGGCGCCTTGGTCGAGGCGCCGCGCTGGTTCCTCCACGACACCGCGACCGGCGCGCCCAAGCGTCCGGAAGTGTGCTTCGAGATTCTCCGCGAGCATGCGCTTCGAAGTCCCCATTGACGCCTGGTCGGCCCGCATCGGCGCCTTCGGCAGCCGCGAGGCGATCCGCGGCTGGCTCGAGCACCCGGTCGACCCGGGACCGCGCATAGCCCCGGAGCCGATTCCCGGCGTGTCGGCGATGGCCCTGAGGCGCGCGTCCGGACTCGGCCGCGCGGCGATCGCCATCGGCCGCGAACTGCTCGAGCGCGTCCCGGCGGGGGAGCCGCTGTCGGTGATCACCGTGAGCGAGCTCGGCGAACTCGGCACCAACGACGCGCTGATCGAGTCGGTGGTCGCCGGCGAGGCGATGTCGCCGCAGCGGTTCTCGGCCTCGGTGCACAACCACGTGCTGGGGCAGCTCTGCACCACGCTGGATCTGCCGCTGCCCGGCGGCGCCAGCACCGGCGCGGCCTCGGGCCTCGAGATCGGCATGGTGGAGGCGCTCGGCGAGCTGGCCGGCGGTCGCCGGGTGCTGTTTCTCGCCTTCGAACCGGAAGTCGACGAGCACTATGCGCCGTGGCTCGGCGGAACCGCACCCGAACCCATGGTCGGCGTGCTGCTGGCGCCCGATGCGCCGGTCCGCGTGCTGCTCGAGCGCACCGGCGGAGCGCCGCCGGACCCGGTTCCGGGCGTCCCCCACGCCCTGGCCTGGCTGTCCCTGGTCGACGGCCGCACAACGAGGCTGCCCGGCCCGGACGGCTGGCGGTGGAGCCATGTGGCCGCTTGAGCGCGCCTGGCGCCTCGTCGCCACCGCCGTGCTCTACGGCGTGTTCGGCCTCGGCAGCGTGGTCCTTGCCGTCTTCGTGGTGATCCCGCTCAGGGTCTTCCTCGCCGGCGCCCCCGAGCGGCGCGCGCGCGCCTGGCGGGCCGTGGTGCGCCGGGCCTTCGCCGCCTTCGTCGCCCTCGCCGGAAAGCTCGGCGTATTCACGGTCACGTTTCACAACGTCGAAGGCCTGGCGGCGCCGGGGCAGCTCATCATCGCCAACCACCCGTCGCTGCTCGACGTGGTCATCCTCATGTCCGTGATCGACGACGTCGACTGCGTGGTCAAGCGCCAGCTCTCGCGCAATCCGTTCGCGGCATGGCAGGTGGCGCTCGCCGACTACGTCAGCAACGACAACCCCGAGGCCGTCGTCGCCCAGTGCGCGCGCCGTCTCGACGCCGGCCGGCGGATGATCATCTTCCCCGAGGGCACGCGCACCCGCCGCGGCCGCCCCCTGCATTTCCTGCGCGGCACGGCCCGCACCATCCTCGCCACCTCGGCGCCGGTCAGACCGGTGCTGGTGCACTGCACGCCGCACTCGCTGGCCAAGGGCGATCCCTGGTGGCACATTCCGCCGACGAGGATCCGCTACGTCATCGAGGTCGGCGAGCCGCTGGATGTCGCCGATTTTCGCGAATCGGTGCTGCCGGAACCGGTGCGTGCGCGCCGGCTCACCCGCTGGCTCGAGCAGTGGTTCAGCGCGCGGCTAGAGCCGCGACCCCGGCCCGCGCAGGCCGCCCGGGCCGCGCCGCCGGGCGGCTTCGCCGCCTCCGGCCGGGCAAACCCCGGGCGATCGCGATAGAATCACCTCCAATTACCGCCATGGATGCAGGCGGAAGTGGGCGGACACGATCGACCAATAAATGGAAAGCGAAGATGTTGCGAGACATACAGGAACTCATCATCACCAGCCTCAACCTCCCGGACATGACCCCGGAGGATCTCGACCCGGACCAGCAGCTGTTCGACGCCGACGGACTGGGCCTGGATTCCATCGACGCCCTGGAACTCGGGGTCGCCCTGCAGGAGCGGTATTCCCTGTCCCTGAAGGGCCGTTCGGAGGAGGTACGCGAGCACTTCCGCACCGCCCGCACGCTGGCGGCCTTCGTCGAGAACGAGCTGGCGCTGTCGAAGTAGCCGGCGAATCGCGGGAACCGACACTCAGCCAATGAACAAAGACGAGATCTTCAGGGAGCTTCGAAGCCTGCTGGTCGAGTTGTTCGAGGTCGCGCCCGACGACGTTCAGCTCGACACGGACCTTTATGCCGAGCTGGATATCGACAGCATCGACGCCGTCGACCTGCTCGCCAGCCTGCGGGAGAAGACCGGCACTCGGCTGTCGCCGGAGAAGTTCCGGCAGGTGCGCACCGTTTCCGACGTGGTCGACACCGTCTACGAGCAGCTTTCGTCCTGACTGCGTTCCCATCGCCCGTGCGCAAGGTCTGCAAGGTGACGGCGCTGGCGCTGATGCTGTGCCTGCCGCCGCTGGTGTGGTGGCTCGGCATCGCCTCGCCCTGGATCGCGGTGCTGTTGCTCGCCGTCGGGGTGCTGCACTTCGCCGGCGCCGATTCAGGCTTCGCGCGCCTGCAGGGCGCCCTCGCGGTGGCGGTCGGCGTGGTGATCGGCGCCGGCGGCCACCGCCTGGCGCTGTACTACCCGGTCATCGTCAACGCCGCATTCCTGCTCCTGTGGTTCCACACCTGGCTGTATCCGCCGAGCATCATCGAACGCATGGTGCGCCGGCGCGAGAGCATCGACGCCGCCAAGTCGCTCTACCTTCGGCGCCTGACCCTGGCGTGGTGCGGCATCTTCGCCCTCAACGGATCGATCGCGCTGGTGACGACGCAGTTCGACGACCTGACCGCCTGGGTGCTTTGGAACGGCCTCGGCGCCTACCTGCTGGTGGGCGCCTTCGCTCTCGGCGAATACCTGTTCCGGCGGCTGACGGGTCGCACCGCGAGACCGGGGGCGGCGGCGTGAGCGCCGTCGCACTGGACCGGCTCGTTCGTCCCGGCGGAGAAAGGGTTCCCGGCACACTCGACCCCGACGCCGTGCGCGCGGCGGCGTCGGCGACGGCCCGTGCCGTGCACGGCCGCGGCGGCGGCGACTGGCTGATCCACGAGGACGACCCGTTCCGCTTCGCTGTCGCCCTCTACGGCACGGTCCTCGGCGGCGGCAACGCGGTACTGCTGCCCGACATCGGCGCCGCCACCGTCGAGGCGGCGGGGGGCGGGGCGGCGACGCGGCTCGGCGACGGCGGCATGGACGTGCTCGCGCTGGCGGCCGAGGGCGGCGACGGTCCGGCGCCGGACGTCGAGCCGGGCACCGTGGTCACCCTGACCTCGGGCAGCACCGGTGCTCGCAAGCGGCTCACGCGGCGGCTCGAACACCTCCTCGGCGAGGCCGACGCGCTCGAGGCGCGCTGGCCGCGGGATGAGCTCTCCATCACCGCGTCCATGGTGTCGAGCCATCACATGTACGGGCTGATGTTCGCGGTGGTGTGGCCGCTGGCGCGCGGCGACCGGGTGCTCGCGGCGCCGATCTCGCCGGCGCCGGACTTCGCCGCGCTCGAGATTGGCGAACACTGGCCGCTCACCCTTGTGACCAGTCCCTCCTACCTGCATCGCATGCGCGCGAGCCTCGCCATGGCGAGGTTCGAGGACGCCGCCGGCCGCCCGGTGAACGTCGTACGGATATTCAGCGCCGGCGCACCGCTCGATCCGGCGGCCGCGCGCTTCGCCGCGGAACACCTCCACTCCCAGGTCAATGAAATCTACGGCAGCACCGAAACCGGCGCGGTCGCCGCGCGCCGCGCCGACACGGGTGAGCGCTGGCGCGCGCTGCCGGGCGTGACCCTCACCGAACGCGACGGTCACCTGGAGATCGATGCTCCATACGCGGCCCTGGAGGTGCCGAGGCCGTACGAAAGCCCCGACCGGGTCCGCCTCGAAGGCGACGGATTCGAGCTGCTCGGGCGCAGCGACCGCGTGGTCAAGATCGAGGGCAGGCGGGTGTCCCTGCAGTCGGTCGAGGACGCCGCGCGCCGCCTCGAGGCTGTTGTCGACTGCACCGCCGGCGTCGGGCCCGACGGCCGCGTCGCCCTGGCGGTAAGGCTCGACGAGGCCGGTAGCGGCCGCCTGCACGCGGCCGGCAAGGCGGCCATGGACGGCG
Organism: uncultured Gammaproteobacteria bacterium; assembly: GCA_965652415.1. Lineage (GTDB taxonomy): Bacteria > Pseudomonadota > Gammaproteobacteria > Arenicellales > CAJQKF01 > BQJD01. The sequence goes on along the minus strand of CBFGVH010000072.1, from coordinate 6,587 downwards.
AGCTTCGCGCCGCGCTCGGAAGGGAACTGGAAGCGGTAGCGGTGCCGCGCCGGTTCCGCTTCCTCGGGCGCATTCCGCGCGATGCGCACGGCAAGGTGCGCGCCTGCGCGCTTGAAGCGGTATTCGCCACGGATGCGCGCACCCGCCCGACCGTCCACGGCGAGTCGCGTCGTGACGGCTGGCTCGTCATCGAACTCGCGCTCGACCCCGACCTCACCGCGTTCACCGGGCACTTCCCGGGCTTTCCCGTTCTGCCCGGCGTGGCGCTGGTGCACTGGGCGGCGTGCTTCGCCGAGATCGGCCTCGGCGTTCGTGTGTCGGCGTCGCGGCTCGAGGACGTCAAGTTCATGAGCATTCTCGCGCCCGGCGACGAGCTGACGCTGTGGCTCAGGTGCTCCCGGCGCGGCATCGAGTTCAGGTATCACCGCGCCGGGGCACTGTGCGCCAAGGGCCGGATCGTCGTCGATGAGCGTCGCGACTGAACACCGCGTCTGCGCCCTCGTGCCCTGCTACGACCATGCCGCCACCGTCGCTGGCGTGGTCGGCATGCTGCGCGGCTTCATGCCCGTCATCGTTGTCGACGACGGCAGCGCGAGCGACGCCGCGGCGGTGATGGCGGAGCTGGCCGGCACCGGTGACGCCGCCGCGGCCGAACACCCGGTCACGGTCATCCGCCACGAGGTCAACCGCGGCAAGGGCGCGGCCATCATCACCGGTCTCGAGGCCGCGCGGCGGGCCGGCTTCACCCATGCGCTTCAGGCCGACGCCGACGCCCAGCACGATCTCGGCGCGGCGCCGCGTTTCGTCGAGGCGAGTCGCGCCGCTCCCGGCGCGCTGGTGCTCGGCTACCCGGTGTACGACGATTCCATCCCTCGCTCGCGCTACTACGGGCGCTACCTCACCCATGCCTGGGTATGGATCAACAGCCTGTCGTTCAAGGTGAAGGACTCCATGTGCGGCTTTCGCGTCTACCCGGTCGACACCACGCTCGACATCGTGAAAGCCTCGCGCGGAAACATCGCTACGCGCATGGCGTTCGACATCGAGATCTGCGTGCGCGCGGTGCGGCGCGGGGTCGCGGTGGTCAACGAGCCGGTGCGCGTCCACTACCCCGACGGGGGCAAGTCGCACTTCCGCCTGCTGCGCGACAACGTCGAGATCTCCTGGATGCACACGCGCTGCTTCTTCGCGATGCTGGCGTCGCTGCCGCGCATGCTGCTCGGCGGCGGGCGGCGCTAGTGCAGTCCGCGCACTGGAGGCAGATGCCGGAGCGCGGATCGCGCCTCGGCATGGCGATCCTGAGGCAGGTGATGCGTTTCGGCGGCATGGGCGCGCTCCGCGTCGCGCTGGCGCCGGTCGTGCTTTATTACGTCATCGCCGACCGCGCAGTGCGCACCGCGTCGCGCGACTACCTGTCGCGTCTCGCCCGTTACTGCGACGCCAACGGCATCGCCCGCCCTATGCCGGGCGGCCTCGCCGGCGTGTATCGACACGTCTTCTCTTTCGCATTGTCCATGGCGGAAAAGGTCCGGGCCTGGGAGGGCGTCGGCGCCGCCGACGTCGTGCTCGGCGCCCCGGAGATCTCGAGGCGGCTCGTGGAAAGCCCCGGGGGTTCGCTGCTGCTGGTTTCGCACCTCGGCAACTTCGACATCGCCATCGCGCACGGCGCCTTCGCCACCGCGCGGCGCTATCGCATCCTCATTGACTTCGCGGCAACGCGCCGATTCAATAGCGAGCGCATCGAGGCGCTGCTGCACGACCGCGTCGTGTTTCACGATGCCGGCCGCTTCGGTCCCGAGGTGGCCGTGGCGTTGAAGCAGGCGGTGCGCGACGGCGAGATCGTCGTCATCGCGGCGGACCGCCTGGGGAGGAACGAAGAGGCGTCGGTCGAAACCACGTTTCTCGGTGCGCGCACGCGGCTGCCGGTGGGACCGTGGGTGCTGGCCCACCTGCTCGCCTGTCCCGTCTACGCGGTGTTCGCCTGCCGAGAGGGACGATCGTATCGCCTGCTCGCGCGCCTCGTCGCCTCGCGCGTCGACCTGTCGGACCGGGCGCGACGCCATGAGTCGCTGCGCACGTTGGCGAGGTCGTACGCCGAGTGTATCGAAGAGCTCGTCGTTCGATACCCGGAGCAGTGGTACAACTTCTATCCATACTGGCACGAGGAGCGATGATGCCGAACCTGCCGCGGGCAAGCGTTGAGCTGACCGTGCCGTTCTACGATGTCGACAGCATGGACGTCGTCTGGCACGGGCATTACGTCAAGTATCTCGAGCGGGCACGCTGCGCGCTGCTCGACGGCATCGACTACGGCTACCGGGAGATGAAGGCGAACGGCCATGCGTGGCCGGTGATAAAACTCGCCGTTCGCTACGCGCGCCCCGCGTACTTCGGGCAGGTGCTGCTGGTCGAGGCTCGCATGGTGGAGTGGGAGTACCGCCTCGTCATCGAGTACGACATCGGCGCGCGCGACGGCGACGAGAAGCTCAGCAGGGCATCGACCACGCAGATCGCCGTGGAACTCGCCAGCGGCGAGACCTGCCTGGCGTCGCCGGACATCCTCGAGAGAAGGCTGCGCGCGTGCGGCCACCTTTGATGCGTGCCATCTTCATCGTTGCCTGCCTGGCGGCGGGCACGGCCGCCGGGCAAACCACCGGCGACGAAGCAGCACCGCCCGGCGCCGTCCGTGCCGGCAGCTTCACCCAGGTGATGAGCGTCGCCGGCGATCCGCGCCGCTGGGTATACGAGGGCGACTACAGATTCTCGCCCGAGGGCGGTCTGACCTGGACCATCGATTCGCCTATCGAGGGCTCGCTCGAGATCGACCGCGAAGGGGAAGCGCGGGCCGACGGCGATCTCGGCGGCATGGAAGTCATGGCCCGGCGCACGGTCGCCCGCCTCGTCTACGCCATGGTCGCCTTGGATCGCGACGTGCTCGGCCGCTACTACTACATCCACGAGTCGCGCGACGCCGACGGCTTCGAGATCGTGCTCGAGGCGCGCGAGAACTGGCGTCGGCAGGCCGGCACCGTCACCATGCGCGGCCGCGAGCAGGTCGACTCGGTGCGCTTCGAGTTCGACGACGGCCGCATCATGGAGATCGAACTCGATCATGGCTGAGTCATGAAACGCGGTCACATTGCGTGGCGCGCGCTGCCGCTGCTGCTGGCGGTGGTGCTCGTCGGCTCCGGTGTGCAGCTCGCGATGTGGTTCGTCGACGGCGCGAAGCTCGACACCGCCATCACCGAACTGGTGCCTCTCGACGCCATGGGCGAGCGCGAGGCGAACGTGCTCGCGAACCTCGTCGACAAGGCGTCGTCGCGAGTGGTGATCATGGTCGAGGGCGAGTCGGCGGCAGCGGTGGAAGGGGCGGCAATGGCGCTCGAGCCGAAGCTGGCCGACATCGACGGCATCGCCGGCGTCGACGCGCGGCCGGACCCGGCGCGACTCGAGCAACTCGCCACGGCGCTCGCGCCCTGGCGAAACCGGCTCCTCTCGCCTGCGGACCGCGCCGCCCTTCGCGAGGATCCCGCCGGCACCGTGAGCGCGTGGACCAGCGAGCCGCCGTTCCTGCGGCTGCTGCCGTCGGACGTCGACCCGCTCGGCACCCTGGGACGATTCCTCGCCGGCGCCTTCGCGGCCCGCGACGACATCGCGAGCGACGGGTTCTTCTACTGGCTAACGCGCGACGACGGCGATCCCCACGCCCTGGTCATGTTCGCCACCGTGGATCCCGCCGGTTTCGACGACAAGGGTACCTGGGGGCTGACCTCGCGCATGGGGCGGCAGTTCGCGGAGATCGAGTCGAACCACGAAGTCGACATCGCCGCGTCCGGCGCCGTCTTTCACGAAGCGGCGGCGAGGCAGCAGGCCCGCGCCGAGACGACCGCGTACGGCGTGGTCGCGGGCGTCTTCGTGGCGGGCCTGCTGGCGTGGCTGTTCGGCGGGCTCGGCCCGGTGCTGAAGGCGCTGGTCGTCGTCGGCTCGGCGCTCCTCGCCGGCTTCGCCGCGGCCACGGCGTTGTTCCCGGCGCCGCACGTGCTGACCCTGGTGCTGGCGGTTCCGGTCATCGGCATCGCGGTCGACTACCTGGTCCATGCCGAGGTGCATCGCCGCGCCGGCGGGCCCGGGCCGTTGTCGAAGTCGCTGCTCAGGGCATTGATGCTGGCCTGCGCCAGCAGCGTGCTCGCCTACGCGGCCCTGGCGTTCGTCGGCATCGACATGCTGCGGCAGGTGGCAATCGTCGCCGGCGTCGGCCTGGTGGTGGCCTTGTCGATGGTGATCGTGCTGAGCCGACTGCCGGCGCCTGACGCGAACGACAAAGTCGGGGAATTGGCGACCTCGCCCGCGATCACGCGGCTCGCGGCAGGAACGTCGCTTGCCCCGGCGGTCACCCTGACGGTGGCGGCGGTCGTCGTCGCCACCGCGGCGCTGCTGTACGCGACAGGCCGCGTCGAGGTTGTCGACTCGCCCGCCGCCCTCACCGCGCCCGATGCATCGCTCGCGGCCGACGACGCGCGGATCGGCCGTCGCCTTGGAACCGAGTCGATGCGCACCGTGCTGCTCATCGATGGCGACGACGTCGAGCAGCTACTGGCCCGCGAGGCGAACGCCATCGAGGACCTCGCCGGGCGCTTCGGCATCCGCGCAACGGGCCTGAGTTCGCTGGTGCCGCGACACGACATTCAGCGCGAGAACCGCGAGCTCGTGGCCGCGGCCTACGAAGCCGTCGGTTCCGGCCTGGGCGACCCATCAACATCGCAATCCGATACCGGGCCGATGTCACCCGCGGACCTGCCGCCGGACGTGCGCGAGCGGCTGCCGGGTTACGAAATCGGCGCCGGCGGGGCGTGGTCCACCGTGTCCCTCGCCGGGATCCTCGACCGCGAGGCGCTCGACAACTGGTGCGACTCGCGCCCCGGCTGCGCCGTGGTCGACTCCCTCGACGCCATGAGCGGCGCCCTTCAGAAGACCCACGCCGGCCTGCGCCACGGCCTCGTCATTGCATTTGCCGTCATCGCTGCGATGCTGTGGTTTCGCTATCGCGCCCGCGGCCTCGTCGCCGCCCTGGTGCTGGCGGCGGCGCTGGCGGCGGGATTCGCGGTGCCCGGTGCGGCAGGGTTGCCGTTGACCCTGCTCGGCACCTGCGGCGTCTTCCTGCTCCTCGGGCTGTCCATCGACTACATGCTGTTCATGCTGGAAAGCCGGCGGCGCCGCGCCACGTGGCTCGCGGTCTGCGTGTCCGCCGCCACCACGCTTGTGACATTCAGCCTGCTGCTCGGCAGCGACACGCCCGCGGTCCGCATGATCGCCTCGCCCGTGGTTGCCGGGCTGCCGCTCGCGCTGCTGCTGCTGTTCGCCTGCCAGAACGTACTGGCCGCGAACAACGACCGTGATGGAATCAACCGACAAGAACAGAGGAAACCATGAAATACGATGTCGACGTCGCCGTGATCGGCGCCGGCCCGGCCGGCGCGCTGGCGGCCGGGCTCCTTGCCGGGCGCGGCCTCGAGGTGCTGGTCGTCGAGGCCGCGCACTTCCCGCGCTTCTCCATCGGCGAAAGCCTGCTGCCGCAGGTCACGGCCTGCCTCGAGGAGGCGGGCATGCTCGGCCCCGTCGAGGCGGCGGGCTTCCAGTACAAGGATGGCGCCTTTTTCGCCTGCGGCGAGCGCCGGGAGTGCTTCGTGTTCGACGACAAGACCGCCAGCGGACCCGGCCATGCCTGGGAGGTCAAGCGCGGAGAGTTCGACCAGATCCTGGCACGCCAGGCCGAGGCCTGCGGCGCGCGCATTCACTTCGGCACCCGCGTCACCGGCTGGCACAGGGACCCCGAGCGGGTGGTGCTTTCCTGCGAGGACGAGACGGGCGAACTCACGGTCGAGAGTCGCTTCCTGGTCGACGCCAGCGGCTTCGGCCGGGTGCTGGCGCGCATGGCCGACCTCGAGTATCCGAGCGGGTTGCCGCCGCGCCGGGCGATCTTCCGGCACCTGCGACATCGACCCCTCGACGGCGAATTCGACCGCAACAAGATCACCATCGCCCAGGCCGGGATCGACCTGCCGTACTGGTTCTGGCTGATTCCCTTCGCCGACGGCACCGCCTCGTTCGGCCTCGTGGGCGACGAGGCGATCGGCGGCGAGGGCGAGCTCGGAGAGACTCTCGACGCCCATGTCGCCACCGTCCCGCTGCTCGCCGACTGGCTCGACGATGCCGAGTCGCTGATGCCGGCGCGCACCATCGTCGGCTACTCCTGCAACGTCAGGCAGCTCTACGGCGATCGCTTCGTGCTGCTCGGCAACGCCGGCGAGTTCGTCGACCCGATTTTCTCGTCAGGCGTTTCCATCGCCTGCCGCTCGGCGCTGATGGCCGCGCCGCTGGTGGAGCGCGCCGTCCGGGGCGAGCCGGTCGACTGGCAGGAGGAGTTCGAACGACCTTTGCGGCGCGGCGTCAACGTGTTCCGCGTATTTGTCGAAGCGTGGTACGAGGGAACGCTGCCGCGACTGATCTACTCGACCAACAAGAGTGAACTCTACCGCCGCTACATCAGTTCCATTCTCGCCGGCTACGTGTGGGACGACGACAACCCC
>CBFGVH010000071.1:0-15840 GCA_965652415.1 uncultured Gammaproteobacteria bacterium | reverse complement strand
CTCCCCGGCGAAACGAAGCCGCTGTAGGAGCCTGCCTGCAGGCGATTGACGCGGCGTGCACGGCGCCCGGAAGAATCGCCGGCAAGCCGGCTCCTACAGTGCCCTACCCAGGCTCCCCGGCGAAACGAAGCCGCTGTAGGAGCCTGCCTGCAGGCGATTGACGCGGCATGCACGGCGCCCGCAAGAATCGCCGGCAAGCCGGCTCCTACAGTGCCAAGGCTCAACGCCAAAGCACGCGTTACTTGATCCCGGAGGTCATGAACGACTGGATGAACTGGCGCTGGAACAGCAAGAAGGCGATGAGCAGGGGCGCCACCGACATCATCGTCGCGGCGGAGATGACGGAGATGTTCACGCCGTTTTCGGGCGCGCCGAAGATTGACAGGCCCACGGTTAGAGGCCGCGTGTCGGTGGAGTTGGTGACGATCAGCGGCCACAGGAAATTGTTCCAGTGGGTCGACACCGAGACCAGGGCATAGGCGATATAGTTCGGCCGCGCCGCCGGCACGTACACCCGCCACAGTACTCCCAGCGTGCCGCAGCCCTCGATGCGCGCGGCTTCGTCGAGTTCCTTTGGCACCGACTTGAACGCCTGGCGCATGAGGAATATGCCGAAGGCGCTCGCCATGTACGGCATGCCGATGCCGAGGATGGTGTCGAACAGACCCAGGCGCGAGACCATGGCGTAATTCTCCACGATCAGCACCTCGGGAAGGATGAACAGCTGCAGCAACACCAGCATGAACACCGTGTCGCGCCCGCGAAAGCTGAACTGGGCGAATGCGTAGCCGGCGAGCGTGGTCAGCACCAGTTGTCCCGCCAGCACGGTGGTCACGAGCAGGAAAGTGTTGAGGAAATATCGCGCCCAGGGCGCGCCCGCCCACGCGGTGCGATAGTTATCCAGGATCCACGGCGCCGACAGGTTGAAATTCACCGCGTCAGTGGTGGCGTGAAACGAGGCCCAGAAGGCGAACACCAGCGGTGCCACCCAGACCACGGCCAGGGTGACCGCGCCGGCGGTGTCGAGGGTCCGGCTGACGGCTGGCCAGTGTCCCGCCCCGCGCGCACTCACCGGTAGTGGGTCCGCTTGTCGATCAGCTTGAACTTCACCGCCGCCAGTACGCCGAGGACCACCAGCATCAGCATGGTCAACGCCGCCGCGTGTGGTGCGTCGAAGTAGGCGAAGGCCAGCTCCCAGATGTAGTAGAGAATCAGCTTGGAGCTGTCCGAGGGTCCTCCCTTGGTGAGGATGAACAGGTGGTCGATGAGCTTGACCGAGTTGATCAGCGCGTTGACCAGGATGAACAACGTCGTCGGCATCAGCAGCGGCAGCACGATGCGCCGGGTGTAGGTCCAGCGGCTGGCCCCCTCGATGTCCGCGGCCTCCTTGAGGTCGGGCGGAATGGTCTGCAGCGCCGCGAGGTAGAACACCATGAAGAATCCCGACTCCTTCCAGATGGTCACGATCACCACCGCCCACAGGGCGGTCTCCGGCTGGCCCAGCCAGTTGACGGAGCCGAAGCCGAACAAGGCACCGACCTGGTCGAGCACGCCGAGCCCCGGGGTATAGAAGAACAGCCAGATGTTGGCCGCGGCGATCATCGGCAGCACCGTCGGCGTGAAATACGCGGTGCGCACGAACCCGCGCGCGGGAATCTTCGAGTTCGCCCAAAGCGCCATGGAAAGCGCGATGACGATGGACACAGGGATGGTGATCCCGGCGTAGAACAGGTTGTTCTCGACCACGGTCCGGAAGGTCGGGTCATTGAACAGGTCCGCGTAGTTGCCGCCGCCGATGAACTCGCTCGGATTGCGGCGGGTGCCGCGCGAGAACAGGCTCGACCACAGGGTGGTCAGCGACGGAATGAAGGCGAACAGCGACAGCAGGACGAGCGCCGGCATGAGCAGCAGCCAGGCGTGAATCACGCGGCGCCGCTTCTCGAGCGTGGCGATGTCCGTCATGAATACTGCGCCCGCGATCCGGTCTGCACGCGGGCGGAGCGTCGGCACGCTCCGCCCGCCCGTTTCCGACCGGACAGCCTGTTACCGGTACGCCTGCAGCAGGCGCTCGGCGGCGGCCTGGGCCTCGGCCAGCGCGGCGGCCGGCTCCTTGGCGCCGGTCAACGCCGACTGGATGGCGTTGTTCAGGCCTTCTCGCACGCGCGCTGTTTCGAAGGTGGAGAACTCGGCCACCGACACTTCGAGCTGGTCGCGGGCCACCAGGGCCGCAGCGAACTCCTCGACGTAGGCCTTGAGCGCGTCGGTCTCGTAGGAGGCGGGGCTCACGCCCATGTAGCCGGTGGCGATCGACCATTGCGCGGCCTGCTCGGGAGACGTCATGAAGCGGATCAGCTTCAGTGACGCGGCCTGCTCTTCTTCGGTCGCACCCTTGAACAGGTAGAAGTTGCCGCCGCCGGTGGGCGAGCCCTTGCGCACGTTGCCCGGCAGCATGGCGACGCCGAAATCGAAGGTGGCCTGGTCGCGCACGGCGGTAAGATTGCCGGTTGAATGCCACATCATCGCGGCCTGACCCTCAAGGAACGCCTGGCGCAGGGTGCCCCATTCCACCGTGCCCTCGGGCATGATGCCGTGCTCGGTGGACAGCGATTTCCAGTACTCGAGGGCCTCGACCACCTTCGGATCATCGAAGCTCGTGTGCAGTCCGTCACTGGACATGAGCTCGACGCCGTTCTGGATCGCCAGTGCCTGGAACATCCAGTACGGGTAGCCGGTGGAAGGAATCATGATCCCGAAGGTGCCCTCCTTCGTCAGCTTCTTGCCCATCTCGACCATCTCGTCCCAGGTCTCGGGCGGCTGTTCCGGGTCGAGCCCCGCGGCTCGGAACATGTCCTTGTTGTAGTAGGAGACGATTGTCGAGCGCTGGAACGGCACGCCCCAGGTCTTGCCTTCGACGATGCTGTTCGCCATCAACCCCGGGTAGAAGCTGTCGAGCCACGCCTTTTCTTCATCGGTGGAGACGACGTCGTCGAACGGGATGATCAGGTCCTGCTCGATGAGATCGTATACGTCGATGGAGAACAGCACCGACAGCTGTGCCGGCTCCCCGGACTGGATCGCGGACAGCGCCCGCACACGGGTGTCGTCGTAGTTGCCGGAGTAGATCGCGGTCACGTCGATATCGGGGTTTTCCGCCTCGAAGTCGGCGACGATGTTGTCGACGACCTGGGTCAATGGACCGCCCACCGCGATCGGGTAATACATGGTCAGTTCGATCTTGTCGGCCAGTGCCGGCGTCGCCATGGTCGCAATGGCGCCACCGAGCAGCATCGACTTCAAGGTCTTTGTGTTCATGGCTTCAACTATCCTGCGATTGGGGTTGGAACTCGGAAGGTTAACGCTCTTCAGCGATCACGCCGGAGGGGTCCGTCGACCCGCTCGCGGCTGGATTGGTGACGGGCGCACCGACACGGCGGCCGCTCGCCCGGTTGAATACGTGGACCCGGGAGCGGTCGAAGGCGAGTTCGACGGCGTCCCCCTGGTCGAAGCGGGCCTCGCCGGGCAGGCGGACGGTCAGGCCGGTGGCCTCGGGATGTTCGAAGCTGACGAATGTCTCGGCGCCCATGTACTCGCACTCGGCCACGGTTGCCGCCAGCAGGCCCTCGCCGCGCCCGGCGATGGACAGGTCCTCGGGCCGCACGCCGTAGACCACCTCCTCGCCGCCGGACCGCGCCAGGGCCGGCACTGCCGCCTCTTCGATAAGCGCCATCGGCGGGCTGCCGACGAAGCCGGCCACGAACGTGCTCGCCGGCTGGTGGTACAGCGTCGCCGGGGTGCCGGCCTGCTCGATGCGGCCGTCGCGAATCAGCACCACCTGGTCCGCCATGCTCATGGCCTCGCTCTGGTCGTGGGTGACGTAGATCACCGTGATGCCGAGGTCGCGCTGCAGGCGCTTGATGTCCTTTCGCACCGCGTGGCGGAGCTTGGCGTCGAGGTTGGACAGCGGCTCGTCCATCAGGCACAGCGGATGACCGGCAACGATGGCGCGGGCCAGCGCCACGCGCTGCCTCTGCCCGCCGGAGATCTCGGACGGCTTGCGCCGCTCCAGGCCGCTCAGGCCGGTGATCTCCAGGGCCCGACGCAGTTTCTCCTGCCGCTCGGATTTCGGCACGCGCCGCACCTTGAGGCCGAACAGGATGTTCTCGGCCACAGACAGGTGCGGGAAGAGCGCATAGGACTGGAACACCATGGACAGGTGCCGCGCGGAAGCCGGGCGCGCGGTGACGTCCTCGCCGTCGATGATGATGCGCCCCCGGTCCAGCGTTTCCAGGCCCGCGACGAGGCGCAGCGTGGTGGACTTGCCGCAACCGGAGGGACCGAGCAGCGCGACGAACGAGCCGCGTGCGATGTCGAGGTCGATGCCCTGCACGCCGCCCTGCCCGTTCCAGGTCTTGGTGACGTCGAAAAGCTGGACGAAATGATCCTGGCTCACGATGATTCGGTCCCCGTCACTTCAAGGGCTTCGCCGGCCCGGTCCATCAATGCCCGGAATGCGGCGGCGGGCAATGCGTCGATGATCACGCGATCGGCGTCGAGCAGGTTGCCGCCGATCGCCGGCGCCGCGCGACCGAACTTGGAACGGTCGGCCACCAGTATCGCCGAGCGGCAGTTGCGCCGGATTGCCTCGCGGGATCGCACCTCGGCGTAATGGAAGTCGAGCAGGCTGCCGTCGGTGTCGACGCCCGCCACGCCGTAGATCCCGAAGTCCGCCCGGTAGCGTCCGAACAGCGCCTCGGCATTGTCGCCAAGGATATCGCGATCGGGAAGACGAAGCTCGCCGCCGGGAATGATGATGCGGTTGGACGGCTCCCCGGACAAGGCGAACGCCGCGTTGAGGTTGTTGGTGATCACGATCAGATTGCGCCGCCCGCGCAGCGCTTCCGAGACCTTGGCCGGGGTGGTGCCAATGGAGATGAACACCGTGGCGCCGTGGGGGATGAGCGCCGCGGCGCGGCGGGCGATCGCCTCCTTGGCGCGGGCGTTCTGCACCTCGCGGGTGCCGTAGTCGAGATTGACCGTCGCCTCCAGCAGCTCGGCGCCCCCGTGCCGGCGGCGCAGCACGTTCAGGTTGCAAAGCGCGTTGATGTCGCGCCGGATGGTCTGCGGAGACACGTGGAACTCGACGGCGAGTCCTTCCACGGTGACGAATCCGCGCTCGCGAACCCGTTCGACGATCTGGTTCTGGCGAAAATCGACCTTGGTCACGTCGCGGCTGCAATGCTCACTTGATCACTACAGGTGAGTATATAACCACAATATGATGATCGTTTGAAAGTTTTATTGCGCATCCGTGACGCAGGCACGATTCCCCGGCACAGGCGGCCGGGGAATCGGGTGGAGGACTCAGTCCCTCAAGGTGCTGAAGACGAAATCGCTGTCCGCCTCCGAGGCATGGCAGGCGAAGCAGGCGGAAGCCGCATCGGCCCCGACCACGGCATTGGCAGGCTCCCCGCCGGCAAAGCCCTCGAACCCCCAACCGCCGGTGTCGGCGAACCTTTGCGCATCCTTGAGCATGACGCCGAGTACCTTGCGATCGCCCTCGATCACGGCGTTGTCGGCGTGGACCGCCTCGAGGAGGTCGAACACGATCACCGCCCCGTCGGGGAAGCTTCCCTGCCGGTAGCCGGTCACGGCGGCCTCGTTGGCGTAGAGGTGGTGGATGCCGCCGAAGGAACCGAAAAGGGGATGCCCCTCTTCGATAACCATGCTCTTGACATGGCGCCAGTCGCGATATCCCTCTGGGAAGGGAACGGAATCGTCGGCGGCGGCCGGTAGCGCGAGACTGGCAAGCGCCAGGAAGGTTGCGGCACGTTTCATCGCATTCTCCTTTTGAAAAACTCTGCCCCGACGCGGGGTCGGGGCGATACGGTTGACTCGGGGGAACCCGCACCGCTTGCCCGGGAGCGGCGGTATCGGGCTAGTATGCATCGACTCGATGCATTTAAAGTTTAGAGTCGATATATTTCCCTTGTCAACGTCCACTTCGCGGCGCTACAGTTCCAACATGACCGCGACCACGCAACTCCTTGAACGCATTGGCGCCCTGCTCCAGCAGTCGCTGCGCGAGGAAGCCGCCCGGCACGGCCTGTTGCCGATTCACGGGCAGGTCCTGCGCTACCTGTCCCGCGCCAACGACTACAGCAACCTCCCCGCGGCGATCGCCGACTATTTCGGGATCACCCGCGGCACGGTGTCGCAGACCGTGGCGGTGCTCGAGCGCAAGGGAATGATCGTCAAGCGCACGGGAACCCGGAACCGACGGCGGGTCCACCTCGAACTGACCGAGCGCGGCAGGGCCGTGCTCGAGGAGGGATGGGCCGACCGGCTCGAACGCGCCCTGGCTGCGGCCGGCATCGAGGAGTCGGCGCTGGAGCAGACCCTGCACGCCCTGCTCGGCGCGCTGCAGGCGGACAACGGACAGCGCCCGTTCGGCGTATGCCGGGGCTGCGCCCATTTCATCATCGAGGGAGAAAGCGCCCGCTGCGGCCTCACCGGCGAGCCGCTGGCCGACGCGCAGACGTCAAGGATCTGCCGGGAGTGGACACCGCCACAGATCCGGGCGGCGTAGGGTGGGCTTCAGCCCACCGATAGAGCAGCGGTGGGCTTCAGCCCACCCTACGATATCGAGCCGGGGGATGATTTCCCGGTTACCTCCATGGCTCCACCCGGACGCAAGGCACCGAGTTCACGTTCGAGCTGGTGTTCCACCGCGGCGCGCGGGCGCGACAGGCCGGCGAGCAGACGGTACAGGACGGGGGTAAGGAACAGCGTCAGCACCGTGGCCACGCCGAGTCCGCCGATGATGACGTAGCCGATCGTGCTGCGCGCCTCGGCGCCGGCGCCGGAGGCGAGAGCGAGCGGCATCGCGCCGAGTATGGTCGCGATCACGGTCATCAGGATCGGCCGCAGGCGCAGCACCGACGCCTCCAGCACGGCCTCGCGGATGTCATGACCCTCGTCTCGCAGCTGGTTGGCGAACTCGACGATGAGTATGCCGTTCTTCGCCATCAGACCGATAAGCAGGATGATGCCGATCTGGCTGTACAGGTTCAGGGACAGGCCCCCCAGGGCCAGCGTGTAGATCGCGCCGGCGATGGCGAGGGGCACCGAGAGCATGATGATGAGCGGATGCACCCAGCTCTCGAACTGCGCCGCCAGCACCAGGAACACGATGAGCAGCGCCAGCACGAAGGTGACCGCAACGCCGCTGGCGGTCTCCAGGTACTGCTGCGACTGGCCGCCGAAGCCGATCACCGCCTCGGCCGGCAACGATTCCTCCGCCGCCTCGATCATGTAATTGATCGCGGTGCCGAGATCGTAGTTCTCCGCCAGCGCCGACTCGATGGTGATCGACGGCAGCCGGTTGTAGCGGCGCAGGGACGCCGCTGCCGCGCCCTCGTGGGCCTCGACCAGCGCCGCCAGCGGCACCAGTTCGCCGCCCGCGGAACGCACGAAGATATTGGAGATATCGTTCGGCGTACGGCGGTCTTCCGGGTTGGCCTGCAGGATCACGGGGTACTCGCGGCCGCGGTCGAGGTAGTCGGTCACGTGGCGCGACGCCAGCATGGTCTGCAGCGTCGCGGCCACGGTCTCGACCGGGATGCCGAGATCGTCGGTCTTGTCCCGGTTCACCGACAGCAGGATCTGCGGCTGGTTCTCCTCGAAATCGATCTGCGGGTTGCGCAGGTTCGGGTTTTCCTCGGCCCGCGCCAGCATGACCTGGGCCCACTGCTTGACACTCTCGAAATCCGGTCCGCTGACGATGACACGAAGCGGCGTCGACGAGCCGCGCAGGCCCAGGCCCGCGGGGCTGGCGGGGTAACCGCGCGCGCCGGGCAGATCGGTGATGGGCGGCGCGATCTCGGTGATGATGTCGCCGGCGTTGCGCTCGCGCTCGCCCCAGTCGGCGAGCCTGAGTACAACGAACGAGCGGTACGGGCGGCCCCAGCTTCCCACGATGGTGTACAGGCTGGTCACTTCGCCGCTTTCCACCAAGGGTGCGAGAACGCGCTCCACCTCCCGGGTCTGGGTATCGGTGTACTCGACGTTGGAACCCTGCGGCGTGGTCAACGGCACGAACAGCACGCCGCGGTCCTCGCGCGGCGTCAATTCGCTCGGCAACTGCTGGTAGACGAACCACGCGCCGGCCGAGTACGCCGCGGCCAGTGCGAGCACGACCAGCGGCGCCGACAGTGCACCGCCGAGCACGCGCCGGTACGCGGCGGTAAGAAGTGCCATCGGGCCTCGCTTGTGTTCACCGGGCCGCCGTGCGGGCCTCAGGATCTTGGACGAAAGCGCCGGGCAGGCGGACAAGGCGACGAACAGCGATATCGCGACCGAGCTCGCCATCACGAAACCGAACTCGGTGAACAGGCGCCCCGCCGCACCTTCCAGGAACGAGATGGGCACGAACACTGATATCAACGTGATGGACGTGGCGATGACGGCGAACGTCACCTGGCGCGCGCCGAGCACGCTGGCGACCAGCGGCGTCTCGCCGGCGTCGATGCGCCGCTGGATGTTCTCGATGACGATGATGGCATCGTCCACCACCAGGCCGATGGCCAGCACCAGCGCCAGCAAGGTGAGAACGTTGAGAGAAAATCCGAGGGCATAGATCAGGCCGAAGCAGCCGACCAGCGATACCGGGATGGCGATCGCCGGGATCAACGTGGCGCGCGCCGAGAACAGGAAAAGAAATATGACCACCAGCACCAGCGTCAGCGAGATACCGAGCGCGATGCCGACCTCGCGAATCGATGACGCAATGAACGTGGCGTCGTCCGAGCCCACCAGGATCTGCATGCCTTCCGGCAGCGACGGCTTGATGCGCTCGATCTGCTCGCGCACCGCGGTCGAAATCGCCATGGTGTTCGCCTGGGATTGGCGGGCGATGCCGAGACCGACTGCGCTCTGGCCGTTGTTTCGCACCATGGTGTCGTCGGACTCCACGCCCACCATGACGCGGGCGACGTCCGAGAGCCTTACCGGGTACCCTGCCACGGTGTCGACGACGATGCGGCGGAACTGCTCGACGTCACGCAGGCGGCTGTCGACGCGCACCGTGAACAGCCGCGTCGTCGATTCCAGTTCGCCGCTCGGCAGCTCGACGTTGTTGCGGCGAAGCGCATTCTCGATGTCGGCCACGGTGAGATCGCGAGCCGCCAGCGCGCGCCGATCGAGCCAGATCCGGATCGCTTGCCGCCGCTCGCCGTAGATGTCCACCGTGGACACGCCGTTCAGGGTCGAGAAACGGTCGACCACGTAACGCTCGACGTAGTCGGTGATCTCCGACGGAGTCATGCGGTCGCTGGTAACGGCCAGGCGAATGACCGGGTCGGCGTCGCTGTCGCTCTTGACGATCTGCGGCTCGTCGACATCCTCCGGCAGGTCGCCGCGCACCCTGCCGACCGCGTCGCGCACGTCGTTGGCCGCCTCGTCGATGTTGCGGCCGACGTCGAACTCGATCACGACCCGGCTGCGATCGCGGCGGCTCTCCGAGTTGATCGACTTGACGCCGCTGACGCCGGAAATCGCGCCCTCGACGATCTCGGTGATGTCGGTGTCGATGATCTCCGGCGCGGCGCCGGTATAGGTCGTGGTCACGGTGACCACTGCCGCGTCGATATCGGGCAGTTCGCGCACCGGCAGTTGCAGCAGCGCGGCAACGCCGAAGACGATGATCAACAGGCTGGCGACGGCAGCCAGTACCGGCCGCCGGATCGACAGCTCGGAAAGGGTCACGCCGGCCCGCCGCCGCCCGGGGCGCGCGGCGCATCGATTTCGCTGATCACGCGCAGCGAGGCGCCGTCACGTACGCGCTGCACGCCACGCACCACCACGCGCTCCCCTTCCCTCAACCCGCTGGTCACCTCCACGGTGCCCAGTTCGCGCTGACCGAGGGACACGCTGCGGCGCTTGGCGCGGTCGTCCTCGCCGGCCACCCAGACGTACGTCTCGCTGCCCTGCGCGACCACCGCCTCCTCGGGAATGATCAACGCGTTACGTACTTCGAGCACGACCGCCAGGTGCATGAACATGCCCGCGGGCAACGCGAGGTCGGGGTTCGGCAGGCGCGCGCGCACCTTGAAGGAGCGGCTCTGGGCATCGATGCGGGTGTCGATGGACACGACCGTGCCGTTGAACACCCGTCCCGGAAACGCCGCCGCGTCGGCCGTCACCGGCAGTCCGGTGTCGACCTTGCCGTAGAGAGTTTCCGGCAGCGAGAACTCGATGTCGATCTCGCGCCGGTCGTCCAGGGTGGTGATCACGGTATCGTCATCGATGATGGCGCCGGGGTCGATGCGGGCGAGCCCCGTGACGCCGTCGAAAGGCGCCCTGACCTCGCGGTCTTCAAGCCGGCGGCGGGCGCGGTCAAGCGCCGCCCGCGCAATGGCATGGCGCGAGATCAGGGTTTCAAGGTCGGCCTGGGAAACCGTGCTCGACTGGCGCAGCGTGCGGGCGCGCTCGAGCGCAAGACTCGCCTCGTTGAGCGAAGCCTCGGCCTCGGCGAGGTCCGCGCGCTGGATGTCGTCGTCCAGGGTGACGAGCGGGTCTGCGGCCGCGACCACCTGGCCCGGCTCGAAGTGAATCTCGTCGACGCGGCCACTGGCGAGCGGCTTGATTTCAACCGAGCGGCGCGAGAGCGTCGTGCCCACCGCCTCGACCGTGGTCTCGGCGCGGGCGAGACCGGCGCGCACGAGATCGACCGGCGTGGCCTCGCTGGCCGCGTTCTGTTCGGCAACCACCGGACCGCGCTGGACGTCGAGATAGTAGTGCTGGTAGGCAAGATATCCGCCGTAGCCCGCCGCGGCGAGCAACCCCACCGAGAACAACTGCTTAATGATTGTCACCGTTATGATACCCGCCGCGTGGCGTGGAAGCCGCGAAAGAATAAGTGGGGTTCGCCCGCCGGTCAACCGGCCCGAGGGTGCCGCGTGTCACCGACGGGTGCCTGACCTTCGTGGCGCATCGCCGTCGCGCATTCGACTGGCGGCCGTCGTTTGGGGACGCGGGCTCCATGAGCGGTGCCGATCGGCTGGCCGGACGGTCCCGCCGAGATGCGACTTGTTTGCCAACATTTAATATCTCTCGGTTCGATCGCCGGCAGGCTCGAGGGCCTTCCGAAGGCGATCCGAACCGCTCGGCACGCCACGACAGACATGCCGGTGGCCGTTTCCGGGTGGCGATCACCTCCCTCATGCCAAGTCTCGGCACGTGATCGTGGTCAGGACCCCTGCACTGCATCGCCGGCGCGGCGTGCGAACGGTTCAACGATCCGCGACCGGGAGCCGTCCCTGCAGTGACCAGTGTACCGCGACGGGTACCATCGCCGCCTCGATTCCTGTAATCTTCCATCGGGTTTGACTCCTGTCAACGTCATGAAAGCCGCAGAACGATCGGCGTTCCATTGCGCCATCATGCGGCAATAAAGAACCCGAGTCGGACGCGAAGCTTCCGGTAATCATCGTCGTGGCGGGCCGGTCTGCATCCGACCCGCCACGTTCGCTGTGCGCATCCGCGGCCGGACCCTGTGGAGAGTTTCGCTGGTCGTGCAATCACTGAACATATCCGGCAGCGCGACGGCGCGGCGGAACCGTGGCGCCGGTGGTCGTGAATAGGTTGCCGAACCCGCAACCGCGCCGACGCCATCGCGAGCGAGCACGCAGGGATGAGTCCCCCGCGCCGCGATCGCGGGCGCCCCGGGTCTCTCGCGCCGCGCGTCCAGCCGATCTCGTCACCGCTCGTCCGATCCGGTGGATTGCCGCGCTGGCGAGCCTGGCCATCACGGTCGTGGTCGGGGTCGAAGTTGCGCAGGATCGCTCGCGCGTCCTCGAAGATGCGCTGGACGATGCAGTACAGACCCGAAACGCCCTGGTCGAGCACACGAAACAGACGTTCGCCGCGCTCGACGTGGCCCTCGAAAGCATTGCCGAAGACATCGACCCTGACGCCATCGCGAGCCGGGATGCCTACCGGGAGCTGGCGGCCAGGCAGGCGGCGATCGCTCCGGCCCTGACTCTTTTCATCCTCGACGCCGGCGGTCGTCTCGTCGCGTCGTCGCATGCCGATCTTCCCGTGGCGATCGACATGTCCGGATCCGAGACCTTCCAACACCATACCACGAACTCGAAGGCCGACCTGTTCATCTCGATCCCGCGAGTCGGTGAATTCGGGCCGACCAGTGGCGAATGGGTCATCACGGTCAGCCGGGCCATCTCCGGCGCCGGCGGCGAAGCGGCGGGCGTCGTCGCCGCGGCCGTCTCGCTGTCATACCTCAACGACTTCTACGAGGCTGTTCGCCCGGGCAGGCAGGGGGCGATCGGCCTGATCCGCATCGACGGGCCGATTCTGTCCGGCAGCCCGTTCAGTGCGAGCTACATGGGCTTCGACGCTTCGACGGTGCCGCGTTTTCACGCGCTGCGGGCGGCTTCTCCGTCCGGCACGTTTCGCGCCGATACGGTGATCGACGGCGTCAACCGGATCAACGCCTACGCCCGGGTTCCCGACTTGCCGCTGGTCGTCCTCGTCGGCGTCGGCACCGCGGAACGGCTGGCCGAATGGCGCACGCGCGCCATGAACGAGGTCGTCATCGCGACGCTGGCCATCGTCCTCGTCTGGCTGCTGGCGCTGTTCGTGCGCAGGCGGGTCCAGGAGCGGCAGGTGGAAGGGAACGCCCGAATCGCCCAGCTCACCCGCCTCACAGAAATCTCCACGGAACTGATGGCCTGCAAAACGGTCCGCGAGGCCCTCGACAAGGTCGCCCGCTGTGCCCGCGACCTTGTGCCGGCTCACCAGTCGGTGGCCAGCGTGACGACGAAGCTATCGGTCAGCGACGCGGTCCGCTGCGTGAGTCTGTCCGACAGGTATGCCGCCTGGAGAAACTTCGACGCCCCGATCGACGGCAGTGGCATTTACCGGATCCTGTTCAAGGACAGGCAGCCGGTCAGGATGACCCAGGCCGAACTCGAGTCACACCCCGCCTGGAAGGGCTTCGGCGCCCACAAGGACACGCACCCGCCGATGCGCGGCTGGCTGGCCGCGCCCCTGGTTGAAAAAGACGGCGAGGTGGTCGGGCTGATCCAGCTTTCCGATCGCGAACACGGGGAGTTCACGGGCGAGGACGAGGCCCTGCTGGCAGATCTGGCACAGGTGACGGTGACAGCCATCCATAGGCTGCAGATCGACGACGCCCGCAGGACCGCGCTCGAGGAAGCGAAGCGTCAGCGCGCCGATGCCGAACATGCCCGCAGCGAGGCGGAGCGTGCACGACGCGAAATCGAGTCCATCTTCAGCTCGATCACAGATGCGGTCTACGTGCTGGATTCCGACTGGCGCTTCGCGTACCTGAATCATCAGGCCGAAGTGCTTCTCGAACGCGAGGCAAGCGAACTGGTCGGGCGCAATGTATGGGCAGAGTTCCCCGAGGCGACACGGACCGTCCTGCACGAGGCTTATCACCGGGCTCGCCGCGATCGCGTCGTCGTGGACCTGCAATTCTTCTACCCGCCACTGGATCGCTGGATGCACGTACGGGGCTTTCCCCACGACCAGGGGTTGACGGTCTACTTCCGGGACATCACCGACCACGTGACCAGGGAGGAACAGCTTCGCCAGGCCCAGAAGATGGACGCGATAGGCAGTCTCACCGGCGGCATCGCGCACGACTTCAACAACCTGCTCACGGTCATTCTCGGCAACGCCCAGGTGCTGGCGAAGACGCTGCCCGCCGACCGGGACCAGCACGGGCAAGCGACCACGATCGCGGACGCGGCCGAGCGCGCGGCGGCACTGACCCAGCGGCTGCTGGCATTCGCCCGCCGACAGCCTCTCGACCCGAAACCCACGCGGGTGTCCGAACTCATCGGCAACCTTGAACCGCTGCTCGACCGCAGCGTGGGCGAGCAGTACGACATGGTGATGTCGCTGGCGGACAACCTACCCCCGGCCATGATCGATCCGGGGCAGCTCGAAACGGCAATCCTCAATCTCGTCATCAATGCCAGGGACGCCATGCCCGACGGCGGCACCGTCACCATCGAGACTGCGGCGAAGTTCATTGACGAGGCGTACGCCCTCGACCACGGCTTCGCCGTCACCGGCTGTCACGTCGTGATTGCCGTCAGCGATTCCGGCGTCGGCATCGCGCCCGAGCAACGCGGACGCATTTTCGAACCGTTCTACACCACCAAGCAGGTGGGCCAGGGAACAGGGCTGGGACTGCCCATGGTGTACGGCTTCATCAAGCAGTCCAACGGCCATGTCGCCGTGTACAGCGAGCCCGGCCACGGTTCCACTTTCAGGCTGTACCTGCCCTGCGCCGATGCCGTCGACGGCCCCGACGAAGAGAAACCCCACGCCCCGGGCGAGCGGGGCGGCAGCGAACGGATCCTGGTCGTCGAGGATGACGACTTCGTTCGGGAGTTCACCGAGGTCACCCTGCAATCACTGGGATACGACATCGTGGCGACCGCCGACGGCCCAACGGCGATCGCGATCCTCGAGCAGGGCGAACGCTTCGACATGCTCCTGAGCGACGTGATCCTGGCGGGCCCCATGAACGGTCGCGAGGTCGCGGAAGTCGCCCGGGCGATGGTGCCCGGTCTGCGCGTGCTGTTCATGTCCGGTTACCCGCAGAACGTCATCGTCCACAACGGGCGCCTCGACCCTGGCGCCCGCCTGCTCCCGAAGCCGTTCACACGCCAGGATATCGCCGCCAGGATTCGCGAAATTCTCGATGAGCCGGAATGAGCCTGGACGAGTCCCGGGCTCGGTCCGTCGTCGACGGTTGACTCACGTGATCCCGGGGTGTATTTTTGCGTACTAGACTGACCGGTCTATTAGGGCAATGAGCCAACACGCCACGAAAATGCGCCTCCTCGAAGCCGGGCTGCCGATGCTGCTCGAACGCGGCTATTACGGCCTCGGCATCCAGGACGTCCTGCAGGCAACCGGCACGCCCAAGGGCTCTTTCTATCATCACTTCGGAAGCAAGGAGGAGTTCGCCCTGGCGGTGGTCGACCTTTACATGGAAACCGTCCACGCCGGTCTCGACTTCGCACTGGGCGACAAGTCGATGCCGCCCCTCGATCGTGTCCGCCGCTTCTTCCACCTGTCCCGCGACAAGTACCGCGACGAGGGGTACCTCGGCTGCCTGCTGGGCGGACTCGGCCAGGAATTGTCCGGGGTGAGCGACGTGTTTCGCCGCAAGATCGACTGGTGCTTCGGCGAAATCGCCAAGCGCATCGCGGCCTGCCTCGACGAGGCCGTCGCCCGCGGCGAACTGCCGCCCTGCGCGGACTCCCGCGACCTGGCCGACAGGCTCATCGACTGCTGGGAGGGCGCGGCGCTTCGCAGTCGCCTGCGTCGCAGCCCCGCGCCGCTGGAAGCGATGCTGGACTTCTATTTCCAGGGAGTCGGCCCGGCCTGACCGATCAAAAAAATTTCACAGATGACTGGACCGACCAGTCTATTCCAACCAGGAGAAACCATAGGAGGCACACGACCATGACCAGCAGCAACCCCAACCAGAACGCTCCTCTCTACCAGCGTCTCGGCGGTACCGAGGGCATCCGCCGGCTCGTCGACGATATCGTCGACGCGCATGTCGCCAACCCGACGATAAAGGCCCGCTTCCTCCCCTACCTCGAAAACCCGGAGAAGGTCACCGAGGTCAAGCATCACCTGTGCGCGTTCATCGAGGCGGGCAGCGGTGGCGACGCGACCTACTCGGGCCGGACCATGCCCGACACCCACCGCGGCATGAACATAGCGCCGCACGAATACATGGCCGCGGTGGACGACATCATCGGCGCGTTGCGC
>CBFGVH010000070.1:0-16083 GCA_965652415.1 uncultured Gammaproteobacteria bacterium | reverse complement strand
TCGGCGGGCACGGCGTCTGAAAGGATCGCCTGCAGGCAGGCTCCTACAGCGGCTTTGTTTCGCCGTGGAGCCGGGGTCATGCACTGTAGGAGCCTGCCCGCAGGCGATTGCGTCGGCGGGCACGGCGTCTGAAAGAATCGCCTGCAGGCAGGCTCCTACAGCGGCTTTGTTTCGCCGTGGAGCCGGGGTCATGCACTGTAGGAGCCGGCCTGCCGGCGATTTGGACGACGGTTAAGTCTTCTCCATGCGCCGCATGCAGGCGTCGGCTCGCGACCTCGTAGTCGACGTTTGCTTGCTATGATTGCGTCAATGAGCATTGGAAAGACTTTCGCCGCCCTCGTGGCGCTCGCCGTCGCCGGCGGCATCGGGTTTCTGGTATACGAGCGGATCGGCGAGCTGGACGAACCGTCCCCCGGCCGGCGAGGGCAGGCCGAGAGAATAGCGCCGGTCGAAGCGGCGCCGGTGACGCGCGGCACGATCCAGCGTCGCCGGGAGTTCACCGGTACCCTGACGGCGTTCGAGGAGTTCGTGGTGGCGCCGAAGGTGAGCGGCCGCATCGAGGAGATCACGGTGGACCTTGCCGACACGGTCATGCGCGGGCAGGTGGTCGCGCGCCTCGACAATGCCGAACACGTCCAGGAACTCGCCCAGGCCGAGGCCGACCTCGAGGTCGCCCGCGCCAACGTGTCCGAGGCCGAAAGCCTGCTCACCATCGCCAACCGGGAACTCGAGCGAGTCCGCACGCTGGTCGCCCGCGGCGTCAGCTCCGATGCTGAACTCGACTCGGCGCGCTCCAACCAGCTTGCGCGCGCGGCTCACGTGGAGGTGACCCGGGCCCAGGAGGCGCGCGCCCGTGCATCTGTCGAGGCCGCTCGCATCCGGCTCGGCTACACCGAAGTCGCCGCGGACTGGCGCGGCGGGCACGATCAGCGGGTGGTCGCCGAGCGGTTCGTGAACGAGGGCGAGACCGTGGCTGCCAACGCACCGCTGCTGCGCATAGTGGAGCTGGAACCGATGTCGGCGGAGTTCTTCGTGACGGAACGCGACTACGCGATGATGAACCCGGGCCAGTCGGTCGAGATCGCGACCGACGCCTATCCGGGTGAAACGTTCGCCGCCGAGATCGCACGCATCTCGCCGGTCTTCCTCGCCAGTGCTCGCCAGGCGCGGATCGAACTCAAGGTGGAAAATCCCGACCTGCGACTGAAGCCCGGCATGTTCATGCGCGCGTCGGTGCTCATCGAGCGGGTCGACGACGCGCTCATCGTCCCCGAGCAGGCGCTGGTGATTCGCGAAGGACAAACCGGCGTGTTCCAGGTGACGGCCGAGCGCGACCGCGTCGCCTGGCGAACGGTGGAAACAGGAATTCGCGACGCTGAGCGTGTGCAGATCGTTGCCGGCGAGATCGACGGCCTCGTCGTTACCCTGGGCCAGCAGTTGCTGGACGACGGTTCGCGAGTCTCCGTGGTCGAGGGCGACGGCGAGTGAGCCTGGCGCGGGCCAGCGTCCGGCGCCCGGTGCTTACCGTGATGGTGACGCTGGCGGTGCTGGTGCTGGGAGCGGTGGCGCTGACCCATCTTCGCGTCGACCTTCTGCCGAGCGTCGAGCTGCCGACCATCTCCGTTCGCGCCAGCTACGAGGGCGCCGACCCGGTAGTCATGGAGCGGCTGGTGACGCAGATCGTGGAGGAGATCGTCGCCACGGTGCCGGGCGTGGTGGAGATGACCTCGCAGTCCTACGAGGGCAACAGCCGGGTGCGGGTGAGTTTCGCCTGGGGCACCGACGTGGATACCGCCGCCGCCGACGTTCGTGCCACCATCGAGGACGAGATCGGCGAGTTGCCCGACGAGGCCGGACCGGTTCGGGTCAGCAAGTTCGACATCGACAGCTTCCCGGTAGTCATTCTCGGCATCTCGAGCGTCCTGGACCCGGTCGAGCTGACCGGTATCGTCAACGACCAAATCCGCTATCGTTTCTCGCGCATACCGGGTGTTGCCCAGGTCGACCCGTGGGGCGGCTACGAGCGCGAGGTGCGCATCGAGCTCGACCCGGAGCGGATCAATGCGCTGGGACTGCCGCTTGACGACGTCCTGCAGGCGCTGCGCGACGCCAACGTCGACCTGCCGGCGGGCAAGATCGAGTCGGGTCGCTACGAGGTCACGCTGCGGGCGCCGGCGGAATTCAACAGCCTGGAGCAGATTCGCAATACCGTCATCGGCCGCCGCGATGGCGCGCTGGTCACGCTGCGCCAGGTGGCGGCGGTGACCGATACCCACGAGCGGCTGTCGCGCATCGTGCGCGTCAACGGCGAACTCGGCCTGCGGGTGGGCATACGCAAGCAGTCCGGGGCCAACACCGTCGAAGTCGGGCGGCGCATCCTCGAAGAAGTCGAGGAAATCAACGAGGCCTTTCCACAGCTTCGCGTGGTTCCCGTGATCAACCAGGGCAACTTCATCGAGCGCGCAATAGGCAACGTGGCCCGCTCGGTACTGTACGGCGGGTCGCTGGCGATCCTGGTGCTGCTGTTTTTCCTTCGCGACATTCGCAGCACGCTCGTCATCGCGCTCGCCATCCCGATCTCGGTGGTCGCGACCTTCGCGCTGATGTACTTCTCGGGATTCACCCTGAACCTGATGACCCTCGGCGGCCTTGCGCTCGGCGTCGGAATGATGGTCGACAGCTCCGTGGTGGTGCTGGAGAACATTTTCCGGCGCCGGCAGGAGTTCGGCGACGCGCCGGTGGATGCGGCAGTGGAGGGCACCCGGGAGGTGTCTTCGGCCGTGATCGCGGGTACGGTGACGACGCTGGTGATCTTCCTCCCTCTGCTGTTCGTCGAGGGCGTCGCCGGGGTGCTGTTCGGCGAGCTCGCCTACGTCATCATGTTTTCCCTGTTCTGCGCGCTGCTGGTCGCCCTGAGCCTCGTGCCCATGCTCGGCTCGCGCCTGCTGGGCGGCGGCGACTCCACGGCCGGGCCGCGGCGCGGCCTGCTGGCGGCCATGGAGGAGGGATACCGCGACCTGGTTCGCGCCGTGCTGCGCTGGCGCCTGGTCACGCTCGTCGTCGCCGCGGCGCTGTTCGCGGGCAGCATCATGCTGGCGCCGTGGATCGGCACCGAGTTCGTACCGCCGAGCGACGAGGGCGAGGTGCGGGTCAATGCGGAGATGGAGGTCGGCACCCGCCTCGATCTCATCGACGAGCGCATGCGCATGCTGGAGGAAAAGGTGTTCGCGGCTGTCCCGGAAATGGTGTCCAACGTGGTCAGCGTGCAGTCGTCGGGCACATCCGGACGCTCGGCCGCGCGCGGGGAGATTCGCATTTCCCTGACGCCCGCGGCCGAACGCGAGCGTTCCAACCTGCAGATCGCCGAGGCGCTCAGGACAGAGCTCGAAGGCGCGATTCCGGGCATCGATGTGCGCGTACGGGCGCCGCAGGGGCAGTTCATCCTCGAGCGCCTGCTGTCGGGTGCCGAATCGGTCACCGTGGAGGTGCGAGGCTATGCCCTGGACACTCTCGACGCCCTCGCACAGCGTGTGGCCGCGGCCATCGACGACGTCGAGGGAATCACCGACGTGCAACTGAGCCGCGAGGCCGGCATCCCGCAGCGCGAGATACTCGTTGATCGGCAGAAGGCGGCCGACCTCGGCATGAGCGTGCGCGACGTCAGCCGCGTGATCGAGACGGCGGTCGCCGGGTCGCGAGCCGGGGAGTTTCGCGTGGCCGGCGACTCGTACCCGATCCGGGTCCGGCTCGAGGACGCCGAGCGGCGTTCGCTGGACGAAATTCTCAATCTCGTGATCCGCACCCCCGACGACGAGCTGGTCGCGTTGCGCAATCTCGTCACCACGAGGACCGGGACGGGACCCGTGACCATCGAGCGCAAAGACCAGCAGCGCCTGGTGACGGTGCGGGCCAACGTGTCGGGGCGGGACCTCGGCTCGGTGGCCGCCGACATCGGTGCGCGGCTCGACACCATACCGCGCCCGGTCGGCTACGACCTCATCATCGCGGGCAGTTTCGAGGAGCAGCAGAAGTCGTTTCGCGAGCTTGCGATCTCGCTGGTGCTGGCGCTGCTGCTGGTCTACATGGTGCTCGCATCGCAGTACGAGTCCCTGCGCGATCCGCTGGTCGTGATGTTCTCGGTGCCATTCGCGGCAACGGGGGTGATTCTCACGCTGTTTTTGACCGACACGACCATGAACCTGCAATCCGCCATCGGCTGCATCATGCTGGGCGGTATCGTGGTCAACAACGCCATTCTGCTGGTCGACCAGGCCGGGCAGTTTCGCCGCGCGGGCATGGATACCGACGCCGCCCTGGCCGAAGCGGGCCGGCGCCGGCTGCGACCGGTGCTGATGACCACGCTGACGACGATACTGGCGCTGATGCCGCTCACTCTCGGCATCGGCGAGGGTTCCGACGCCCAGGCGCCGATGGCGCGCGCCGTGGTCGGCGGCCTCGCCATGTCGACGCTGGTCACGCTGGTGCTGGTGCCGGTGGTGTACTCCCTGTTTCACCGCGCCGGCCGCGAGCGGCGCAGGGCCGCCGCGCTGGCCGGCGAAGCCTGAAGGCGGCCGGTCGTCTCAGGCGCGCGCGCGCTCGCCCCCGGGATCGTACATCGCCTTCAGGCCGGCCTTCGCGGGCACGATGCGCCCCGCCACGTCGATCTGCCAGCTTCCGGCGGCCAGCCACTCGGCGGTGATCTCCTCGTCGGCGCGCACGTACCCGAGGCCCACCGAGCCGCCGAGCGTGTGCCCGTAGCTGCCCGAGGTCAGGTGGCCGACGATGCGGCCGTTGCGCAGGATGGGCTCGTGGTGCCAGAGCATCTCCCCGGGATCCTCGAGCAGGAACTGCACCAGGCGCTTTTTCATGAAGGAGCCCTCGTCCTTCTGGCGGGCGATCGCGTCGCGGCCGATGAAGCCTCCCGGCTTGTCCAGCGCGCAGACGAAGCCGCAGCCGGCCTCGAGCGGCGTGTCCTCGTCGCCGACGTCGTGGCCGAAGTGGAGGAACTTCTTCTCGATGCGGCACGAGTCAAGGGCGTGCAACCCGGCCAGGGCGAGGCCGTGGTGCTCGCCGTGCTCGACGACGAGGTCGAACACGTGGCGCGCCATGTCGACCGGCACGTACAGTTCCCAGCCGAGTTCGCCGACGAAGGACACGCGAAGGGCGCGGGCGGTGGCATGGCCGACGGCGACGTCCCGGCAGGCGCCGAAGGAGAAGGCGGCGCTGCCGAGATCGACGTCCACGAGGGGCTGGAGCAGCTCGCGGCTGTTCGGCCCCATGATCCCCAGCACCGCCCACGCCGACGTGATGTCGACCACGGCGCAGCGGGCGTCGTGGTCGATGTGACGACGCAGCCAGTCGAGGTCCTTGCGGGTCACCGCCGCGCCGCTGACCACCCAGTACTCGTCCTCGGCGATGCGCGTCACCGTCAGGTCGGCCTCGATCCCGCCTCGCTCGTTCAGCCAGTGGGTATAGACGACCCTGCCCGGCTCGACGTCGACGTCCGCAGACGATATGCGCTGCAGGCAGCGGCAGGCGTCGCGACCGGTCACGAGGTACTTGGAGAAACTCGACTGGTCGAACAGCGCCACGCGCTCGCGCGCGGCGGCGTGCTCGGCGGCGGAGTAGTCGAACCAGTTCTGCCTGCCGAAGGAGTACTCGTAGCGCGGTTCGACGCCGGGCGGCGCGAACCAGTTGGGGCGCTCCCAGCCGGCGACCTGGCCGAAGCAGGCGCGGTGTGCTTCGAGCCGTTCGTGAATCGGCGAGTGGCGCACGTTGCGCGCGGTCTCGAACTGCTTGAAAGGGTAGTGGTTGTCGTACAGGAGCCCCAGGGTCTCGCTGACGCGTTCCTCGATGAACCGGCGGTTGGCCATGAACGGGTACATCCGGCGAATGTCGTTCGACCACAGGTCCATGGGCGGGTGCCCGTGGTGCATCCATTCCGCCACCGCCTTGCCGAGGCCGCCGGAGGACTGGATGCCGACGCTGTTCAGGCCGCAGGCGACGAAATAGCCGCGAAGCTCCGGCGCCTCTCCGACGTGGAACTGGTCGTCGGGGGTGAACGACTCCGGTCCGCAGAAGAACTTGCGCCAGCCGACTTCGGCCAGCTTGGGCACCCGCGCCATGGCATCCTCGAGCACCGGGTAGAGCTGCTCCTCGACGTGGCCGGTCAGCTCGTCGAAGCTGAAGTCGGCGGGTATGCCGTCGCCGCCCCACGGCACCGCGTGCTTCTCGAACGCCCCCACCAGCAGGCTGCCGGCGTCCTCACGGTAGTAGGCGCACTTGTCGTGATCGCGCAGCACCGGCAGGTCCGGTGTGAAGGCGTCGTCCTTCTCGGTCACCGCGTAGTAGTGTTCGCAGGCGTGCAGGGGGATGGCGACGCCGCTCATGCGGCCCAGCTCGCGCGCCCACATGCCGGCCGCGTTGACCACGAAATCGGTGGCGATCGGGCCCTGGGTGGTCGTGACGCCGGTGACCCGGCCGTCGCGGGTCGTCACGCCGGTAACCTCGATGCCCTCGACACAGGACGCACCGCGCTGCCGCGCGCCCTTGACGAAGGCCATGGTCACGTCGACCGGGCTGCCCTTGCCGTCCTGGGCCACGTAGCTTCCGCCGAGCAGGCCGGTCGTGTCGATCAGCGGGAACAGGGCCTTGATCTCGTCGACAGTGACCATGTCGACCCGGGTCACGCCGAAGGCGTTGTTCATCGAGGCGACCCGCTTTAGTTCCTCGAAACGCGCCTCGCTATGGGCAATGGACAGGCTGCCGACCTGCCGGAACCCGGTGGACTGTCCCGTCTCCGCCTCGAGTTCAGCGAGCAGGGACATGGAGTATTCGCACAGCCGCGCGTGGCTCTCGTTGGCGCGCATGGTGCCGATCAGCCCGGCTGCGTGCCACGTGGTGCCGCAGGCGAACTGCCGCCGCTCCAGCAGCACCACGTCCTGCCAGCCGAGCCGGGCCAGGTGGTACGCCACGCTGGCGCCGTTCACGCCGCCGCCGATGATCACCGCACTTGCCCGCTCGGGCAGGTTCTCGGACATCAGGATCTCCCGTCGAAAGATGTGCAAGGAATGGGCGGGAGTCTAGGATTTTTGTCGCGGCGGCGCCATGGGGGGACGGGTGTGCGGGCCAGGGGCGGAGCCTTGGCACTGCAGGAGCCGGCCTTGCTGGTGATTCTTTCCGGGCGCCGTGCCCGCCGGCCCAATCGCCTGCGAGGCAGGCTCCTGCAGCGGCTTCGCCGTAGCTATGAGGATGCGTGGGTCGCCGTGCCGGGCTGGTCCACGAGCGCCGCCGCCTGGGTGCGCATCTTCTCGACGATGGCGTAGACGCCGACGTGGCGGGTGGGGCTCAGGTGATCGAACAGGCCGAGTTCGTCGAAGCGGGCGTCGGTGTCGGTGTCGAGGATCTCGTGAGCCGTCATGCCGCGAAATATGGCAACCAGGATGGCGACCACGCCCTTGATGGTCGAGGTATCACTGTCGCCGTGGATGACGAGCGCGGCGCCGTCGGCGTCGGGTTCCGCCTTGACCCAGACCATGCTCATGCAGCCGTGGACGCGGTTCTCGTCGGTCTTCAGGGAATCGTCCATCGGCGGCAGCTTGCGCCCGAGATCCTCGATGAACTGGTAGCGGGACTCCCAGTCGGGAAGGAACTCGAATCCGTCGAGGATGTAGTCGTAGGTCAGTTCGTCGGACATGGGGTGCCGGGATGCGGTGAAGCGCCGGACCGGCCGCTGCCGGCCTCGAGAATCGTAGTCTGGGGGTGAAGGCGCCCGCAATCAACCCGCTGCCGCAACGACCAAGGGGCCCACAGGGACCCCTTGGCCGAGGACGAGGGTGCTTCGGGTCAGTGCGCCAGGATCTGGCTCAGGAACAGCTGGGTGCGGCTGTGCTGCGGGTTGCTGAAGAACTCCTCGGGTTCATTCTGCTCGATGATCTGCCCGCCGTCCATGAAGATCACCCGGTTGGCCACGGTCTTGGCGAAGCCCATCTCGTGGGTCACGCAGATCATGGTCATGCCTTCCTCGGCCAGCTTGATCATGGTGTCCAGCACTTCCTTGATCATCTCCGGGTCGAGGGCCGAGGTGGGCTCGTCGAACAGCATGATCTTGGGATTCATGCAAAGGCTGCGCGCGATGGCCACGCGCTGCTGCTGGCCGCCGGAGAGCTGGCCGGGATACTTGTGGGCCTGCTCGGGAATCTTGACGGTCTCGAGATAGTGCATGGCGGCGTCCTCGGCCTCCTTCTTGGACATCTTCTTGACCCAGATCGGCGCCAGCGTGCAGTTGTCCAGTACGGTCAGGTGCGGAAACAGGTTGAAATGCTGGAACACCATGCCGACCTCGCGGCGAATGGCGTCGATGTTCTTCAGGTTGTTGGTCAGCTCGATTTCGTCGACGAATATCTGTCCCTGCTGGTGCTCCTCCAGCCGGTTGACGCAGCGGATCATGGTCGACTTGCCCGACCCGGACGGTCCGCAGATGACGATGCGCTCGCCCTTGTTGACCTCGAGATTGATGTCCTTGAGCACGTGGAAGGCGCCGTACCACTTGTTGACCTTGACCATGCGGATGACGACCTCGTCGCCGATCTGCATCTTCGTGGGGTCGATCGGCTTCAGCTCGATGTCGTCGATCTTCGCTTCGCTCATCGTGATTTCCTCGTATCGGATTGGCTACCGCTTGTGACCGGTGTGCAGCTTGTTTTCAAGGAGCCGGCTGTACCAGGCCATGCCGTAGCAGTGCAGCCAGAAGATGAATGCCACGAACACGTAGCCGGTGAACGGCACCGACCGGATCGACCAGTCGGGGTTGGTGGTGGCGGTCTGCACGGAATTCAGGAAATCCAGCAGGCCGATGATCAGCACCAGGGTGGTGTCCTTGAACAGGCCGATGAATGTGTTGACGATGCCGGGAATGACGATCTTCAGCGCCTGCGGCATGACGATCAGTCCCATCATCTTCCAGTAGGAAAGGCCGAGCGACTTCGCGCCCTCGTACTGGCCGTTGGGTATGGCCTGCAGTCCGCCGCGCACGACCTCCGCCATGTAGGCAGAGGCGAACAGCGCCACGCCGATCAGGGCGCGAAGCAGCTGATCGATGTTGGCGCCCTCCGGGGCGAACAGCGGCAGCATGAAGTTGGCCATGAACAGCACGGTGATCAGCGGAACGCCGCGCCAGAACTCGATGAAAAGCGTGCACACGAGGCGCAGCACCGGCATCTCCGATCGCCGGCCGAGGGCGAGCAGTATGCCGATAGGAAGCGAGGCCACGATGCCGGTGATGGCGATCACCAGGGTGAGGGAGAAGCCGCCCCACTTGCTGGTCGGTATCGGGGAGAGCCCGAGGATTCCTCCGCCGAGGAGGAAGAATACCAGCACCGGGTAGCCGAACAGCAGGGAAAACCCCACGCGGCTGCGGCCGTTGGGCAGCGTCCACGCCCAGGCCACCAGTCCGATGGTGATCAGTGCGCCGAACATGATCCAGATCGTCGGTGCGCCGTGTCGTATCATCGTCGAGATGAAGATCATCGATGTGACGGCGATGATGAACGCGAGGATGCTGGACACGGGACGCTTCTGGCGCACGTCGTCGTCGACCACCACGAACGCGACGCCGACATAAAGGGCCCATAGCGCAAGGTCGATGCGCCAGACCTGTGTCTTGTCGTAGAAACCGTAGATGAAGAACTCCCACCACGAACCGGCGAAAGTCCAGCAGGCGGCATTCGGATTGGCGCGGCAGGCGTCCGAGCCGCCGGTCCAGACGGCGTCGAACAGCGTCCAGTTCAGGATGGGCGGGACCGTGTAGGCAAGCAACAGCAGGCCGACGACTGTCAGGATCGAGTTGCCGACGCTGCTGAACAGGTTGTCGCGCAGCCAGCCTATGACACCGATGGTGGTGGCAGGCGGTTCGAGGTCGGGCAGGACCCCTCCCGTGACCACCCCGTGATGATGCTTGGATCCGGTATTGGCCATGGCTATCGCTCCACCAGTTTCACGCGGGCGTTGTACCAGTTCATGAACGCCGACGTCACGAGGCTGATCAGGAGATAGACCAGCATGGTCATGAGGATGATCTCGACCGCCTTGCCGGTCTGGTTCAGCACCGTGCCCGCGAAGACGGCGACGAGATCGGGGTAGGCGATGGCCGTGGCCAGCGACGAATTCTTGGTCAGGTTCAGGTACTGACTGGTCAGCGGCGGCACGATGACGCGCATGGCCTGCGGGATGATGATCAGGCGCAGCGTCGGAGCGGGTCGAAGGCCCAGGGCGTAGGAAGCCTCGGTCTGGCCGTGGCTGACCGCCTGGATGCCCGCCCGCACGATCTCTGCGATGAAGGCTGCCGTATACGCGACCAGCGCCAGCAGCAGGGCGATGAACTCGGGGATCACGTTGAGCCCGATTCCGCCTGCCGGACGGAACGTCCCCATTTCACCGGGCTGCCAGGTCAGCGGCGAGCCAAGCACGAGGAAGGCGAGAAGCGGCAGGCCGATGATAAGGCCGAGGCTGGTCAGGAGCACCGGGAATTGCTGTCCGGTCGCCATCTGGCGCTTGTGCGCCCAACGCTTGATCGCGATGGATCCGATGATTCCGCCGATGAACAGCACCGCGCAGATGATGAATCCCTGTTCGGGAATCGGCTTGGCCATCATCAGGCCGTTGTTGGTCAGTGAGAACCACAACAGCTCCCCGCGCTCGTGGATGTCGCGCGGACCGGGCAGGGGCTTGAGGACGGCGTGGTACCAGAAGAAGATCTGCAGCAGCAGCGGAACGTTGCGCAGGGTTTCGACGTAGACGCCGGCGATCTTGTTGATCAGCCAGTTGCGGCTCAGGCGGCCGATGCCGACGATGAATCCGAGCAGCGTGGCGAGTATGCAACCGACGATGGCGACCAGCAGCGTGTTGAGAAGGCCGACGACAAAGACGCGGCCGTAGCTCGAAGTCTCGGAGTAGTCGATGAGGGACTGGATGATTCCGAAACCGGCTTCGGTGCGAAGAAAGTCGAAGCCGAAGCGGATGTTGCGCACTTCCATGTTGGTGGCGGTGTTGTCGACAATCCACCAGATCGCCCAGACGACACCGGCGATGGTAAGTACCTGGTAGATCAGTCCCCGGGTGTTCTTGTCGCTCAGGGAAAAACCGACCTGCCTTGGTGGTGCGCCGGACTGGATCTCGGCCATCTCCGTTACCCCGCTGATGTGGTTCTGTCGTTCGTATAGTTATTCGACGGGAGCAAAAAAGCTGAAGGCACTTTTTCAAGTGCCTTCAGCTGTTGCCTTGCCCTAGCGGGCCGGTGCGGCGTACATGATGCCGCCGTCCTTCCACAGCGCGTTGAGGCCGCGCTCGAGGCCGAGCGGCGTGTCGGGGCCGACGTTGCGCGCGAAGCTCTCGCCGTAGTTGCCGACCTGCTTCACGATGTTGGCGCAGTAGTCGTTGGACAGGCCCAGGAGCTGGCCGAGGTCGCCCTCGGTGCCGAGCAGGCGCTTCACGTCCGGGCTATCCGAACTCATCATCTCATCGACGTTCTCGGACGTGATGCCGAGCTCCTCGGCGTTGACCATGCAGTTCAGCGACCACTTCACGACGTCGAACCACTGGTCGTCGCCATGACGCACCATGGGGCCGAGGGGTTCCTTGGAGATGATCTCGGGCAGGATGATGTGCGCGGAGGGGTCGGACAGCTTGGTGCGCTGCGCAGCGATGCCGGACTGGTCGGTGGTGTACACGTCGCAGCGCCCCGCGTCGTAGGCGGCCACGACCTCGTCGGCCTTCTCGAACGCGACCACCGTGTACTCAAGGCCCTGGGAGCGGAAGTAGTCGGCGAGGTTGAGCTCGGTGGTTGTGCCGGTGTTGGTGCAAACCGCGGCGCCGCCGAGTTCCTTCGCGCTGGTCACGCCGAGTTCCTTGCGCACCATGAAGCCCTGGCCGTCGTAGTAATTGATACCGACGAAGTTGCCGTGCTGGGCGTCGCGGCTCAGCGTCTCGGTGGTGTTGCGGGGCAGCATGTCGACCTCGCCGGAGGTCAGTGCCGTGAAGCGCACCTTGGCGGACAACGGCTTGAAGTCGGCCTTGGAGGCATCGCCGAACACGGCGGCGGCCACGGCGCGGCAGGAGTCGACGTCCAGCCCGCTCCAGTTGCCCTGCTCATCGGGGTTGGAGAAGCCGGGCAGCCCCTGGCTTACGCCGCACGTCACCATGCCCTTGGCCTTGACGTCGTCGAGCGTCGCGGCATGGGTGGCGGCGGCGAAGGATACGGAAACCACCGCGGTGGTGCATGCTGCTAGGGTCAGCAGTTTCATAGGGAACTCTCCTAATAATTGAATGTGCTTCGATTTATCGTTCACCTCTCGATGCATCTCAAGGGCAATCAAATTCCTTCCTCGAGATCCGGAAGCGTGAAGGATTATAGATCAAAAGCATCGGCTTATGCAGGCCCGGGGGCATGGAAGGTGCGGGTGCAATGCAGACAAGGCGGGATCGCGCGATACGATGGTGCAGTGCGGGATAAGGATTCTTCGCCTGGCGACCACCGGGGCGTTGAGATACTTTCATAATATTCTAATTGTGTGAATCTCTCGCGCGGCCTGTCCGGCAACGTCGACGATTCGCTCAGAATATCATCGCATCGAGTCGTTCAGCGCTGTCCGCAAGCGATTGTTCGCCCGCGGCAGCGAACAGCGTGGAAGCGCGTGAGACGAAATACCGCGCATTCATCATGGCCATGTTGGAGTTGTAGAGAATCGCCATGACGTCGGGCTGCCGGTAGTACATCGCCCGCTTCGAGGTGTTTGCCAGTGCGTCGGCGGCCCTGATACGAAACTCCCAGGCGCGCCGGTCGTTGCCGGCATTGCGGTACTGGTAGTACAGCGCGCGGTAATCCGCGGCCTGCCGTACCTGTGCGGTGTCGGCGTGAAATTCCTCGATGCCGCGTGTCACGGCGGCGACCGAGCGTTCGATCATGGACGGATCAGTGCCCTCGTCACGCAACCGCTCGATCAGCGCCAGTGCACGCTGTTCCCGTCCCGATGCGGCGTGCAGTTCGGCGGCCTGGAGCAGCGCGCGCTCGCTTTCATGGGTCTGGCCTGTCACCGTCATGATGCGCGCCAGGGTTTCCAGGGCGCTGGCGGCGGTGCCGTAGCGGTCGATCTCGAGGCTGGCGCGGATCACCTCGCGCACGTTCGCCTGCGCCGCGTCGTACTGGAAGTGATGCAGCTGGTAGCGGGCGAGCAGCAGCAGGTCGTACGCGCGGCCGGCGTGGCGCGCGACCTGGCGTGCCTTGATGTGCATGCGGCCGAGCTGCATGGTGGCGTAGGCCTCGCCGACGCCGTCGCCGAGCAGGCGAAAGGTATCGATGGATTCGCTTAGAAAGATCTCGGCCGCACCGAGATCCAGGGATTCGGTGGCGACTTCGCCGAGCAGGGCGAGGACGTATCCCAACCGCTCGGTGTCGCCTGATGCATTGGCCTCGGCAGCCTGCCCGATCAGGTAGGAGCGGGCCTTTAGGAATTCGCGCGACGCGATGAGCGGGACGACTGTCTCACGGTAGGACGCGACGCGGTCGCTGCGGCTCGGCGGTGGTGCCGTTTCCACCGGCGAGAACGGGGGCAGTTCGACCTTGAGGTCCCTCGCGCGGGTGACGGCCAGGGGCTGACCGGTTTCGAGTTCGGGCAGGGCGGTCGCCGGCGGGCGCTGCGGCACCAGCAGCTGGTTGAGCAGGAACACGGCCGCGATCACGACCATCGGACCAAGGACGGAATCGTCGATTCTCATGGGTCGACCCCGCGTACGGCTTGAGCCATCGGCGCATGGTGCTACAAGCGCGACCGAAAGTCCATCGGGTGGTGCGCGCCGGATTCCGGCGGTCCGGCGGCTCGGTAGGGTGCGCTTCAGCGCACGCGTCGTGGATGTTCAGGCAACACGCGTGCGCTGAAGCGCACCCTACGGCGCATTGGCTCGTTACACGCCCTGCGCCTGCAGGTCGGCGTGATACGAGGAGCGCACCATGGGTCCCGATGCGACGCTGTCGAAGCCCAGTCGGCGGGCGGTCTCGCCGAGCTCGTCGAACTCGGCGGGCGTGACGTAGCGTTCGACCGGCAGGTGATGCCGGGAGGGCTGCAGGTACTGGCCGAGGGTGATCATGCGCACGCCGTGCTCGCGCAGGTCGCGCATGACCTCGACGATCTCTTCGCGGCTCTCGCCGAGGCCGAGCATCAAACCCGACTTGGTCGGCACATCCGGGCAGCGGCGGCCGAACGCCTCGAGCAGGTCGAGCGATACGTCGTAGTCGGCCCCCGGACGCGCAAGTCGGTACAGCCGGGGAACCGTTTCCAGGTTGTGGTTGAACACGTGCGGCGGACTTGCGGCGAGTATGTCCAGTGCCTTGTCCACGCGGCCGCGAAAGTCGGGCACCAGGATCTCGACGCGAATGCCCGGACATGCGTCGCGCACGGCATCGATACAGGCAACGAAATGTCCCGCGCCGCCGTCGCGCAGGTCGTCGCGATCGACCGAGGTGACCACCACGTAGGAAAAGCCCATGTCGGCGACGGCGCGGGCGAGGTTGTGCGGCTCGTCGGGGTCGAGGGCGCCGGGACGGCCGTGGGCGACGTCGCAGAACGGGCAGCGCCGGGTGCACACGTCTCCCATGATCATGAACGTGGCCGTGCCGGCGCTGAAGCATTCGCCAAGATTGGGACAGCTCGCTTCTTCGCACACCGTGTGCAGGGCGCCGGCGCGCAGGCGCCGCTTGAGCGCGGCGACCCGCGCCGTACCGGCGAGCTGCGCCCGGATCCACGGCGGCTTGCGCAGCTGGCGCTCGCGCGGCGTCGGCTCGAACTTGACAGGCACCCGCGCCATCTTCTCGGCGCCGCGCTGCTTCTCCCCGGCCGCCACGGGCCGGCGGCCTCCCGTCACGCGTAGGCCTCGATCGGCGGGCAGGTGCACACCAGGTGCTTGTCGCCGTAGACGTTGTCCACCCGACCCACCGGCGGCCAGTACTTGTCGGCGCGGCAGTGCTCGCTCGGGAAGAACGCGACCTCGCGGCTGTAGGCGTGCGGCCAGTCGTCGGCGACCAGCAGGTGGTAGGCGTGGGGCGCGTTGACCAGCGGATTGTCGTCGCGGT
The DNA here is from genome assembly GCA_965652415.1 of uncultured Gammaproteobacteria bacterium. Classification (GTDB taxonomy): domain Bacteria; phylum Pseudomonadota; class Gammaproteobacteria; order Arenicellales; family CAJQKF01; genus BQJD01. The sequence continues at coordinate 962 of CBFGVH010000070.1, read as the reverse complement.
CGAACTCGCCCGACTCGACCTTCGCGATCTCCTCGCGGATGCTGATCATGGCGTCGCAGAAACGGTCGAGCTCCGCCTTGCTCTCGCTCTCGGTCGGTTCGATCATGAGGCTGTCGTGCACCGGCCAAGACATGGTCGGGGCGTGGAAGCCGTAGTCCACCAGTCGCTTGGCGACGTCCTCCACGGTGATGCCGCTCGATTCCTTGAAGCCCGACAGGTCGACGATGCACTCGTGGGCGACGAGGTTGTTCTTGCCGCGATAGACCACCGGGTAATGCGGATCCAGGCGCCGGGCGATGTAGTTGGCGTTCAGGATCGCGACGCAGGTTGCGTGACGCAGTCCCACCCCGCCCATCATGGTCATGTACGCCCACGAGATCGGCAGGATGCTGGCCGAGCCCCAGGGCGCCGCCGATACCGTGCCGATGGTCGGACGTCCGCCCGAGGCGGGGTTGACGCCGTCGACCATGGGGTGATCGGGAAGGAAGCGTGCGAGATGCGACTTGACCCCGATCGGCCCCATGCCGGGCCCGCCGCCGCCGTGCGGGATTGCGAAGGTCTTGTGCAGGTTGATGTGGGCGACGTCGGCGCCGATCTCGGCCGGCCGCGCGAGTCCCACCAGGGCGTTGAGATTGGCGCCGTCCATGTACACCTGGCCGCCGTTGTCGTGGATGATGTCGCAGATTTCGCGGATCGACTCCTCGAACACGCCGTGGGTCGAAGGGTAGGTCACCATCAGGGCCGCGAGCTCCCCGCGATGTTTCTCCGCCGTCGCGCGCAACTCGTCGACGTCGATGTTGCCGTCGTCGTCGCAGCCCACCACGACCACCTTCATGCCCGCCATCACCGCGCTCGCGGGGTTCGTACCGTGGGCGGAGGAGGGGATCAGGCACACCGTGCGCCCCAGGTCGCCGCGCGAGCGGTGCCATGCCCTGATGCACAGAAGACCCGCGTACTCGCCC
>CBFGVH010000069.1:0-16607 GCA_965652415.1 uncultured Gammaproteobacteria bacterium | reverse complement strand
CGCGTCAGCGTCCGCGGGTGGTGCGAGCGCGGGAAGGTTTGCGGCGGTAGGGGTTGTCGCCGCTCGCGAACCGGACCCGGATCCGGGTTCCGACGAGGCCGTAGCTGGTTTGCAGGTAATTGGCGATGTAGCGTGCGTAGGATGCGGGGATGTGCTCCACGCGGTTGCCGTGGATGGTCACGGACGGCGGGTTCGTGCCGTCCTGGTGGGCGAACTTGAGCTTGATGGCATGGCCCGCGTGCATCGGCGGGGCCTGGGCCTCGACCGCGGCCTCGAGGCGCCGGTTGAGGTCGGAGGTCGCAAGGCGGATGGTGGCCGACTCGAAGGCGCGGGCCACCGCCGGCAGCACGTCGCCGACCCCGGTGCCGTGCAGGGCCGAGATCAGCAGGCGTTCGTGCGGCGGCAGAAACGGAAAACGCCGCTCGAACCTGGCCAGGAACTGCTTGCGTGTGTAGGCGTCGAGGTTGTCCCACTTGTTCACCACGACCACGATCGAGCGCCCTCGCCCCTCGATGAGCCCCGCGATGGCGGCGTCCTGCTCGCCCGGTTCCGCGCGCGCGTCGAGCATCAATACGCAGACGTGCGCGCGCTCGATGGCGCGGATGGTGCGAACCACCGAGAAGTGCTCCACGGTTTCGGTAACCCGCTGGCGCCGCCTGACGCCCGCGGTATCGACCAGTTCGAAGGCGCGGCCGTCGCGATCGAGCGGGATCGACACGCTGTCGCGGGTCGTGCCGGGCTGGTCCCTCACGATCACCCTCTGCTCGCCGACCAGCGCGTTGACCAGGGTCGACTTGCCGACGTTCGGGCGGCCGACGATGGCTACCCGGATGCGGTCGTCGGCCGGCTGCGAGGTGTCGTCGTCACCGTAGGGTGCGAGCAGTTCCTCGAGCATTGATTCCACGCGGTCGCCCCGCAGGGCGGAAATCGCCCAGGGTCGCTCGAATCCCAGGCGGCGGAACTCGGAGGTGGCGAGGTCCCCGGCGATCCCCTCGGCCTTGTTCACCACGACATGGACGGGCTTTCCGGACCGCCTCAGCTTGCGGGCGATCTCCTCGTCGCGGGTGTTGAGTCCCTCGTCGTGATCCACGAGGAACAGGATCTCGTCCGCCTCGGCGATGACCGCCTCGACCTGGGCATCGACCAGCGCACCGTACTCCGAGTCGTCGCCGAGGCCGCCGGTGTCGACCACAAGCGCGCGCACGCGGCCGTCGCGCCTGACCTGGCCGTAGAGGCGGTCACGCGTCAGGCCCGGCTGGTTGTGCACGATGGCGTCGCGGCTGCGGGTCAGCGCGTTGAACAGGGTCGACTTGCCGACATTCGGCCGGCCGACCAGGGCGATGACCGGGATCACGGGTTCTTGTGTCTCGCCGCGGCCCGCCGACGGGATCTAGCGGAGCGACAGGGCGTGGACGCGCCCGTTTTCCGACGTGACGAGGATGACGTTCTCGGCAAGAACGAAGGGTCCCACGATGGCGCCGCCCGAGAGCCGCTGGTAGGCGCGAATGGCGCCGTTGGCCGGGTCGAGCTGGAAAATGTTGCCTTCGAAGTCCCCCACCAGCAGCTGCCCCGCCACCGCCAGCGGCCCGGTGAGGCCGCGCCCCGAGAGCTGGTCCTGCTCCCACACCACTTCGCCGGTGAAGCGGTTCAGGGCGACGATGGTTCCCCGCTGCGAAGTCACGTACAGGCGGTCGGCGTCGATACCGAAGTTCTTCAGCGTCGAGACGTCCGCGGACCAGATCACCCGCGGCGTGCCGAGCGCCATGGCCACGAGTCGGGACTGGTAGGAGGCGACGTACAGCACCGTCCCGAGCAGTTCGGGATCGGCGTCGATGTCGGCGAGGCGACCGACCTCGCTGGCGCCACGCCGCGTCCCGACGGGCGTTTCCCACAGCGTTCGGCCGCGGTCGATATCGATGGCGACCAGGCGCCCGTCGGCCAGTCCCACGACGGCGCCGCGTCCGTTGATCAGCGGCCTGGACATGCCGCGCACGGTGAGTCCGTCGATGGCCTTGGACACGGTCCACGACACGACCCCGGTCGCGGTGTCGAGCCCGACGATCCGCCCGTCGCCGGCGCGCACCACGGCGATTCCCGGGGCCACCGCGGGCGGCGCCAGCACTTCTCCGCCGACCGCCTCGCGCCAAACCTCGGTGCCGTCGTCGCGATCCAGGGCGATCACGGCACCGGTGAGGGTGCCCACCAGCGCGATGCCGTCGCCGATGCCGACGCCGCCCGTCAGGGGCATGTCGAGGTCGACCTCCCAGCGGGTCGAGCCGGTGGCGAGTTCGATGGCCGCGACCTCGCCCCCCGGTCCGGCAACGACGACCTGGTCGCCGTCGTGGGCCGGGCGCAGCCTGCCCGTGCCGGATCCGAACTGGCCGGCCAGGCCCTGGCGCCAGGCGGGCTCGAGGAACTCCTGGCGCGGCACGTCCGGCACGGGCGAGGGTTCGACGCCTTCCTGGGTGAAATGAAGCTTGTTGCCGCCGCCGCAGGCGGACACGAGGACTGCGGCAAGGAAAATCGAAAATCGCGTCTTCATTGCATTGCCCTGCATGGATCCGGGGCTAGTGTCCTGTCCCGTAAGTTTGTCGCATGAAAATCGTGTGGGTGTAGCGGTTCCCGGCAAGGCACGTCGACGAGTCATATCGGGCCATATGGCGAGGAGGCGCAACGCCGCCGGGGGCCGCTACAGCCGCACGATATGTGAGGTTACTTGCGGGACAGCACACTAGTTGGCCGCCGCCACGTCGTTGAGCTTGGCGCGCAGCAGCTCGACGTAGCCTGATTGGGGTCCGGCCGCGGCGATGGCTTCCTCGTACGCCGCCCGTGCCTCGCCCGCGGCGCCGGCGGCGGCATGAGCGTCGGCCCTGATCTCGGCGTACTGCGAGGCATAGGTGCCCGTGTCGGCCACTGTCGCCAGCTCGAGTGCCCTGTCGTGGTTTCCTTCACCGAGTTCCAGGTACGCGAGGCGAAGCCTGGCCGCGTGTTCGAGATTGGGTTCCGGGGCGTTGTCGAGTGCCCACTGGAGCAATTCGCGCACGCGTTCGGTCTCGCCCGCCCCGTACAGGGCCGCTGCGGCAACGAGAGCGCCTCCGGTTGCATACGGCGTGGACGCGAAATCCGCCTTGAGTTCCCCGGCCAGTTGCGAGGCCTGTTCCGCGTTGCCCGACTGTGCCGCCTGGCGCAGTTGGGTGAACAGCATCGACGCGGACTCGCTGCGGTTGGCGGTGTACATGTTCCAGCCGTTGAAGCCCAGTATCGCGACCAGTCCGACGACCACGCCGACGATGATCGAGGTGCCGTTCTTCTTCCACCACTCCTTGAGCTTTTGCAGCTCCTCGTCTTCGGCCATATGGGGATCCATGGACTCGTCTCCGAAACAATGATCAGTTATTTGCAGCGGCCGCGCCGGCGAGTCCGGACGGCAGTTGCGAGAACGGCAGCGAGCGTTGGGGGGTGTCCGAGCGCAGGTCCTTGACCGACGCCTCGCCCCTGGCGAGTTCCTCTTCGCCGACGATCACGGCATAGCGCGCCCCGCTCGCGTCGGCCCGGCGCAACTGCTTCTTGAAGTTACCACCGCCGAGGTTGACCGTCACGCGCAGACGCGCCGAGCGCAGGGACTCGGCGATCCGGGCGCCCGCCAGTTCCGCCGCTTCGCCGACGGTGGCGACGAACACGTCGCAGCGCTCGTCGACATCCGCCGCGCCTTCCAGCCGTACCAGTTCGAGCAGGCGCTCGATGCCGAGGGCGAAACCAGTGGCCGGTGTCGGCCGCCCGCCGAGTTGTTCGACGAGGCCGTCGTACCGCCCGCCGGCACAGACGGCCGACTGCGCACCGAGGCGGTCGGTCACCCACTCGAATACGGTGCTCGTGTAGTAGTCGAGGCCGCGCACGAGGCGATCATTCACGGCGTAGTCTATACCGACGGCATCGAGATACTCACACAGCCGCGTGAAATGTGCCCTTGCCTCCTCGTCGAGAAAACCCGACAGGTGCGGCGCCTCCTCGAGGATGCCGCGAGTGCGCTCGTCCTTGCTGTCGAGGATCCGCAGCGGGTTGCGCTCGAGGCGGCGCCGGCTGTCCTCGTCGAGGTCGTCCCGGTAGCGCGCCAGGTAGGTGGTCAGCGCCTCGCGGTACGCGGCCCGGCAGGCGGGCGAGCCAAGGGTATTGACCTCGAGCCTGACCGAGCGCACCGACAGCGCGTCGAACAGGCGCGCGGCGAACAACTGCAGTTCGGCGTCGGCGTCGGCACCCGGCCAGCCGATGCACTCGATGCCGAACTGGTGAAACTGGCGGTAGCGGCCCTTCTGCGGCTTTTCGTGGCGGAACATCGGTCCGAGATACCACAACTTGGCCTGGCGGTTGTGGAACAGGCCGTGCTCGAGACCGGCCCGCACGCAGCTCGCCGTGGCCTCGGGCCTCAAGGTCACGCTTTCGCCGTTGTTGTCGACAAAGGTGTACATCTCCTTTTCGACGATGTCGGTTTCCTCGCCGATGGAGCGCTTGAACAACTCCGTTCTCTCGATAAGAGGCGGACGGATCTCCCGGTAGCCATAGGCGTCGGCGGTGTCGGCGATGATCGATTCGACCCGCCGCCACAGTCCGCTCTCGTCCGGGAGGATGTCGTTCATGCCCCGAACCGACTGGATCAACTTTGTCACTGCTCCTGTCCCACGGTGAATCGGGCGAACAGCCCTTTCTTAGATTGCGAGTACGTCTGGATGCGCCCCTGGTACTTGACCCGCACACCGCCGGCGTTGCCGAGAAACACGGTGAAAGGCGGCTCTCCGACGAGGTCGACACTGCTGCCGGCGGCTACGGTCTGGCTGAGCAGCCGGTTGCCGGCCGAATCCCTGACGTCGGCCCAGGAACTCTCGTCAAACAGCAGCACCACGTGGCGCGCGGCATCGTCCGGGGAACCGGTGGCGGTCGCGCCCTGCGCGGGGTCGGCCGGGTCGATGTCCGCCAGCGTCAGGTTGAGCGGCAACTCGGCGCCGCCGAGGAGCGCGCGGGCGACTTCGTCCGGCTCGACGGCCGAACGGCGGTCGAAGCGTTCGGGTGGAACGGCGGCCACGGAGCCGTCCGCAGGCATCTCCACGGTCAGTCCGTCGGTGACGCGCGGTCCGTCGGCCACCTGCCGAGGCCAGAGGTAGAACGCCGCCGCGGCCGCAGCGCCGACGGCGACCACGGTGATTCCGAACGCGCGCTTGCGGCGCCCGCGGCCCCTTCCCCGGCCTTCGTTTTCGCGCTCACGCCGAGGAGCGTGGTCGGTGCCGGCGACGTACTCGGGAATCGAGTCGCGGTGGCGCACGATGGCGTCTTCGACGTCGATCCCGACCAGGCGCGCGTACCCGCGCAGGTAGCCGAGAATGAACGTGCTGCCGCCCATGCCGGAATACTCGTCAGCCTCGAGCGCGCGAATCAGCTCCGGCGACAGGCACAGCGCGTTGGCGATCTCCTCGACCGTCCAGCCGATGTGCTGGCGCTGGTGCCGAAGCAGGCTGCCGGGCGTCGGATTGCGGGCGTCGACCGGTTCGATCATCCGCTACGGTTCCCGAAGAGACCGCGCAGCTCGCCGATGCGCTCGGAGTCGGGAAAGCGCGTGCGCAGGAGGCGGGCATAGTTCTCGGCGAGGTCGCGCCGCTCGAGACTCAGCTCGTTGCGCACCGCGAGGAACAGGCTCTCGGCGGTGTAGTTGCCATCGCCGAAATATCGCTCGAGGAAGGCGCGGGCGCTCATGTGCTCGCCGCGATCGAAGTTGTAGAAGGCGAGCTGCAGCAGCGCCGGGCGCAGGTCGGGCTCGATGTCGAGCGCCTGCTGGTACAGCTGCGCGGCGTCGTCGGCGTTGCCGGCCTTGCGCTGGCATTCGGCGGCGGCGAACAGGGAAATGTACTGGGACCGGTTGAGCGGGTTGTTGAGCGCGGCCGTGAGCTGCTCCAGCCCGTCGGCGAACTCGCCCTGGTTGCACAGGAACAGGCCGTACTCGTTGCGCGCCGCGACGCCGTTCGGGTCCGAGCGCACCGAGCGGGCGAAGTACGATCGCGCCTTGCGTTCCTGGTTGAGCTGCAGCTGGAGCCGGGCCATGGCGAGATTGGCCGCGGCGTTGTCGGGCTCGATTCGAAGCGCCAGCTCGAACTCCTCGCGGGCAACCTCGACCTGGCCTTGCTGCAGGTAGCTGACGCCCATGCGTGTATGCAGATCGGCGCGCTCGGCCTTGTCCCACTTCTCGCCTGCGCCTGTGGTCGTGGTGACGCAGGCGGTGGACAGCGCCGCCAGCACCGCCGCGATGATCACGGCTACCGGCTTCATGCGCTCGCCGCCTGCGCCTGTGCCTTGGCGGAGCGCCTGGTGCGATCGAGCACGCTCCCGGCGAGCTGACCGCAGGCGGCGTCGATATCGTCGCCGCGGGTCTTGCGGGTGATGGTCATGATGCCGGCGGCGAGCAGCCGATCGCGAAAACGGTCGATGACGGCAGCGTCGGAGCACTCGTAGTCGATGCCCGCCGAGGCATTGAACGGAATCAGGTTGACCTTGGCCGGCACGCCCTCGAGCAGTGAGACGAGCCGACGGGCATGGGCCTCGCTGTCGTTCACCCCCTTGAGCATGACGTACTCGAAAGTCACCCGCCGGCGACGATCGGCGCCCAGGTAGCGGCGACAGGCGTCGAGCAGCTGGGTGATGTCGTACTTGCGATTCAGGGGCACCAGTTCCGTGCGCAGGGCGTCATCGGGCGCATGCAGGGACACGGCCAGGCTCACCGGGCAGTCCTCGGCCAGCCGGTCGATGGCAGGCACCACGCCCGCCGTGCTCAGCGTCACCCGGCGCCGCGACAGCCCGAAGGCCAGGTCGTCCAGCATCAACCTCATGGCGGGCACCACGGCTTCGTAGTTCAGCAGCGGTTCGCCCATGCCCATCATCACCACGTTGGTCACCGCGCGCGCGGCCGGATCCGGGCCGAGCAGGCTCTCGGCGATCCACAACTGGCCGATGATCTCCCCGGTCGAGAGATTGCGCTGGTAGCCCTGGCGGGCCGTGGCGCAGAACGTGCAGTTCAGCGCGCAACCGACCTGGGACGACACGCACAGCGTGCCCCGGTCGGCTTCGGGGATATAGACCGTCTCGATGGCGCTGCCCCCCGGCACGGCGAGCAGCCACTTGCGCGTGCCGTCGGCGGAGCGCTGGTCGGCGCGGACCTCGGGCAGACGGATCTCGGCGATGTCGGCGAGCCGGGCGCGCAGCGCCTTGCCGAGATCGGTCATGGCGTCGAAATCGGTGACCCGCCGCTGGTAGATCCACTGCATCACCTGGCGGGCGCGAAACGCGCTCTCGCCAAGGCCCACGAAATACCGCTCGAGGGCGGCTCGATCGAGGTCCAGCAGGTTGGTCCGGGTGCTCATGGCAGCGGCGCGCGTCGACTTCGCTTCGTCAGCGGGAGAAGATTTCCGAATCGTCGAAGAAGAACGCGATCTCGGTCGCGGCCGTTTCGGCACCGTCGGAGCCGTGCACCGAGTTGGCCTCGAGGGACTCGGCGAAATCGTAGCGGATGGTGCCGGCCAACGCGTCGGCGGGATTGGTGGCGCCCATGATCTCACGGTTGCGGCGGATGGCGTCCTCCCCTTCCAGCACCTGCACCATCACCGGGCCCGAGGTCATGAAGGCGACGAGGTCGTTGAAGAACGGCCGCTCCCTGTGCACGGCGTAGAACCCTTCGGCCTGCTCGCGCGACAGGTGGGCCATGCGCGCGGCGACGATCGTCAGTCCGGCGGCCTCGAAGCGGTCGTAGATGCGGCCGATCAGGTTGCGGGCCACGGCGTCGGGCTTGATGATGGACAGGGTTCGTTCGACACTCATCTGAGGAGAAACTCCTTTCGTCAAGGGGTGCAGGGAAAGAGTGACCGGCTGCGGCCGCCGGCCGGAAACAACCCACTATTTTAGCGTGAGTTGCGCAGACTCGCCATGCAGCGACGCGCCGTCGTTGCCGCTGATCGAGATTCGGCACCACTGCCCCCGCACGTCGTCGGCGCCCGGCATGACCGCCGTTGCCGGCAGGTAGTTGGCGAGCCGTCCCCGGGCGAGAGAGCCGTCCCCGTCGGTGCCCTCGACCAGCATGTCCACATGGCGGCCGTGGAAACGGTGCAATGTCCGCTCAAGCACCTCGCGACCGGTCTCGCGCAGCGCCGCCGCGCGTGCCTGCCGGGTCGGTGCGTCCACCTGGCGCGGGATGCGCGCCGCGGGCGTGCCCGGCCGCGGTGAATAGGGAAAGACGTGCGGGAAGGCAACGTCGAGCTCGACGATGGCGCGGCGGGTCGCCTCGAAATGCTCGTCGTCCTCGGTGGGGAAACCGGCCATGACGTCGGCGCCCACCACCAGGTCGTCGATGCGGTCGCGGGCGCCGAGCACCGCACGGTACAGCGCCTCGCGGTCGTAGCGCCGCTTCATGCGCTTGAGGATGAGCGTGTGACCGCTCTGCATCGATACGTGCAGGTGGGGACACAGGCGCGGCTCGGCGGCAATCAGGTCGACGAGTTCGGGGTCGATATGGACCGGGTCCAGGGAGCCGAGGCGGATACGGAAGTCGTCGTCGACGGCGATAATCGACCTGAGCAGCGTCACGAAGTCGTTGCCTGCGCCGAGATCGCGACCCCAGGAGCCGAGATCGACGCCGCACAGAACGAACTCGCGAAAACCCGACCCGGCCAGCCGCCGCACCTGGCGCACGATCGCCTCGGGCGCGATCGACCGGCTGGCGCCGCGCGCCCGGTGGATGATGCAGAACGTGCATCCCTGGTCGCAGCCCTGCTGGATCTGCACGAATGCACGCGCCCGTTCGGCGAACCCGGACAACAGCAGGTCCGGCAGTCCGAGCAGGTCTCCCGCATCGTGCGCGGTTACGATCCGCGGCAACTCTCCCGCCTCGAAGCGGGAGAGGATCTCCGGGATCCTGAGCTTGAGGGCGTTGCCGACGACGAGGTCCACGCCGTCCACCTGCGAGCACGCGGCGGCGTCCATCTCGGCGTAGCACCCGGTGACCACCACGAGCGCGTTGGGGTTGTCCCGCACGCTGCGCCGAATCTCCTGCCGCGTCTGGCGATCGGCCTCGCGGGTCACGGTGCAGGAGTTCACGATCACCAGCTCGGCCTCGCCGCCGGCCGCCGCGCAGTAGCGGCCGGTGCGGACCAGCCGTTCGAGAATCTGCTCTGACTCGTAGGTGTTGACCTTGCAGCCCAGGGTGCGTATGGCGACCGGGCGCATCCGCCCGGCGGCGGCGTCCATTCCGGCTGCCATGCGGATCAGTCCCGGAGCAGGATCACTTGGTGGTGAAGCTCTCGCCGCAGCCGCACTCCCCGGTGACGTTCGGGTTGTGAAACTGGAACAGGGACGAGAGGCCGTCCTCGACGTAGTCGATGCTGGTGCCGTCGAGCAGCGCCATGGCCTCGCCGTCGACGATGACCTTGACGCCGTGGCTGGTGAACACGCGGTCTTTCTCGCTGACCTCGTCGGCGTAGCCGAGTTCGTAGGCGTAGCCCGAACACCCGGACTGCTTCACGCCCAGGCGCAGACCCTCACCGCCGCCTCGTGAGGCGAGGTGCTCCTTCACTCGCGCCGCCGCCGCTTCAGTCAATGTGATCGCCATTAGTGGTGCTCCCGCTCGATATCTGGCGCCGGCGTCTCGTGGGCCGCCGGCAGTGTAGACCCGGACCCGACAGTGGGGCCCCCACCGCGATGAATCAACCACCGTGTGCGGGTGCGCCGATATCCGGCGACCGGGTCCCGAAAGAATCCGCATTTTACCAAATTGCCCGGCAGAACCGGCGGTACGGTTCATTGCTATCTCGTATCGATATGGAGATTAACAACTATTTTTCAATATTGTTAAGAGGATATCTTATCTATTTCTTTAACTTGAACTCGATGGCGCTCAGAACACCACGAATTATCGCGACCTCCTCCGACGTCGGTTGCGCTTTCATGTACAGGTGCCTGATCTTGCGCAGCAGTTTTTCGCTTCCCGCACCCTTGACGAACTCCAGCCGATGCAGCACCTCGCCGAGGTGTGAGAACAGGAACTCGCGCTCGCCGACCGTTGCCGGCAGCTCGCCGCTTCCGCAAGCCGCGGTGGCCTGCGGGGCGATGGCGCGGCGGCGCAGCTCGTAGGCTATCACGGTTACCGCCGCGGCGAGATTCAGCGACGGAAACTGCGGGTCCACGGGAATCGACACGAGGGCGTCGCAGGCGTCGAGCTCCGAGTTGCTCAGGCCGCTGCTTTCCCGGCCGAAGACGACCGCGGCCTCGCCGCCGCGCGCGGCCTCGCTGAGCAGCGACGCAGCGGCGGCCGGGTCGTGCACGCGCCACGCCGACTCGCGCCGCCGTGCCGTGGTGCCGACGACATAGACTGCGTCCGCCACCGCCTCGGCGATCGAGGAGTATGATCGGGCCGCGTCGAGCACGTGATCGGCGCCCGAGGCGCGTGCGCGGGCCTCCTCGTCGATGACCGCTTCGGGGTTCACCAGCTTCAGGTTCGCGAGGCCCATGTTGGCCATGATCCTGGCCGTCGCCCCGATATTGCCGGAATGGGTCGTGCCCACGAGAACGACGGATACTGGAAGCGGTTGCATTGCCTTTCAATGAATCATGCGGGCGGCTAAAATGGCGCCCCCGCCGGGTTTCCCTTCTGCACCCCTGCACGGGCAGGACCGGGTGCCGAGTTCCTGGTCTTCACCATCTCCTCGGGAGCCTTCGATGCATCCTCTGTTAGCGACCGCCGTGCGCTGTGCGCGAATCGCGGGCAACGTGATTCTAAAGCACCTCGACCAGGTGGAGCGCATCGAGATCGAGTCCAAGGGGCGCTTCGACTACGTCAGCGACGTCGACCGCATGGCTGAAGAGCAGATTCGCATGCACCTCGACAGGGCCTATCCCGACCACGGCATCGTTGCCGAGGAGAGCGAGGCGCGCGGCGAGGATCGCGAGTACGTGTGGATCATCGATCCGCTCGACGGTACCACCAACTTCCTGCACGGCTACCCGATGTTCGCGGTGTCGATCGCCGTCGCCCGCCGCGGCGTGCTCGAACACGCGGCAATCTACCAGCCGCTTGCCAACGAGCTGTTTACCGCCAGCCGCGGCCAGGGCGCCCAGCTCAACAACCGCCGCATCCGCTGCACGTCGACGCGCCAGCTCGATTACGCCCTGCTCGGCACCGGGCTGCCGCCGCGACGGCTCGACCTGCTCGATCCGTGGATGCGCACCTTTCGCGCTGCCCTGCCCCGCTGCAGCGGCGTGCGCCGGTCCGGCTCCGCTGCCATGGACCTCGCCCATGTCGCAGCCGGCCGCCTCGACGGCTACTGGGAGATGGGTCTCGCCAGGTGGGACGTGGCCGCCGGCGCGCTGCTTGTGCGCGAGGCCGGCGGCCTCGTCGCCGACATCGACGGCGGCCAGGGCTTCCTCGACAGCGGTAACATCATCGCCGCCGGGCCCAACCTGTTCAACACGTTCTTCAACCTCATCCGCTCCCGCGGTGGCTAGACGGCAGGCAACGGCCGGGGCCGCTGGCGGCCACACGCCGATGATGCGCCAGTACCTGGACATCAAGGCGAGCTGGCCCGACACACTGCTGTTCTACCGCATGGGCGACTTCTACGAGTTGTTCTACGAAGACGCCGAACGCGCCGCGAAGCTGCTCGACATCACGCTCACCAGCCGCGGCAAGTCCGACGGCGCGCCGGTGCCCATGGCCGGCGTGCCCGTGCACAGCGTCGACCAGTATCTCGCGCGCCTGGTGAATCTGCGCGAGCCGGTGGCGATCTGCGAGCAGATCGGCGATCCGGCGACATCGAAGGGCCCGGTAGAGCGCAAGGTGGTGCGGGTGGTGACGCCGGGCACGCTGACCGAGGAAACCCTGCTGACCGATCGCGAGGAGAACCTCATCTGCGCCGTGCTGGCCGAGGACGGACGCGCCGGGATCGCGGTGCTGGAAGCGTCCAGCGGCAGGTTCTCGGGGCTGGAACTCGACGACGCGAGTCGACTGGGCGCGGAACTGGAGCGCATTCGCCCGGCGGAGATCGTGTGTTCCGCCGGCTCTGCAGCCGGGTTCGACGATCTGCCCGAGGTCCACGTGTCCCGTCTCGAGCCCTGGCAGTTCGGCGCCGAGCGCTGCCGATCGGTGTTGCTTGAGGCCTTCGGCACGGCCAGCCTGGCCGCCTTCGGCTGCGACGACGCGCCGCTCGCCACTCGCGCCGCCGGCGCCCTGCTGCGCCATGTCGGCGACATTCACGGACGCGCGCTGTCGCACGTGCGCGAGATCCGCATCGAGTCGCCGGATGGCCTGTTGCGGCTGGACGCGGTCACGCGCCGGAACCTGGAGATCGAGCGCACCGTCAGCGCGGAGGGCATATCGCTGGTGGCGCTCTACGACCGCTGCCGCACCGCCATGGGGGCGCGGCTGCTGCGGCGCTGGTTCCGCGGCCCGATACGCGACCACGCGATCCTGGGCGCCCGCAACGACGCCGTCGCCGCGATCCTCGAATCGCCGCGTGCCGCCGACCTTGACGACGCCCTCGCCCGCATCGGCGATCTCGAACGCATCGTCTCTCGCGTGGCACTGCGCAGTGCGCGGCCGCGCGACCTCGTGCGCCTCGGCGACAGCCTGCGCGCCCTGCCCGACCTGCTCGATGCGGCCGCGGGCCTCGATGCGCACCACATCGGGACCCTCGGCGCAAAGATCACGGTCCTGGACGAACTCGCCGATCATCTCGAGCACGCCCTTGCCGACGAACCCGCGGCGGTGGTACGCGACGGCGGCGTGATTCGCGACGGATTCGACGCCGATCTCGACGAACTGCGCGGCCTCAAGCGCAACGCCGGCGAGTACCTCGTACGCCTCGAGACCTCGGAGCGCGAGCGAACGGGTCTGAAGAACCTCAAGGTCCATTACAACCGCGTTCACGGCTACTATATAGAGCTGCCGCGCAGCCAGTCGGACAAGGCGCCGGACGACTACCGCCGCCGCCAGACCCTGAAGAACGCGGAGCGCTTCATCACCCCGGAGCTCAAGATCTTCGAGGACCGCATCCTGGGCGCCAGCGAGAAGGCGCTGGCGCGCGAGAAGGCTTTATACGAGGAACTGCTCGATCGAGTCGCGGAGCACCTCGTCGAACTCGGCGACACCGCGCGCGCGGTGGCCGAAATCGACGTCTTGTCCGGGTTCGCACGCGCAGCCGGCGAGTTCGATCTCGCGCGCCCCGAGTTCACCGATGTTCCTGTCATACGCATCGAGCGCGGCCGTCACCCCGTGGTGTCGGCCGTGGGCGGCGGGGTCTTCATCGCCAACGACCTCGCTCTCGACGACGACAGCCGCATGCTGGTGATCACCGGGCCGAACATGGGCGGCAAGAGCACGTACATGCGCCAGAACGCGCTGATCGTGCTGCTTGCGCATACCGGCTGCTTCGTCCCGGCGCGAAGCGCGCTGATCGGACCGGTGGACCAGGTCTTCACCCGCATCGGCGCCTCCGACGATCTCGCCAGCGGGCGCTCCACGTTCATGGTGGAGATGACGGAGATGGCCTACATCCTGCGCAACGCCAGCGCCTCGAGCGTGGTGTTGGTGGACGAGATCGGGCGCGGCACGAGCACGTTCGACGGACTTTCGCTGGCTGCTGCCTGCGCCCGCCATCTTGCCGGCAAGGTCCGCGCCTTCACGCTGTTCTCGACCCACTACTTCGAGCTGACGCAGCTTGCCGAGGAACTGGAAGGCGCCTCCAACGTCCACCTCGACGCGGTGGAACACGATGATCGAATCGTGTTCATGTACTCGGTGATACCCGGGCCCGCGAGCCAGAGCTACGGCATCCAGGTGGCTCGCCTCGCGGGCGTGCCGCGGGAAGTGATCGACGACGCGCGGGCGCGGCTTGCGGAACTCGAGTGGAGCGAGGCCCGGCGGGAGCACGCGGCGGCCCCGGACCAGTTGTCCCTGTTCACCGAGGCGCCGGGCGTCGATCCGGCGCTGGAACTGCTCGAGACGATCGATCCCGAGGAAGTGACCGCGCGCCAGGCACTGGAGCTGCTGTTCGAACTCAAGCGTGCGAGCGGCGGGCGCCCCGGCGGAAAAGGTTGAACCGGATGATGATGACCACTGGTGCGGCCCCGTGCGTTGCCCGTCGTCATTTACCGGTGTCAGTCAATTCAATAGAATACCGCCTCCCGATTTTGTTCTTCACGGAGCACTGAAATGACCTATGTGGTCGGCGAAGCCTGCATCAAGTGCAAGTACACGGATTGTGTCGAAGTGTGCCCGGTCGACTGTTTTCACGAGGGGCCGAATTTCCTCGTGATCGACCCCGAGGAATGCATCGACTGCAGTCTTTGCGAGCCCGAATGCCCGGTAGAGGCCATCTACGCCGAGGACGACCTGCCGGCGGACCAGCAGGAGTTTCTCGCCATCAACGAGGAACTGGCCCAGGCCTGGCCCGTGATCACCGAGATGAAACCGGCGCCGGACGACGCCGATGAGTGGAAGGACGTCAAGGAAAAGCGCCACCTGCTGGAGCGCTGAACGCCGGCCGCGCCCGGTCATGCCGGGCGGTTGTCGGCAACCCCGGTTACAGCCCCATCTGCCGAATCAACTCCTCGGCCGGCACGTATCCTGGGATCACCGAGAAGTCGTCGAGGACCAGGAACGGCGTGCCGCGCACGCCGAGCTTGCGCCCGAGTTCCAGTTGCGCGTCCACCGGGTTGTCACAGGTGCGTGACTCGATCTGCCGGCCCAGCTTGGCCTGGGTCATCGCCGTCTGCTGGTCGTCCGCACACCACACCGACACCGCGTTCGGGTAACTCTTCTGGCTGATCACGGGAAAGGCGAGATAGCGCACCTCGATCCCGGCCTCGTTGAGTTGCGGCACCTCCTGGTGGAGCCTGCGGCAATAACCGCACTCCACATCCGTGAATACGGTGATGTGCCGCTTGCTCTCATCGCCCTTGAATACCACCATGTCGTCCACCGACAGCTTGCCGATCTCCTCTTCGGCGATGCGGCGCGTGATCTCGTTCTGCTTCTCCTCGCCGAGGTTGACGTTGCGCTGGGTGTCGTACATGCTGCCGACGAGGATCAGCTCGTCCTTCATGGCGACGTAGAGCACGCGATTGCCCGCGGTAACCTCGTAGACGTTGGCGAGCGGGGTCTCCGAGATCGCTCCGATCGGAAAGTCGGGCCCGATGAACTCGGAAAGGCGCGCGCGAAAATCCTCCGGCGTTCCGGCGGCCGCGAGCGGCCAGCTGATGAATGCCGCGGCCGCGGCAACAATCACACGTTTCATGTCAGTACTCGGCAGAATATTGTGGTGGAGTCGGCGACGCGCCCCGGGGGCTCCGCTATTGTCTCGGACAACACGGATCGGTAAAGATTCACGATCCGGCCCGGCGATCGTCCGGGCCGCTTGACGCCGCGGCGGCCGGCGCCGCCATCATGCAACGACCAGGGATACGGATTGTATGACCATGCATCCACCATGGACCTTCGCCCGGCTGGGCGCCGTCGCGTTGTCTTGCGCGGCCTGTTCGCTCCCGGCGTGGAGCGTCGATACCGTACATGCTCAGTCGGTCCATGTCTACAAGAATGCCCGGGGCTGGACCTTGATCAGTGACCGCCCCCGCCAGCTGGCCGGCTACACGCTCGTCAGGCGCCATCCGACGGTCGAGCGAGTCCGTTCGGCCCTTCCGCTGCGAGCGCGTCGATCGCGATTCGATGCCGTGATCGAACGAATCTCGAGGCTTCACGACGTGGACACGGCCCTGGTCAAGGCGGTGGTCCATGCCGAATCGGCATTCGTGCCCGACGCGGTGTCGCACAAGGGCGCGGTGGGACTCATGCAGTTGATGCCCTCGATCGCTGCGGCCCACGGCGTGAGCGATCGCACCGATCCGGAACAGAACCTCGCCGCCGGCACGCGGCATCTGAAGACGCTGCTCGAGCGCTACGGCGACATTCGCCTCGCCCTTGCCGCCTACAACGCAGGCGACGACGCCGTGCGTCGCCACGGCGGGATACCTCCGTTTGCCGAGACCGAATCGTACGTGCGAAGGGTGCTGGAGTTGCGCGGTCTATACAAAGACCAGGGCTAGCAGCGCCAGGGAGATGGCCGCGGCGCCGAGTCCGGCGAGCAGGTCGTCCAGCATGATGCCGATGCCGCCGGGTACCACGCGGTCGAACCAGCGGATGGGCCAGGGCTTGATGATGTCTAGGAGGCGGAACGCGGCGAAACCTGCCGCGAGGCCGAGGGCCGTGACGGGCACGAAGGCCATTGCGACCAGGAACCCTGCCACCTCGTCGATCACGATGGACGGGTGATCGTGTGTACCCATGCTGTGCGCCGTGCGATCGGCGGCCCAGGTGCCGATGATCACGATCAGGACGGTGGCGCCGATGTAGACCGCGGGTCCGAACCAGTCCAGGGCGATGCAGACGGGAACCGCGGCCGCGGTGCCGGCGGTCCCCGGCGCGCGCGGCACGCGGCCTACGCCGAACAGCAGCGCCACGGCGCGGGCCGCGCCGTCACTCCGCGTGGAGGTCATCACCGTCAAAGTGCAGGTCTCCGCCGGCGCCGGCG
>CBFGVH010000068.1:0-16890 GCA_965652415.1 uncultured Gammaproteobacteria bacterium | reverse complement strand
GTCGCCGCGCGAGCGGTGCCATGCCCTGATGCACAGAAGACCCGCGTACTCGCCCTGGGAGCCTGCGTTCGGCTGCAGCGAGATGGCATCGAAGCCGGTCACCTCGCACAGCATGTCCTCGAGTTCCTCGAACAGCTGTTGGTAGCCCTGGGTCTGGTCCAGCGGGGCGAAGGGATGCAGGTTGGTGAAGTCGCGAAAGCCGAGCGGCAGAAGTTCCGACGTGGCGTTGAGCTTCATGGTGCACGATCCGAGCGGAATCATGCTGCGTCCGAGCGTGATGTCCTTGGCCGCGAGCCGGCGCAGGTAGCGCATCATCTCGGTCTCGGAGTGATACAGGTTGAACACCGCGTGCGTGAGAAAGCGGCTCTGCCTGGCGAGTTCCTCCGGAATCGCGTCCTCGCTCGCGGCGTCGAGCTCGTCGAGGTCGACCCTGGCCGGGGCATGGGTATGGAACACGCCGAGAAGGGTCAGGATGGTATCGCGGCGGGTGGTCTCGTCGAAGGTCGCGCTGATGTGGTCGGCGTCGACCACGCGCACGTTGATGTTCGATTCGCGGGCGCGCGCCGCGAGCCGGCCGGCCAGTCCCGGCACGTGGATCAGCACGGTGTCGAAGTAGTGGTCGTTGACCACCTCGTAGCCGTTGGCGCGCAGGCCCGCGGCGAATATGGCGGCCATGCGGTGCACGCGCCGGGCGATGGTGCGGATGCCCTCCTCGCCGTGGTACATGGCATACAGCGCCGACAGCACCGCCAGCAGCACCTGGGCGGTGCAGATGTTGGAGGTCGCCTTGTCGCGGCGGATGTGCTGCTCGCGGGTCTGCAGCGCCATGCGCAACGCACGGCGTCCGCCGGAGTCCTGGGAGACGCCGATGATGCGCCCCGGCGTGGAGCGCTTGTACGCCTCGCGGGTGGCGAAGTAGGCCGCGTGCGGGCCGCCGTAGCCCATGGGCACGCCGAAGCGCTGGGTGGATCCGACGACGATGTCGGCGCCCATCTCTCCCGGCGGGGTGAGCAACGCCAGGGCGAGGATGTCGGCCGCCACCGTGACCAGTGCGCCGGCCTCGTGGGCGGCCTCGATCACCGGCCGCGGGTCGCGCACCGCGCCGGTGGAACCCGGGTACTGCAGGAGCACGCCGAAGCAGCCCTCGGGCAGCCCCGCGTACGGATCGCCCACCTCGACCTCGTAGCCCATGGTCTCGGCCCGGGTGCGCACCACGGCGAGCGTCTGCGGGTGGCAGTCGGCGTCGACGAAGAACCTGTCCGACTTCACCTTCGACATCCGCCGCGACATCGCCATGGCCTCGGCCGCGGCGGTCGCCTCGTCGAGCAAGGAGGCGTTGGCGAGTTCCATGCCGGTCAGATCGATGACCATCTGCTGGAAGTTCAGCAGCACCTCGAGTCGCCCCTGGCTGACCTCGGCCTGGTAGGGCGTGTAGGCGGTGTACCAGTCCGGGTTCTCGAGCACGTTGCGGCGAATGACCGGCGGCATGACGGTGCCGTGGTAGCCCGTGCCGATCGTCGACACGAACACCCGGTTGCGGTGGCGCATGCGCCGCAGGTAGGTGCCGGTGCCGCGCTCGCTGCGCGGCCCCGGGACGTCGAGTTCGCGCTCGGTGCGAATGCTGCGGGGAACGGCACGGTCGACGAGCTCCTCGATCGACTCCAGGCCGAGCTCGGCCAGCATGGCGGCGATCTCCTCGGCGTCGGGCCCGATGTGGCGGCGAACGAAGTCTCCGTGCTGCTCCAGGTCGTGGAGCGGGGTGCGCGACTGGCTCATGACGCGCCCCTTATTCCAGCGAGTTCAGGTATGCCCGGTAGTCGGACTCGTCCATCAGCGAGTCCAGTTCCGACTCGTCGGCGAGCCGGATGCGGTACAGCCAGCCCTCGCCCATGGGGTCGTCGTTGGTGGTTTCCGGGGTATCGGTCAGCGCCTCGTTGACCTCGACGATGGTGCCCGACACCGGCGACTTGACGTCGCCCGCGGCCTTCACCGACTCGACCACGGCGCAGTCCTCACCCTGGGTGACCTCGGTGCCCTCCGAAGGAAGCTCGATGTAGACCAGTTCGCCGAGCTGCTCCTGGGCGTAGTCGGTGATCCCCACCACTGCCTCGTTGTTCTCCTCCACGCGGATCCACTCGTGATCCTCGGTGTACTTGACGACAGACATGTTCTACCTCTTCTTGGTGACGGATTGCTGGTGTGCCCGCCGGTCGACCGCTAGCGGGCGTAGCGCAGTGGAACGAAGGGAAGCCGCTGCACCTCGACCTCGATCTCGCGCCCGCGAACCCTGGCCGCGAGGGGCGTGCCGGGCCGCGCGAACCGGGTGTCGACGTAGCCCATGGCCACCGGGCCGTCGATCGTCGGGCCGAAGCCGCCGCTGGTGACGCGGCCGGCTGGCGCGCCGGTCGAATCGACCAGTTCAGCGCCCTCGCGCACCGGCGCCCGCCCGGCCGGCCGGATGCCGACCCGCCGGCGCTCGGTGCCGCCGGCGAGCTGGTCGAGAATGACCGCCGCGCCGGGGAAGCCGCCGGCGCGCTCGCCGCCGCTGCGGCGAACCTTCTGGATGGCCCAGGCAAGGCCCGCTTCCACCGGCGTGGTGGCGGTGTCGATGTCGTGGCCGTACAGGCACAGTCCCGCCTCGAGCCGAAGCGAATCGCGCGCCCCGAGTCCGGCCGGACGCACGGCGTCGGCGTCGAGCAGCGTGCGTGCCAATCCCGCCGCATCGTCGGCGGAAAGCGAGATCTCGAAGCCGTCTTCGCCGGTGTAGCCGGAGCGGGTCACGAAACACGCGGCGCCGTCGAACGTGAAGTGTCCGGCATCCATGAATTTCAGGTCCGCAACCTCCGGGTCGATCTGCGCCAGCACCTCGACGGCGGTCGGTCCCTGGAGCGCGAGCAGGGCGCGGTCGTCGAGCCGCCGTACCCGGCAACGCTCGCCGATGGCGCCTGAGATGTACGCGAAGTCGGCTTCCTTGCAGGCGGCGTTGACCACGAGATAGAAATCGCCGTCGCGCCGAGTCGCCATCAAGTCGTCGCGTATGCCGCCGGTATCGTTGGTCAAAAGGCAGTAGCGCTGGCGCATGACGCCGAGTCCCGCGAGGTCCATCGGCACCAGCGACTCGAGCGCGGTCGCGGCCTCGTCGCCCGACACGGTGAACTGGCCCATGTGGGAGACGTCGAACAGGCTCGCCGCCTCGCGCGTGTGTCGATGTTCGGCGATGATGCCGGTCGGGTACTGAACCGGCATGCGGTAGCCGGCGAAGGGGACCATCTTGGCACCGAGTTCCTGGTGCAGGTCGTCGAGGGGGGTGCGCAGCAGGGCGTCGGTGTCGTTCATGGCCGGCAACTATAGCGAATGGCCTTGCCTTAGGGAAACAGGCGTTTTGCAATTGTCCCCGTTCAGGACATAATCGGCGCGGTCGCCGGACGGCCGCGCGCAATCCGCCTGCGACCCGTTCCATTGAATTTTTCACCGCCGCCAAGTCAAGGGGTACAGCTTGAACCAATCGAACGCCCGGACCCGCGGGGTCGACAATCCCGTGCTGGTCGAGGTGTGGCGCGGCGAGTTCCTGGAGAGCCGACACCGCGGTGCGTTCGCAGTGGTCGACGTCGGCGGCGACACGGTGCTCGAGGCCGGCGATGTCAATGCGCCCGTGTACGCCCGCTCGTCCCTCAAGCCCATCCAGGCGCTGGACGTGCTCGAGTCCGGGGCCGCCGCCCGCTTCGACCTGGACGGCGGCTGCATCTGCCTGGCCTGCGCCTCGCACAAGGGCGAGACCGAGCATACGCGCAGGGTGGGGGCCTGGCTCGAGCACATCGGCCTCGACGTCTCGGCGCTCGAGTGCGGGGCCCACCGGCCCTACTCGGAGGAGGCCCGCGACGAACTGGTTCGCCAGGGGCGCGTGCCGACCGCGCTCAACAACAACTGTTCCGGCAAGCATGCCGGCTTCCTGACCACGGCACGGCACCTCGGGATCGACCATCACGGCTACATCCAGCCGGGACACGAGATCCAGCGGCGGGTCACGCGGGTCATCGCCGAGACCTGCGACTTCGCGGTCGACGGTCAGGTACCCGGCGTCGACGGCTGCGGCATCCCGGTATGGGGCGTGCCCCTGCGCAACCTCGCCGGCGCCTTCGCGGGCTTCGCGCCGGCCGGGCGCGGCAGCGGCGCGCGCGCCGCTGCCCGCGGCACCGTGGTCGACGCCATCATCGGCAACCCCTACCTGATCGGCGGCGGCGGCGACTTCTGCAGTCGGGTCATCGGGCGCGGTCGCGGCGCCGTCATCGTCAAGACCGGGGCCGAGGGCGTGTTCACCGCCACCCTGCTCGGCGAAGGGCTCGGCTTCGCCCTGAAGATCGACGACGGCGCCTCGCGGGCGTCGGAGGTCGTCATGGCGGCGCTGCTCGAACACTTCACCGCCGACGCCGGCTTTCGCGCGGCGCTGGCCGGCGAGGTCCACGTGCCCGTGCACAACGCCGCCGGACGGGTGGTCGGCCGGATCGTGGCGCGGTCACCGGCTGCCCTTTGAGGGCAGTCGCGGCGGCGGCCGGTTCTCGATCGACACGCGTCCGGTGCCGGAACCTTCCCCGGACGCCGTGGTGCGCCCGCGCTGGGCATGACCGTCACCCTGGCGCGCCTCGGCGCGCTCGATTTCCTCGTGCAGCGCGCCGGAATAGGGCAGCCGGTACAGGCGGCTGTCGACGGCGCCCGGCGGCCGGATCCACAGTTCGATATGGCCGCTGCCGTCGTCATCGCGATCCGGTTCCACGACGCGCATGCCGAGCACGTCGAACTCGGCCGGCAACTCATTTTCGCTGGGCCAGCCGGTGAGCGCCTCGAGGCCGAGGTAATGGACGATGTAGAGCGCGCCCGCGGCCAGCGTGATCGTCAGCCGCCAGGCGAACGGCAGGCGCGAGCGGGTCAGCACCAGGACCAGGATCGCGGTGACCGCCACGAAGACGATCGAGTGGGGTATCAGTGCCTGTGCCACGGCGCCGGGTCGAGCGCGTAGGGGGTCAGCACCCGCTGCCGCTTGTTGACGTTGGTGACCCCGCCGTCGCGCGACGGCGTGAAGCGCACCACCGTCACCTCCTCGTCGCGCCGGGTCAGGGTGACCTTCTCCGCGAACACGGTGGTCAGCGCGGGATTCACCTGGTCGATGCGCACGGTGACGTCCAGGGGCCCGGGGTCGCGCTTCTCGTAGTAGTACAGGTTGACCGTGTACTCGCCCTCGATGATGCCGCGGATGGTGACGATCTCCTGGTTGATGGGATAGACCACCTCGCGGCCGTCGACCTCGATGGTGTCGGTGAGGTCGCCCTGGTCGTCACGGTCCAGGTGCAGCCAGCCGGCTTCCTTGTTGAGATAGGACAGCACCTCGCCGTAGGGATCCTCGACCCAGATGTCGACATCGTCACGGCGGTTGTCCGGCCAGGTCACGGAGATGATGTACTCCGCCTTGAGATTGACCCGCGCCTTGAGCGCCTCCGGGTTCATGAACACGATGGCGATGAAGAACAGCATCGTGAAGCCGAGCAGCGCGTTGAACAGCAAGTCGATGAACGGGTCGGTGCGGTAGGCGCGGTATTTCACGACGCGGCGGCAACGGGCGGTTCATCGCGGCGCCGGTGCGCGACGGCGCGCCGCGCCAGGGTCTCGCCGCTTCGTTCGAGCAGGTGGAACTGCACGCCCACCAGGGCGCCGCAGGCCAGGCCCGTGAGCGTGGTGTACAGCGCGAGCCGCATGCCGGCCGACATGTCGCCGAGCATCTGCTGAGCCTGGTTGAGGTCCATCGAGCGCAGGTCCGTGATGGCGCCGAGCATGATGATGAATCCGATCACCGTGCCGAGCAGCCCCAGCTTGAACATCAGGTCGGCGATGAACCAGCCGGAGGACAGCCGGTCGGTGACCAGCGCGCGCAGGTAGGCGTAGTCCTCGTCGTCCTGGCCTGCGCCTCCGCGGGCCAGGTAGTCCACGATATCGTGCCCGGCCGCAGGCGAGTCGCGCCTGCCGTCGAGCCATGTCCCGACGGTCCGGCGATCACGGTGCAGGCCGAGGGCGAGGGCGCCGGCGTAGAGCTGGGTCGCGGCGTACAGGGCCAGGATCACCCAGCTGAGCCGGCTCGGGTCCTCCTCCGTGAGCCGGGAGAGCATGCCGGCACGCCAGAGCACGAAGAACCCCCATGCCACCAGCGACGTCACGATGGCCCAGCCGAGCAGCGGGGAGTCGAGCACGCCGGCGACTGTTCGTGTCGGGTTCTTGGCCATGCGGTTCGGCGGTCAGGATGGTGCGCCGGCGCCGGTCCCCGAACGGCGCCGCGAGACGACGGCGATTCCGGCGAGCACCAGGGCCAGGGCGAAAAAGGTCGAAGGCTCGAGTCGCTCGCCGAGAAACAGTATACCCCACAGGGCGCCGAGCACCGGGATGAGGTAGTTGACCTGGGACATGCGGCCGGCGCCGAGGTTGCGCACCAGGCGAAAGTAGAACAGCGTCGCCAATGCCGTCGAGAACAGGCCCAGCAGCACCACCGACGCCAGCGCCGCGGCGCCGGCGTCGAAGCGTACGGGACCTTCGAAGAGGAGCGTGACAGGCACAATCATTGCGGCGCCGGCGAGCTGGGAGCCGGCGGCCATCACCGGTCCGCCAAGGACCACGGTACGGCGCACGAACACGGTGTTCACGGAGTAGCACAGGGCACCGCCGATGACGGCGAGTTGGCCGAGCGTGGACGCGCCGAAGCCGGCCATCGCGTCGAGGCCGACAAGCACGACCACGCCGCCGAAGCCCAGCGCGACCCCGAGACCCAGGCGCGCGGTGAACGGCTCCTCGGGAACCAGCAGGTGTGCGAGCACGATGGTCGCCAACGGCATGATGCCCATCAGGATGGCCGCCAGGCCGCTGTCGACCGACTGCTCACCGAAGCCGATCAAGAAGAACGGCAGGATGTTGCCCACCAGGCCGATGAAGCAGAAAGCGAACCAGTCGCGCGGCTCGCGCGGCAGCGTACCCCCGGTCAGCCGCAGCCAGGCGTAGAGCACGACCGCGGCGATGACCACCCGCGCAGCGGTGATGCCGAGCGGGGAAATCTCGGCCACCGCCACCTTGATCAGCAGGAACGAGCCGCTCCACATCAGCGCCACGGCGAAGAACATGGCGTAGTCGATCGCCAGCGAGGCGTCGACGCCATTGTCCGTGTTTCGGAACCGCAAGGGATTCATCCATAATAGCCCGGTTTCGGGGACGGCGGAACGGCCAGCCCCGGATGTTGAGCGGGTCGATGAACGCCGGCGGATGCCGACCCGGGGAACCCGGGACCGACCGACCCCGTCCGACCAACCCTGACCGAGCGCGCATGATACACAAATACTCCCGGGTCTTCGGCGCCGCCTCGATCCTTGCCGAGGACGAGCAGCCGCCGTTCGAGATCGTCAACACCGAGGGCGCCGCGCGCCTCGTCATCACCTGCGATCACGCAAGCAATCGCATCCCGCGCTCGCTCGGCAATCTGGGCCTCGACGAGGAACTCCTGACCCGCCATATCGCCTGGGACATCGGCTGCGCGGCGCTGACACGGAAGCTGGCCGCCATGCTCGACGCGCCGGCCATCATCGGAGGCTTTTCGCGGCTGGTGATCGACCTGAACCGCCACCTGAACGATCCGACCTCGATTCCCGAGGTCAGCGACAACGTCCGCATCCCGGGCAACACGGACCTTCCCCGCGCACATGCCGCCCAGCGCGTCGAGGAGATCTTCGTGCCCTACCACAACGCCCTGGCGGCGCTCCTCGCCGAGGTGCGCGCCGCGCGCGGCGTGCCGGCGATCGTGTCGCTGCACAGCTTCACGCCGGTGTGGGGGAATTTCCAGCGTCCGTGGCACGTCGGCGTGCTGTGGAACCGGGACCGGCGCATTGCCGGTCCGCTCATCGACATATTGCGCCGCGACGGCGAGCTGTGCGTCGGCGACAACCAGCCGTACCATGCCCGCGAGCCGGTGGGCTACGGCATGGACGTGCACGCCGAGGGCAACGGCTTCCCGCATGCCCTGCTGGAGATACGCCAAGATCTCGTCGCCGACGAGGACGGCGTCGACCGCTGGGCGCGCATCCTGCACGGCGCCCTCGGCGAGGTGCTCACCGACCCCGGCATCTACGCGGCCATCGACTGGGAGGCGACATGAAAGAGCCCGGCTTCACCATCGGCATCGAGGAGGAGTACATGGTGGTCGACCGGCGCACGCGGAACCTGATCCGCGAGGCGCCGCCGACCCTGATCGACGAATGCCGCGAACTGCTCGGCGAGCTCGTCTCGCCCGAGTTCCTGCAATGCCAGGTCGAGGTCGGAACTCCCATCTGCAGCACCATGGCCGAGGCGCGCGCTCACCTGCTTCGGCTCAGGCGCACCGTGGCGCAGGTGGTCGAACGCCACGGCCTCGCCCTGATGGCGGCCTCGACCCACCCCTTCGCCCGCGAGGGCCGCCAGAGCCAGACGCCCAAGGAGCGCTACGATGCTCTCGCCCAGGACCTGCAGCAGGTGGTCCGGCGGTTGGCCATCAGCGGCATGCACGTCCACGTCGGAATCGACGATGACGACCTGCGTGTCGACCTCATGGGGCAGGCCGCCTACATCCTGCCGCACCTGCTGGCCCTGTCGACGTCGTCGCCGTTCTGGTGCGGGCACGACACGGGCCTTAAGTCCTACCGCATCTCGATCTGGGACGAGCTGCCGCGCACCGGGTTGCCCGAGAACTTCGACAGCTACTCGGAATACCGGCGCCACGTCGACGTGCTGTGTCGGGCCGGCATCATCGAGGACGCCACCAAGATCTGGTGGGACCTTCGCCCCTCGGACCGCTTCTCGACCCTGGAGATGCGCATCTCCGACGTGTGCACGAGAATCGACGACGCCCTGTGCATCGCGGCGCTTTACCGCTGCTGGCTGCGCATGCTCTACCGACTGCGGCGAGGGAACCTGAAGTGGCGGCGCTACGCGCGCATGCTGGTCGACGAGAACCGTTGGCGCGCGCACCGCTATGGCATCGACGAGGGCCTGATCGACTTCGGGCGCGGCGTGATCCTGCCTTATGCCGACCTGTTCGAGGAGATGCTCGAACTCATCGAGGAAGACGTCGCGTACTTCGACTGCCGCGACGAGGTCGTGCACGGCCGTCGCATCATTGCCGAGGGCACCAGCGCACATCGGCAGCTTGCCTGCCACCGGCAGGCCCTGGAACAGGGCGCCGGCCCGCGCGAGGCGCTCGAGGCGGTGGTCGACCTGCTCGTGGCCGACACGCTGTCAGGCGTTACGGACGACGCCCTGGAAGTCGTCGAGGTGTGACAGGTAGCTGGCGGTGCTCTTGCGCATGGGCACCCGCACGCCGGCAACGTGGTGAATGAGGTCCTTTCCGCCCTTGAGCAGCTTGCACGCGTGCTGGAACTCCGGGCGTTCGAACAGGCGCCGGTCGTACTCGGTGGATTCGGGGATGTAGGTCAGCAGGCGGTCGCCGCTGACCACGAACTCGGGCCATATGACGAAGAAATCGGGGTCGGTCTTCATCATCTCCATGTAGCGCTTGGCGACGTCCGCGAAGGCCTTGATGCGCGGACCGATGCCGGCGAAGTCGGGCAGCGGCGAGAAGACCTCGATCATGCGCGCGGAGATCTGGTCGATGGTGCGCATGGTCTGCGCGATCTTGATGTAGCGGCTCTCGTAGTAGTCCTTGATCGGCAGCGTGAATACCTTGAACGGTTCGCCCCACAACTCGTCGACGCCTTCCTCGCCACTGACGTGGCGCACCATGGTGCCGAGTTCCAGCGCCTCGCGGAAGCAGCGGCCGCACTCGCGCAGCAGTTCGTTGTCGCGGCTGATGTGGATGCCTTTCTCCTCCATCTCCACCACGCTGGTGAAGATGTCGGTGGCGCGATTGAACAGCGCGCCCGCCAGCATGGCCGCGTTCACGCGCTTCTTGTCGGTGTCGGCCTGTTCCTCGTAGTGCTTGCGGGCGAACTCCAGGCGCAGTCCCGGTGTGTTGATGCCGGGTTCGCTGTGGTGGAATGTGCGGCGGGTGAGGGCGTCGATGAGGTCGCGTCGGGCGCGGTAGGAGTCTTCGGGCGGTTCGTAGAAACGTATCCAGTAGTCGTCGTACTGGATGAACGTGCGGCCGTCGACAACTTTTTTCGGCCGGCTGTCCAGGTTGGCGTGCATCGTTTTTCGTTTGGCCTGTGCCACTGCGTTCGCCGACATTCCTTACACCCCTTTTGTACAATCGCCGCCGGCGCCGCTAGACAGCGCCGGGAACGACCTGCGACACCGAAACGGGCGAATTGTACGGCAAGCGGGGCCTGCGTCAAACGGCGCCCGGAAGGGCCCTTGCCGGATCGTCACGCAGTGCCGATACTTGATCGACAGTGACACAGTTCCCGAGGTTCCCCGTTGGTCGCCCGTTGCGTCGGCAACATTGCCGGATTGCCATGATGTTCGGCGGTCCCGTGTCGCTCGCCCGATGAGCGTCGGCGAGCGTCCGTCCATGGCGCTGTTCGCCATGGATGCCGCGTTTTCGGCGGCCGTACTGGCGCATCTTGTCGCGAGCGGTCGCGTTCGCGTTTCGGTGCTGGTGTTGGCCGCCGACCGCTCCCGCGGCTTCCCGGAGGTGCGCGTGGCGGGCCGCCGGGGCGTTCGCGAACTGGCCTCGGACGCAGGGTTGCCGGTTCTCGTCCACGATGGCGACACCGCCATCGGCGAGGCGCTGGCGCTCGGCGCTCCCGACTTCATCGCCGTCGCCTGCTACCCGGTGCGGATCGGCGAGACCCTGGCCGGCGCCGCACGGTACGCCTGTGTGAACGTTCATCCGTCCCTGCTGCCGTGCTACCGCGGCCCGGACCCCGTTTTCTGGCAATTGCGCGCGGGCGAGCGCGCGACCGGGGTATCGGTTCACGTGGTCGATGAAACCTTCGACGGCGGCCCTGTGGCCGGGCGCCGCGAGGTGGCGCTGCCGCCCGGCGCGCGCCGTGACGAAATCGACCGCGTGCTGGCGGAAGAAGGCGCGAGGCTCCTGGAGGACGTGGCGGTCGGCTGGCACTCGATCCGGCCCGAATCGCAGGAGGAGGCCGATGCGACCCGGCAGGGTCTGCCCCGGGACCCGGACTTCGTGCTGGACGCATCGTGGCCGGTGGAGCGCGCGTTCAGTTTCCTGCGCGGGGCCGCGAGTCCGCGGACCGTGTTCGAGGTGCGCGACGGCCGCGAGTCGGTGCACCTTCGCGATGCGCAGTACTGGAGGGAGGCCGCCCCGAGGCGATTCGCAACGCGCGATGGCGAATGGATCGAGGTGCGTTTTCGCGGCGGCGTGATCCGCGCCCGGTGCGCCCGAGGGGCTATCCGGAACCCTCGGTGAGTCCCTCGAGTTCCTCCCAGCGCGCATACAGTCGTTTCAGCGCCGCCTCCGTTTCCTCGAGCAGGCGGGCGTCGTCGCCGATGGCGGCAGGGTCCCCCGCGTAGTAGCCGGGTGCGGCCATGCGTTCGTGGATCGAGGTGATCGTCGACTCGAGCTTCTCGATGTCGGCGGGCAGGGCGTCGAGCTCGCGCTGCTGCTTGTAGCCAAGTCGGGTGCGAGGCCGGGACGGCCGCGGCTTCGCGGATGCGGCGGCGCGCGGCGACGGCACGCTCGCCTCGCGGACGCGCTGGTACTCGGCATAGCCGCCGACATACTCGACTGCGAAACCGCTGCCGTCCAGGTGGACGATGGAGGTGACGACATTGTCGAGGAACGCGCGGTCGTGGCTGACCAGCACGGCAGTGCCGTCGTAGTCGGTGAGCAGTTCCTCGAGCAGTTCCAGCGTCTCCACGTCGAGATCGTTGGTCGGTTCGTCCATGACCAGCAGGTTGAACGGCCGCGAGAACAGCCGCGCCAGCATGACCCGCGCCCGTTCGCCGCCGGACAGCCGCCGAACCGGCGCGCGCGCCTGGTCGGGCGTGAACAGGAAGTCGCCGAGGTAGCCGATGATGTGCCGTTCGCCCCGGCCGGTGGCCATGAACTCGCGACCTTCGCCGACGTTGTCCACGATGGTGGCGTCGTCGTCGAGGGTGGCCCGGTGCTGGTCGAATTCGGCGATCTCGAGTCGAGTACCGCGGCGCACGCTGCCCGTGGTCGGCTCGAGGTGGCCGAGCATGAGCTTCACGAGAGTGGTCTTGCCGCTGCCGTTGGCGCCGATGATGCCGATCTTCTCGCCTCGCATCACGCGCAGGTTGACGTCGTCGAGCACCCGCGTGGGCCCGTACGCGAATCCCGCGTGATCGAGTTCGAGCACCATCCGGCCCGAGGTGGCCGCCGTGGTGATTCCCGCCCGCGTCGTGGACTCGGGCTTCCTGTATTCTCGGGCGCGCCTGCGCATCTCCTCGAGGCGACGCACGCGCCCCTCGTTGCGGGTGCGGCGGGCCTTGATTCCGGTGCGGATCCAGGTCTCCTCCTCGTCGAGCTTTTTTTCGAATCGCGCCCGCTCGGCGCCCTCGGCGGCGAGGCGCGCCTCGCGCTCGACGAGGTAGCGTTCGTAGCCCGTGCGGCCGTGGTACAGGCGGCCGCGGTCGAGCTCGAGGATTTCGGAGGCGACGTTGGCCACGAATCGTCGGTCGTGGCTGATGAATACCACTGCCAGCCCCGGCGCGGCCAGCCACTTCTCCAGCCACTCGATGGTATCCGGGTCGAGGTGGTTGGTCGGCTCGTCGAGCAGCAGCAGGTCGGGCCGGCCGGCGAGGGCGCGGGCTAGTGCCGTGCGGCGCTTCAGGCCGCCGGACAAGGCGGCGAACGGGGCCGAATGATCGACGCCGAGGCGGTCCAGCATCTTCCCCGTGGCGATCTCGCCGGCGCCGCCGGCGGTCAGCGCCGCCTCCAGCGCCGAGCCGCCGAACGGCGCCATGTCGCCTTCCTGGGGCAGGTAGCCGATACGGATGCCTTCCATGGCGCGGCGTTCGCCGTCGTCGGGCGCGATTTCGCCGGCCAGCAGTTTCATCAGCGAGCTCTTGCCGCTGCCGTTGCGCCCGATGAGGGCGATGCGGGCGCCGCGGTCGATGGCGAGATCGGCATCCTCGAGCAGCGAAGGGCCGCCGAAGGCGAGGTCGACGTGACTGAGTTCAACGAGCATGACGTGTGGTGGTACGGCGGTGGGTGCCAGGCGGGACGCGGTATCGGCGGCGGGGCCGGATTTGCTACAGTGCGCCATCGCCGATTTGCGGCAGCACGGATAGTACCAGCACCATGAAGCCCGGCAACACCCTCGAGATGACGCGCACCCTGGTGTCCTTCGCCACGGTGTCGCGCGACAGCAACCTCCCCCTTATCGAGTTCGTCGAGAACTTGCTCGACGACCATGGTATCGCCAGCACGCGCGTCGCCAGCGAAGACGGCACCAAGGCCAACCTGGTCGCCACCATCGGTCCCGACGAGGCGGGCGGCGTCATTCTCTCCGGCCACACCGACGTGGTACCGGTGGACGGGCAGCCATGGTCGGGCGACCCGTTCCGGCCGTGGGTCGCCGACGACCGCCTTTACGGCCGCGGCACCTGCGACATGAAGGCGTTCATCGGCGCGGCGCTGGCGGCGCTGCCGCGGATGAAGAACCTGGCGCGCCCCGTGCATCTCGCGCTTTCCTACGACGAGGAGGTCGGTTGCCGCGGCGCCCCCGCCATGATCGAACATATCGCGTCGACGCTGCCGCCGTGCCGGGCGGTGATCGTGGGCGAGCCGACCTCGATGCACGGCGTATCGGCCCACAAGGGCATCGTCGCCCTGCGCACCCGGGTGACCGGACTCGAGGCGCATTCCAGCCAGACTCACCGCGGCGTCAGCGCGGTGATGACGGCGGCGCGGCTGGTGTCCTGGCTCGACGCCATGGCTGGACGACTGGCGCGGGATGCAACCGGGCAGGCGGGTTTCGAGCCGCCGTACACGACGGTCCACGTGGGGGTGATCCGGGGCGGCACCGCCATCAACATCATATCGCGGGACTGCGAGTTCATCTGGGACATCCGCAACCTGCCGTCCGACGACGCCGGGGCGCTGGTCGCCGACTTCGAGCGCTACTGCCGAGACGAGGTACTGCCGCACATGCGCCGGCGCCACGCGGGCGCGTCCATCGTCACCGAGACCCTGGCGCACGCTCCGGGGTTCGAGGTCGCGGCCGACAGCCCGGCCGTGGAACTCGTGCAGCGGCTCACCGGCATCGGCGGCACCGACAAGGTTTCCTATGCCGCCGAGGCGGGGTTGTTCCAGGCGGCGGGGTTGCCGGCGGTCATCTGCGGACCCGGCTCCATCGACCAGGCCCACCAGGCGGACGAGTACATCGGCCTCGACCAGGTCGGGGCGGTGGATGCGATGATCGAGCGCCTTCTTGCCGAGCAGTCGCTGCCGGCGGGTTGATCGAGCGTGCGCGCTTCGAGAAGCAAGATCAGAAATTAACTATCGATTACAAATTATTGATATGACTTATTTATCGAATAGGGAAACAGCGAATTTTTGGCGCCTCCCGGCACCGGCTTGCGCTGCTTGCCGAAGGGACTTGTGGTAACGTGCCGAAGAAAGGACGGACCACATCAGGCAATCGACGAATGACCACCCCCATCGAAGAACTCATCCGCGAGCACGCCCACATCAGGAAGCTGCTGCAGCTTGTCGAAAAGGAGATCGACAAGGTGGCACACGAGGCGACGCCCAACGTGTCGCTGCTGATGGATATCATGCAGTATCTCACCCGCTACGTGGACGTGGCGCACCATCCGCTGGAGGAATTGCTCATCGCCCGATACGAGGAAACCGCGGGCACGGACAACGACGCCGTCGAGGAGTGCAAGCGCCAGCACGTGAACCTCGGCGAGAGCGGCCGCGAGTTCTCCGCGGTGGTCGAGGCGGTGCGCGAGGAGCAACTCGTCGAGCGGGTCCAGTTCGAACGGGTGGGCAGGCGGTTTGTCCAGGCCCAGTACGACCACATCGATCTCGAGGAGAACCGGGTGTTCCCGGCCCTTGCCGAGGCGCTGGACGAGAAGGCCATGCAGGAAGTGGCCGACGAGATGGCGGCGCGCCGCGACCCGCTCTTCGGCGGCATCGTCGAGAAGGAGTACAGCCAGCTCTACGACTACATCATCCGCAGCGCCTGAGCTGCGGCTTTCAGCCCGCGAAGTAGCGGGCCAGGAACCGGTCGAACGGTTCGGTTTCCCCGGATTCCAGTGTCCGGGTCGTCTCCAGCGACTCCTCGGCCCTGGCACGAAGCGCCGCGAGGCGCTCCGGGGCGAGTACGCGCTCCTCGAAATACGTCTCGTGCATGGTCGCGATGCGCATGGCGTATTCGTAGTAGCTCTCGTCGTTCTCGCTCATCTCGGCGATGATTCGCGCCGACGGCGTCAGTTCGGGGTGATCGATCTTTTCGCGGTCGGCGCGCACGACGTCGCCGTGGCCGGTGCCGTCGAAGGTGTCCAGCATGGCGGCCACGGCCTCGATGCCATCGAGCACCCGGTGCGCTTCCTCGCGCAGCGGGCGCATGCGTCCGCGCAGGTAGATCCGCGTGTCGGCGGCGCGGCCCTGGGTGACGGTGAGATCGCGGTTGCAGGTGATCTCGCGCTCCTCCTCGGGACCGATCGGTGGACTGTCGTCCAGCATGCAGTACAGCAGGAACGCGTCCATGAATCGGATCAAGGCGGCGTTGATGCCGATCGGCTCGAAGGGATTGAGGTCGATGCTGCGCACCTCGACGTACTCGACGCCCCTTTCCTTGAGCGCCGTGGTCGGCTTCTCCAGCGGGCGGATGGTGCGCTTGGGGCGGATGACTGTGTAAAACTCGTTCTCAATCTGTAGGAGGTTGCTGTTGAGCTGCTGGTACTCGCCGTCGACCACGACGCCAAGCCGTTCGTAGGGCGGGTAGTTCTGCTCGGTGGCCGCGCGCAGGGTGCGCACGTATTCCTCCAGCGAGTTGGTCGACACGTGAATGTCTGCCTGGGCGCTGTTCTGGTAGCCGAGCCGGCTCATCCTCAGCGTCGTGCCGTGGGGCAGGTAGAAGCTGTTCTTGCCGAACGGCGTCAGCGTGTGATCGCGTCCGGCGACGAACGTGCGGCACACCGCCGGCGCGCTGCCGAACAGGTACAGAACCAGCCAGCAGTGGCGGTGGAAGTTCCTGACAAGGTTGAAGTACTGCTCCGAGCGCGCCTCCTTGCTGTCGACGCCGAGCCATGCGGCGAAGAAGTCGTCGGACAGCGAAAAGTTGTAGTGAATGCCGGCGATGGTCTGCATCAGTCGGCCGTAGCGCACCGCCAGGCCGCGCCGGTAGACGTGCTTCATGCGGCCGATGTTGGAGGTGCCGTAATCGGCGATGGGGATGCTTTCATCGCCATGCAGGATGCACGGCATGCTGTTGGTCCACAGGATTTCCTCGCCAATGTTGGCGTAGGTGAACACGTGCAGGTCGGTGAGGAATTCGAGCATCTCCTCGATGTTCCGGTACACCGGGGTGATGAACTCGAGCAGCGCCTCGGAGTAGTCGGTGGTGATCCAGTCGTGGCTGAGCGCAGAACCGAGCGCGGCGGGATGCGGCGTGGACGCGATCACCCCGTCGGGCCCGACGCGCAGGCTCTCCTTCTCGATGCCGCGGCGAATGGCCGAAAGTTCGCGCGCCGCACCGGTTGCTTCGAGAGCGCGGATCTTGTCCTGGAGCGATCTGTTCAATCTTGTGGTTCCCGTCGGTGGTTGCCTGGGCGGCGGTGCGGCGGATTGTAGCGTGTCCGGCCAGGGGCGTGTGGGGACGAGCCGGACGCGGCCTGGACGGAGATCTTCGGCAGTGTAGGAGGTAAGCCTGCCGGCGATTCGTTCGGGCGCCGTGCCCGCCGCATCGATCGCCTGCAGGCAGGCTCCTACAG
>CBFGVH010000067.1:0-17070 GCA_965652415.1 uncultured Gammaproteobacteria bacterium | reverse complement strand
CCTGCCTGCAGGCGATTGCCTCGGCGGGCACGACGCCCGGAAAGAATCGCCGGCAGGCCGGCCCCTACAGTGCCCAAACCGGACCCTCGCGGCAGATCGAAGCCGCGGTGTAGGAGCCTGCCTGCAGGCGATTGACGCGGCGGGCACGGCGCCCGAAAGAATCGCCGGCAAACCGGTTCCTGCAGTGCCTGCGTCTGCAGGCTATTGCCGTCGCCTTGTCACCCTGCCGGCATGCCGACCTCGAACAGGCAGTCTCCCGGTTCGGCCCGGCCGAGGGTGCGCTGGCAGATCACGACGCCCGCCGTCTCGAAATACACCGGCTGCGATTCACGCCACGGTTGCTCCGGCGTGTGAATCCATGCGCCGAGTCGGCCGGCTTCTACTTCTTCACCCAGTTCCACGACCGGCTCGAACAGGCCGCTCGCGCGTGCGAACACGAGCTGGTGATCGCCGCCGGCGTACAACAGGCGCGGTTCGTGGATGGCGGGCTCGGTGTCGAGATTCGGGCACACGCCCACTTCGCGCAGGTAGCGTCGCAGGCCCGCCTCGATCAGCGTGACGTATGCCGGCGTGACGCGGCCGCCGCCGCCGAGCTCGGTGGTCAGGCCGATGCCGCCGCGGCGCGCGGCGGCGGCGGTTGCGAAGGGCGTGTCGTCGTCGGCCTCGAACAAGAGCGCGAACGGCAGGCCGAGCACGTCGAGCAGGCGCCGGCGCCGGTCGTTGTCGACAGTGTCGGCGCCCCACTTGGCGAGCACCGTGGGCAGGTATTCGAGCGACGTGCCGCCGGAGTGCAGGTCGAGCAGGTAGTCGATGCCGTCGAAGACGACGTGCTCGAGGTAGTGGGCGATCATCGAGGTGGGCGTGGCGCCGGCCTCGTCCGTGAAGCTGCGGTTGAGATTGCCGCCGTCGAGCGGCGAGGTGCGAAGGCCGGCGACGGCGGCGGGCGTGTTGGCGGCCGGCAGGATGACGAGCTGGCCGGCGACGTCGTCGAGCTCGAGCGCCGCCGCAAGGCGCGTGAGCACCACCTGTCCCTCGAACTCGTCGCCGTGGTTGCCGGCCATCAGCACCACCTTAGGGCCGGCGCCGCGGCGCAGCGAGATAACCGGCACCGGCACGAAGCCGTACGCCGAGCGGGTGACCGAATGAGGCACCCGGATGAATCCGTGCCGCCGGCCTTCGGCGGCGAAATCGATCTCGCAGGTGACCGGCAATGCCGTCATCGCGCGGCCGCCCTCAACCGAGGAGATAGCGCCCGCCCGCGCCGACCGCGACGGTGACGAGACCGAGCACGAGGTTGATGCCGATGAGGCGGCGGATGAGGCCCAGCGCCGTGCCGCCGCGCGGCCAGTCGCTGCTCGCCACGGCATCGCCCAGGCGCCGGTAGGGAACGAAATAGACGAAAATGAATATCGCGGTCATGACGATCCCGAGCGCGGTCATGGTGTGCACGTGCGCGGGCGTGGCGGCGAATCCCCCGTACACCGCGAACACCACCCAGAAACCGCTGGCGAGAATCACCGCGACGCTCGCCCACACCCAGGGAAAGAACCGGTCGAACACGCCCAGCCACAGGGGCAGCCGCGCGGGCGGCTCGAGTTGGCCTGCGGCCACCGGGCGCAGCACCATCCAGGCGAAGAACATGCCCCCTACCCAGATCACCGCGGCGACGGCGTGAAGCAATATGGCAATACCCATGGTATTTCCGCACTTGGGGTTCGTGAGTGAAGGACGACACTATACATTGCCGCGGGGGCGAAGGTGAAAGGCCCGACTCCCAATGCAAAAGACCCGCACTTGGCGGGTCTTCTGCATGCAGCTCGCGGGGCGATTACTTGATCGCGAGGTCCTGCAGTTTCTTGCCGGACTCCAGCGCGGCGACCACCCACAGCGGCTTGCGCCCGCGCCCGGTCCAGGTCTCACGCGAGTTGGCGGGGTTGCGGTACTTCGGGGCCACCTTTCCGCGGGTCTTCTTGCGCCCGGCCTTCTTGCGCGCGGCGCCCTTGGCGCGGCGCTTGCGGGTCCCGCCCCCGGTTTCGTCGAGAATCTCGGCAACGTCGAGCCCTTCGTCCTTGGCGAGGGCGACGAACTTTTTCGCCAGCTCCTTCTTCTTGGACTTCTTGCGCGAATCGATCTGCGCCTTGCACGCCTTGATCAGGTCTTCGAGCTCGGAGACGGTGAGTTTTGTTATGTCAGGTAGTGCCACGTGAATACTCCACAGTTAATAAACAGGATCCAAAAAAGCGAAACATCGTCGTTGTTTTTCTGAGGTGCCAAGTCGACCCCATCCGTCGATCGCGTCGCCCGCGGCGTATTTTAGAGATTTCGGAGTTTATAAACAAGAATAAAGTTAAGGCGACGGAACCAGCGAAGTTGTCCGTGGTTGAATAAGTCCTCACCGCGATCGATTCACCGAGCCCATTCGACCAGGTTTTCCATGGGAGCCTATCGGCAAACGGTTGTGAACGTTCGCGTTTTCCAGTTTCTGAATAGAAACTGAATAACCATGTATACCGTGTAAATAATGTGCCGCCGAGGGTATCGGCACGGCGGGTGCGCGAGGGTGCGATTCGCGGGCGGCGCTACTGCATCACCGCGCTCTCGTCGCGCACGACGAGTTCGAACGCGGCGTCGATGAGAGCGCGGGTATAGGGGGCGGAGGGGTTGGCGAAGAGTTGCTCCGAGCGGCCCTGCTCGACCACCACGCCGTCGCGCAGCACGATGAGCTGGTCGCTCATGGCGCGCACGATCTTGAGGTCGTGGCTGATGAAGATATAGGCCAGTTGATGCTCGGCTTGCAGCCGGAGCAAAAGCTCGACGATCTGCACCTGCACCGAGCGGTCCAGCGCCGAGGTCGGTTCATCGAGAATCACGACCTTCGGCTGCATGATCATGGCGCGGGCGATGGCGACGCGCTGGCGCTGGCCGCCGGAGAACTCGTGCGGGTAGCGAAATCGGCTGGCCGGATCGAGGCCGACTTCCTCGAGGGCGGCGATCACCCGCGCCTCGCGCTCGGCCTCGTCGCCGATGCCGTGCGCGACGAGACCCTCCTCGACGATCTGGTGAATCGACAGCCGCGGGCTGAGCGAGCCGTACGGGTCCTGGAACACCACCTGCATCTGGCGCCGCACCGGTTTCAGCGCCTCGCCGTGCAGGCCCTGGATGTCGCGGCCCTCGAACTCGATGCGGCCCCGGCTCCGCTCCAGGCGCAGCACGCCGAGGGCAAGGGTGGTCTTTCCCGAACCGCTCTCGCCGACGATGCCCACCGTCTCTCCGGCGCGGACCTCGAAACTGATGTCGTCGGCGGCCTTTATGTGGCCGACGGTGCGCTTGAGGACGCCCTTCCTGATCGGGAACCATACCCGCACGTGCTCGGCTTTCAGCACGGGCTCGGTGCGGCCGAACTCGCTCGCGGGCTTCTTCGGCGGCTCGGCGGACAAGAGCTCGCGCGTGTACGCCTCGCGCGGCGACTCGAAAAGCCGCGCGCTCGGCCCGTGCTCGACGATGCGTCCGTCCTTCATCACGTAGAGCTCGTCGCTGATCTTCTCGACGATGCCGAGATCGTGGGTGATGATCAGCACCGCCATGCCCATGTCGCGCTGCAGGTCCTCGAGCAGGGCGAGTATCTGCGCCTGGGTGGTGACGTCGAGCGCCGTGGTCGGCTCGTCGGCGATCAAGAGGTCCGGGTCGTTGGCCAGCGACATGGCGATCATCACCCGCTGGCGCTGGCCGCCGGAGAGCTGGTGCGGATAGCTGTCGAGCCGCTTCTCCGGCTCGCGGATGCGCACCATCTCGAGCAGCTCGAGGCAGCGCGCGCGCGCCGCGGCCTCGTTCATGCCCTTGTGCAGGGTCAGCGTCTCGCTGATCTGCTTGCGAACCGTGTGCAGCGGATTCAGCGAGGTCATCGGCTCCTGGAAGATCATGCCCACCTGGTCGCCGCGGATTCGCCGCAGCGTCTCCGGCGGCGCATACACGAGTTCCTCGCCGTTGAAGCGGATGCTTCCGTTCGGGTGGCGCGCGCGGGGGTAGGGCAGAAGCTGCATCACCGACAGCGCCGTGACCGACTTGCCCGAGCCGCTCTCGCCCACCAGCGCCACGGTCTGCCCCTTGTCGATTGTCATCGACACGTGGTCGACGGCGCGCACCTCGCCCGAGGGCGTGTCGAAGTGCACCGACAGGTCGGCGATCTCGAGCAGGCGTTTCGGCGTCTCGTTCACAGGATGTTCTTGCGCGGGTCGAAGGCGTCGCGCACGGCTTCGCCGATGAAGATCAACAGGCTCAGCATGGCGCCGATGACGAAGAACCCGGTCAGACCCAGCCACGGAGCCTGCAGGTTGGCCTTGCCCTGGGCCAGCAGTTCGCCGAGCGACGCCGAGCCCGGCGGCAGGCCGATGCCGAGAAAGTCGAGCGAGGTCAGCGCGGTGACCGAACCCGCCAGGGTGAACGGCATGAAGGTGAGCGTCGCCACCATGGCGTTGGGCAGCACGTGCTTGAACATGATCACCCGGTCCGACACGCCGAGGGCCTTGGCCGCGCGCACGTACTCGAAGTTGCGGGCGCGCAGAAATTCGGCGCGCACCACCCCCACGAATCCCATCCACGAGAACAGCAGCAGCACGCCGAGCAGCCACCAGAAGTTGGGCTCGACGATGCTGGCGAGAATGATCAGGATGAACAGGATAGGCAGTCCCGACCATACCTCGATGAAGCGCTGGAAGATGAGGTCCAGCCAGCCGCCGAAGTAGCCCTGCGCCGCGCCCGCGCTGACGCCGACGGCGGCGCTGATAATGGTCAGCGTGAACCCGAACAGCACCGAGATGCGAAAGCCGTAGATCAGCCGCGCGGTGACGTCGCGGGCCTGGTCGTCGGTGCCGAGCCAGTGCTGGGCGTCGGGCGGCGACGGCGCCGGCTCCGGCAGGTCCCAGGACACGGTCTGGTGATCGTAGGGAATGAGCGGCCAGATCATCCAGCCGTTGTCGTTGATCAGGTCGGCGACGAACGGGTCGCGGTAGTCGGCCTCGGTGGGAAACTCGCCGCCGAACTCGGTCTCGGGGTAGACGTTGAAGATGGGCGTGTAATAGCTGCCGTCGTAATGCACGAGTATCGGCTTGTCGTTGGCGACGAACTCGGCGAACAGGGTCACCACGAACAGGAACAGGAAAATCCACAGCGACCACCAGCCGCGCCGGTTGGCGCGGAAGTTCTCGATCCGCCGCGCGGTGAGCGGCGTGATCGGCCGTCCGAGGAAGGTGTGCTGGGGAGCCGTCATCTATACGCGCCTCGCCTCGAAGTCGATGCGCGGGTCGATGATGGTGTACATGATGTCGCCGACCAGCGTCATGATGAGCCCCAGCAGCGAGAAGAAGTACAGCGTGCCGAACACCACCGGGTAGTCGCGGTTGAACGCCGCCTCGAAGCCGAGCAGGCCCAGGCCGTCGAGAGAGAAGATGATCTCGATCAGCACCGAGCCCGTGAACAGCATGCCGACGAAGGCCGACGGAAATCCCGCCACCACGATCAGCATGGCGTTGCGGAACACGTGGCCGTACATCACCCGGCGCTCGGTCAGCCCCTTGGCGCGCGCGGTGAGCACGTACTGCTGGCCGATCTGGTCCATGAACGAGTTCTTGGTCAGCATGGTGAGGGTGGCGAAGCCGCTGATGGTCATGGCGATGACCGGCAACGTGATGTGCCACAGGTAGTCGAGTATGCGGCCCGGCCACGACAGCTCCTCCCAGTTGTCGGAGACGAGCCCGCGAAGCGGGAACCAGTCGAGGTAGCTGCCGCCGGCGAACACCACCAGCAGGAACACCGCGAACAGAAAACTCGGTATGGCAGAGCCGATGACGATCACCACGCTGGTCCACAGGTCGAAGCGCGTGCCGTCGCGCATGGCCTTGGCGATGCCGAGCGGTATTGAAATGAGGTAGACGAGCAGCGTGGTCCACACGCCGAGCGAGATCGACACCGGCATCTTCTCGAGCACGAGGTCCACCACCGACTCGTCGCGGAAGAAGCTCTCGCCGAAGTCGAACATCACGTAGTTGCCCATCATCTCGAAGAAGCGCTCGTGCAGCGGCTTGTCGAAGCCGAAGCGCCGCTCAAGTTCGGCGATGAACTCGGGATCGAGGCCCTGGGCGCCGCGGTAGCCGCTCTCGCCGCCGCGGGCGTCGCCCGCCTGCTGCAGGGTCTCGCCGACGTCGGTGCGGGTGACGCGGCCGGTGATCTCGGCGCCGGTGCCGGTCAACTGGGAGATGATCTGCTCCACCGGTCCGCCGGGAGCGACGTGGATGATGGCGAAGTTGATCACCATGATCGCGAACAGCGTCGGGATCATCAAAAGGATGCGGCGGACGATGTAGGCGCCCATGGCGGATCAGCTCCTCATCTCGCGGGTCCCCCCGGGTGGTTGCGGCGGCCGCGCATGGCCCGGCGCAGCACGACGTACCCGACAAGCGCCAGCGCGAGCAGCCAGCCGATGGTGGTGCCCCAGCCGGGATTGCCGGAAGACTCGCCGTCCTCGCCCTCGACGATGTCGGCCTTGACCCGCTCCAGCGCGGCGGCGCGTGCGGCATCGTACCACCACAGGTTGGTGTCGACGCCGGACTTCACCGGCGTCTCGGGGCGGTCGTACTTGTCCCAGTAGATCACGCGGTCGGCGCGCAGGTGCCAGTTGGGTATGACGTGGAAGCCCCACAGCAGCACCCGGTCCAGCGCCTGGGTCCACGCCACCAGCTCCTCGCGCGAGCAGGCCTCGATGACGCCCTCGATGAGCTCGTCCACCACCGGGTCGGCGATGCGGGAGAAGTTGCGGCTGTCGGGTTGATCGGCGGCCTCCGAGCTCCAGTAGATGCGCTGCTCGTTGCCCGGAGACTCCGACTGGCCCCACACGAACACGAACATGTCGTAGTCGAACGAGCGCAGCCGGTTGACGTACTGGCTGCTGTCCACCACCCGGGCGCGGGCGTCGATGCCGAGCCGCGTCAGGTTGCGGATGAAGGGCAGCACGATGCGCTCGAAGTCGGGCGATACCAGCAGGATCTCGAAGCGCATGGGCCGCCCGGTCTCGCGGTTGACGAGCTGGTTGTCGACCACCTCCCAGCCGGCCTCGTCGAGCAGGCGAAAGGCGGTGCGCAGGTTCTCGCGCGGCCAGCCGCTGCCGTCGGTCGACGGCGGCTCGTACTCCTCGGTGAAAACGCGCGGCGGCAGTTCGTCGCGGTAGCGCTCGAGGATGGCGAGCTCGCGCCCGGCGGGCAGGCCGTCGGAGGCGAGCTCGGAGTTCGAGAAGTAGCTCGTCGTGCGCGTGTACTGGCCGAAGAACAGGTTCTTGTTGGTCCAGTCGAAGTCGAAGGCGTAGGCCAGCGCCTCGCGCACCTTCGGGTCGGCGAATATCTCCCGGCGCGTGTTGTACACGAAGGCCTGCATGCCGGTCGGCTGGCCGTGGGAGACGGTCTCCATCTTCAGCCAGCCGCTCCTGACGGCCGGCGTGTCGTAGTCGAGCGCCCAGGCCTTGGCCTGGTTCTCCAGGCGCAGGTCGAGGTCGCCGGATTTCAATGCCAGGCGGATGGCGGTGTCGTCGCGAAAGTAGTCGGTGCGCAGGATGTCGAGGTTGTAGCGGCCGACGTTGACGTTGAGATCGCGGCCCCAGTAGTCGTCCACCCGCTCGAGTTCCACGTAGCGCCCGCCCTCGAAGCGCTTCACCCGGTACGGCCCGCTGCC
Source organism: uncultured Gammaproteobacteria bacterium (assembly GCA_965652415.1). Classification (GTDB taxonomy): domain Bacteria; phylum Pseudomonadota; class Gammaproteobacteria; order Arenicellales; family CAJQKF01; genus BQJD01. The sequence goes on along the minus strand of CBFGVH010000067.1, from coordinate 9,354 downwards.
GAGCGGCGGCACCATGGTGGTGGCGCCGAACTCTCGCCCTTCCCAGTAATGCTTCGGCAGGATCGGCATCTGCCCCATGATGAGAGGCATCTCGCGGTTGGTGGTGTCCGAGAAGGTGAACCTCACCCGGCGCTCGTCCAGCTTCTCCACCGCCGAGACGTTCTGGTACATGAAGCGGAACTGCGGCGAGCCCTCGGTGGTGAGGATGTTGAACGAGAACACCACGTCGTCGGGTGTGATGCGCTCGCCGTCATGCCAGCGGGCGATGTCGCGGATGGTGAAGATCACCCACGAGCGGTCCGCCGGCCATTCGACGGATTCGGCGATAAGTCCGTACATGGTGAACGGCTCGTCGTCGCTGCCGGTGAGCAGGGTCTCGATGGAGCCGGTGCTGGCGGCATTGCCCTTGGGCAGGAACGGATTGAAGCTGTCGAAGGTGCCGCGTGCGCCGGTGCGAAGCTCGCCGCCTTTTGGCGCGTCGGGGTTGACATAGTCGAAGTGGGGGAAGCCTTCCTCGTATTTCGGCTCTCCATGCATGGCGATGGCGTGGGACTTGAACACCACGTCGCCGGGAGCCTCGCATTCCTGCGCGGTAGCGAACGCCGGAAGGAACAGCAGCGACAGGCCGACCGCGAGGAGGCCCGGCGCCGGCGACGTTCGGGGACGCTGGAAAAACATCCCGGCGATTATACCCAGCGCCGCCCGCCGCGCGAGCGCGGGGCCCGGGCGGCAAAAGCTGTCCGTCTGGTAATGCACCTTGGGAACACGGCGCCGGTCGCTATATGGTGAAATGCATCTATTCAATAAAGACGACCCGCCGCTCCCTCCATGATCCATATCGACGCCCTCACCATGACCTACGCCCTCGGCGACGAGCGCGTCGAGGTGCTCAAGGGCATCGATCTCACCATCGCCGACGGCGAGAGCGTGGCCGTGGTCGGTCCCTCGGGCTCGGGCAAGACCACGCTGCTGCTGTTGCTCGCGGGGCTGGAGCAGCCGACCGGCGGCAGCATACGCCTCGACGAGGTCGCCCTCTCCGACGGCGATTCCGACCGCCTCGCCGACCTGCGCTGCGAGCGCCTCGGCATCGTCTTCCAGTCCTTTCACCTGGTGCCGGGGCTGACCGCGGTCGACAACGTCGCCCTGCCGCTGGAGATCGCCGGACGCCCCGGCGCGCGCGAGAAGGCGCGCGAGATGCTGGCCGCGGTCGGCCTCGGCCACCGCGAGCGCCACTACCCGGGCCAGCTCTCCGGCGGCGAGCAGCAGCGCGTCGCCATCGCCCGCGCGCTGGTGCATTCGCCGGCGCTGCTGATCGCCGACGAGCCGACCGGCAATCTCGACAAGAAAACCGGGGAGAAGGTCGGCGACATCCTCTTCGACCTGCACGCGCAGGTCGGCTCCACCATGGTGCTCGCCACCCACGACGAGCGCATGGCGCGGCGCTGCGACCGCCTGCTGCACCTCGACGACGGCCGCCTCACCGAATCGCGCCGCGATGCCCTTTCTGCTTGACCTCGCCCGCCGCGACCTCGCGGCCGGCGGCAGTTCGCTGTGGGTGTTTCGCGCCTGCCTGGCGCTGGGCGTGGCCCTCGTGGCAGCAACAGGCGGACTGTACCAGCAGGTCGCCGGGGCCCTCATGGACGACACGCGAGCGCTGGCCGGCGGCGACGTCGAGGTGGAGAGCCGCCGCCCGCTGCCCGAGGACGTGCTGGCGTGGATGAACGCCAACGGCACCGTGTCGCTGCTCACCGAGCTTCGCACCATGATGCGAACGGGCGAGGGCGGACTCGACATCGTCGAGCTGCAGAGCGTGGACGACAACTACCCGCTGTACGGCGAGCTGCTGCTCGAGCCCGCGGTCGGCCTCGCCGAGGCAACCGCATTCGATGACGGCCGCTACGGCATCGCGCTCGACCCGGTGCTCGCCGAGCGGCTCGATCTGGACATCGGTGATACCGTCGGCATCGGCGCGCTCACCCTCGAGGTGCGCGCGCTGATCCGCGCGCAGCCCGACCGCAGCCTCGCCGCCGACTGGCGCGGGCCGCCGGTGCTGATCGACGACGACGCGCTGGCCGCGTCGGGCCTCGTGACCCCGGCGAGCCGAATCGAGTTCGAGTACCGCGTGCGCACCGACGGCGACGCCGACGCGTGGACCGAGCGCTTCCTCGACGCCTTCCCGCGCTCCGACTACGAGGTGCAGACCTTCATCGGCCGCGGCGAGCGCATCGCCGAGCGCCTCGGCCAGGTTGCCTCGGGGCTGATGATCATCGGCTTCTCCACGCTGTTCATCGGCGGGCTGGGCGTCTTCAACAGCATCCAGGCCTGGCTGCAGGGACGACTCGGCACCATCGCCACGCTGCGCGCGCTGGGCCTGCGCAACCGGCGCCTGGCGGGCGTCTACCTCGTACAGGTGGCTCTGCTCGCGGGCGGTGCCAGCATCGTCGGTGCCGCCATCGGCCTCGCCATCGCCGCGGCCGGCGCCTGGTTCGCCGACGGCGCGGTGCCGGTGGCCGGGGAGGTCCTGCTGCTGGCCGGGCCGGCGCTGGTGGCTGTGATCTTCGGCCTGCTGGTGGCGTTCACCTGCTCGCTGCCCGCCATCGGCCGCGCCCTGTCGGTGCAGCCGGCGGCGCTGTTTCGCAGCATCGAGGGCGCCGTCACCGAGACCCCGCGCGAGTGGTGGCTCGCCACCCTCGGCGGCAGCATCCTCATCGCGTTGCTGGTGCTCGCCGTGCTGCCGGACCCGCTGTTCGGACTCGCCTTCATCGCGGTGGTGGCGGCACTGGTGGCGATGCTCGAACTGATCGTGCTGGCCATCAAGCGCCTCGCCCACGCCTTCGAGTCGCGCGCCTTCCTCGGCAACCGCTTCGCCCTGCGCCTCGCGCTCGCCAACCTGCACCGGCCCGGCTCGCCGCTCGGCACCTCGCTGGTGTCGCTCGGTTCGGCGCTGACGCTGCTGGTGGCCTGCACCATCGTCGTCGGCGCGCTGCTCGTCACGCTCAACGAGACCATCCCCGACGAGTCGCCCGCGCTGGTGCTCTACGACGTGCAGACCGGCCAGCTCGACGCCGTGACCGACGCCATCGTGGGCAGCGGCGAGGTGGAACGCGTGCAGCTAGCGCCGCTGGTGCTCGGCCGCATCGCCGCGGTCAACGGCGAACTGCTGCGCGACAGCGACGACGACGTCTGGCGCGTCGAGGCGCGCAACGAGCACAAGCTCACCTACCGCGCCGACAACATCGACGACGTGACCATGGACCGCGGCCGGTGGTGGGACGACGGTGCCTCCGGCGCGCGTGTGGCGATGGAGGACCGCGAGGCCGACCGCCTGGGCCTTCAAGTCGGCGACGAGCTCATCTTCGACATCGACGGCCGCCCGCTCGAGGTCGTGCTCGACGGCATCTACCGGCAGAAGGGCATGCAGACCCGCTTCTGGTTCGAGGCCATCTTCTCCGACGGCGCCCTCGACCCGATGATCCACCGCCACGTCGGTGCCGCCTGGATGAGCGATGCCGCCGCCGTCGACGTCCAGGCGCGCATCGCCGAGATAGCGCCCAACGTGGTCTCCGTGCGCACCGCGTCCATCCTCGCCGCCGCCCGCGACCTGCTCGGCAAGGCCTCGGCCGCGCTGGCGGTGGTCGCCGCCGTGAGCCTCGCCGTCAGCCTGATGGTGCTCGCCGGCGTGGTCGCCACCAGCCGCGCCCGCCAGGTCTACGACGCCACCATCCTGCACGCCATGGGTGCGCGCCTGTCCGCCATTCGCCAGAGCCTGCGCCTGGAGTACCTCCTGCTGGCCCTGGTCACCTCGCTCGACGCGCTGGCCGCCGGCAGCGCCATCGCCGTCCCCCTCGTCGAATGGCGCCTGCGCGTCCAGGACGGCTACCCCCTCTGGCCCGCCGTCATCGTCGCCCTCGCCGTCAGCGCCGCCTGCCTGGATATCGGTGCCCGTTACCTCTTGAGACGCCTCGCCCTCAAGCCCGCCGCGCTGCTCCGTAGCGGTGGGTGATCGGCACGGGGCCGAGGCAACGGCACTGTAGGAGCCTGCCTTGCCGGCGATTATTTCGGGCGGTGTGCCCTCGGATGCGATCGCCTGCAGGCAGGCTCCTACAGTGATTTCGTTTCGCCGCGGAGCGTGGGTCGGGCACTGTAGGAGCCGGCCTTGCCGGCGATTCTGTCTGGCGCCGTGCCCGCCGATGCGATCGCCTGCAGGCAGGCTCCTACAGCGGCTTTGTTTCGCCGCGGAGCCTCGGCACTGCAAAAAAGGGGACGGCGGCTTTTTCTTCCAGAAAATGCCTCCGTCCCCTTTTTTGCCCCCAACGTAGGAGCCGGCCTGTCTGCGATCCATTCCAGCGCCGTGCCTGCCTCATCAATCGCCTGCAGGCAGGCTCCTACAGTGCCTTCGGTCCCATTTTGCCCCCCCGACCCCGCCCAAACCCCCATGTTCCAAAACGCCGCGCCATCCGGTACGCTGGAAACGGTCGAACATTGCCCTGATCCGATCTTGCCCCGCGACGCCCGCAACATATTCGCCGAGCGCCTGCTCGCCTGGTACGACATACACGGCCGGCGCGAGCTGCCCTGGAAGCTGAGCCGCGACCCGTATCGCATCTGGGTCTCGGAGATCATGCTGCAGCAGACGCAGGTGGCGACGGTGCTCGGCTACTACGCGCGCTTCATCGACGCCTTCCCCGACGTCGCCGCGCTCGCGGCGGCAGAGCTCGACGACGTGCTGGCGCACTGGGCGGGGCTCGGCTACTACGCCCGCGCGCGCAACCTGCATCGCGCGGCGCGGCAGGTGGTGGAAGACCACGGCGGCGTCTTTCCCGGCACCATCGAGGAGCTCACCGCGCTGCCCGGCGTCGGCCGCTCCACCGCGGCGGCCATCCTGGCGCTGTCGACCGGCGCGCGCCACGCCATCCTCGACGGCAACGTCAGGCGGGTGCTCTCGCGCCTTCGCCGCGTCGAGGGCGACCCCGGATCGACCACCACCACGAAGCGCCTGTGGCGGCACGCCGAGGAACTGACGCCAGCCGAACGCGTCGACGACTACACGCAGGCCATCATGGACCTCGGCGCCATGGTCTGCATCCGCCGGCCGCGCTGCGAGGCCTGCCCGGTGGACGATCTCTGCGACGGCCGCGCCCGCGGCGACGCCGCCGAGTTCCCCGGCAAGCGCGCCCGCCGCGAGCGCCCGCGGCGCAGCAGCCAGTTCCTGTTGCTTACCGACGGCGAAGGCCGACTGCTGCTCGAGCGGCGGCCGCCGAGCGGCATCTGGGGCGGCCTGTGGTGCCCGCCGCAGGTGGAGAGCGCGCCGGCGGACTGGATCCGCCGCGAACTCGGCCGCGTACCCGGCCCCTTGAGGGAATTCGACCCTTTCGTGCACAAGTTCACCCACTTCGACCTTGAAATCCGCCCCGCCGCCGCGATGCTTGAACAACCGGTGGCGTTTTCCGTCGGCGACGGCGACGACCTGCGCTGGCACACGCCGGCGGAACTCGCCGGGGCCGGCATGCCGGCGCCGTTTCGCAAGCTGATCGACTCGCTCGATCCCGAAGACCTCGCGTAAGGAGCGAATACCTCATGGGCAAGACCGTACACTGCGTGTACCTCGACAAGGAGGCCGAAGGCCTCGACGCGCCGCCCTGGCCGGGCGATCTCGGCAAACAGGTGATGGAGAACATCTCCAAGGAGGCGTGGAGCGAGTGGATGCGCTACCAGACCATGCTCATCAACGAGAAGCGCCTGAACCCCATGGACAAGAAGCACCGCGAATACCTCGCCGACCAGATGGTGAAGTTCCTGTTCCGCGAGGGCGAGGTGGACGGCGTGGAAGGCTACCAACCGAAGTAACGCGCCCCGTGAACGGCATCCGCGCCATCTCCTTCGACCTCGACGACTCGCTGTGGGCCATCCTGCCGGTGATCATGCGCGCCGAGGAGGCGATCAATGCGCACTGCCGCGAGCACTTTCCCGAGCTGGTGCGCCTCTTCGACGCCGAGGCGGCGCTTTCGGTACGCCAGCGCGTGGTCGAGGAGAACCGCCACCTCGCCCACGACTTCGGCGAACTGCGCCGCCTCACCTTCGCCGCCATGCTCGAGGAATCGGGCTACGACACGGCCCACGCCGACACGCTGATGGACCGCTTCATGGCCCACCGCCACGACGTCGAGTTCTTCGACGATGTGCTGCCGGCGCTCGAGAAGCTGGGCGAGCGCTATCGGCTCGTTTCCGTTTCAAACGGCAACGCCGACCTCGGCCGCGTGGGCATCGCGCAATATTTCGAGCTCCAGGTAAGCGCCCGCGACGAGGGCGTCGGCAAGCCCCACCCCAGGATCTTCCACGCCGCCTGCGAGCGCCTGGGCCTCGCGCCGTCCGAGGTACTGCACATCGGCGATCACCCCGTGGAAGACGTCAAGGGCGCCATGGACGCCGGCCTCAAGGCCGCCTGGCTCAACCGCGCCGGCGTCCCCTGGACCCACGATTTCCGCCCGCACATATCCTGCAGCGACCTCAACGAGTTCACGGCCATCCTCCTGGATTCGCCTTGAGAATATCGCCTCAAACCCCGGCACTGTAGGAGCCTGCCTGCAGGCGATTGCATCGGCAGCACCACGCCCGTAAGAATCGCCTGCAAGGCAGGCTCCTACAGTGCCATGGCTCGCGCAGGCGATCGATACGGCGGGCACGCCGCCCGGAAGCACCCCGAACACGACGACCCCCCGGTAGAAGCCTACCCGCAGCCGATTGCATCGACATGCACGCCCCCACGATCAACCACCGCCAAACCCGCACCCCACACTGCCGTACAATCGGCTCTCCGCCAACGCTAGAAGACCACCACCCCACACCATGCCCACCCGCACCGAACGCTTCCTCGAAATGCCGCCCGCAGCCCCGGGCACACTGCGTCTCCTCAAAGCGATAACCTACGGCCGCCCCGACGCCCGCCCGGTCGCCTACCTCCAGGCGGGCCTGCACGCCGACGAACTGCCCGGCATGATGGTGCTGCACAAGCTCGGCAAACTCCTCGACGCCATCGACGCGAACGACGGCATTACCGGACGCATCGTCATGGTTCCCGTGGCCAACCCCATCGGCCTCGCCCAGCGCATGCAGGGCACGATCCTCGGCAGGCTCGAATTCGAGAGCGGCAGGAACTTCAACCGCGGCCACGGCGATCTCACCGCTGCTGCCGCCTCCCGCTTAGAGGGCAAGCTCTCCGACGACGCCGAGGCCAACCGCGCCCTGGTCCGCGAAGCCCTCGCCCACGCCGTGACCGAGATGCCCGCCACCGACGAGGCGGCATGGCTGCGCCGCACCCTGCTCGGCATGGCGATCACCGCCGACATCTGCCTCGACCTGCACTGCGACACCGAGGCGGTGCTGCACATGTACACGTTGACCGGCTCCTGGCCGCGCGCCGCGAACCTTGCCGCGCGGCTCGGCTGCGAGGCGGTATTCCTCGCCGAAGTCTCCGGCGGCAATCCCTTCGACGAGGCCGTCTCGCGCCCCTGGTTCGAACTCGCCGCCCACTTCCCCGGCGCGCCGCTGCCGCCGGCGCCGCTCTCGGCCACCGTCGAACTGCGCGGCGCGGCCGACGTCGACGAGGCCCTCGCCGAGCGCGACGCCGCCAACCTGGTTGCATTCCTGCGCGAGGAAGGCATTATCGGGGGCAGCCCCGAAGCCGAACCCGGCGCGCCCTGCGAGGCGACGCCGCTCGCCGGCGTCGAGCACCTGCGGGCGACGACGGCGGGGCTCGTCTCGCACCTCGTGAAGGTGGGAGAGCGCGTGACAAGGGGCCAGGTCGTGGCTCGCATCATCGACCCGCTGGCGAGCTTCGGCGAAGGCGTCACCGAGCTCGCCGCCGGCCAGGACGGCCTCGTCTACGCCCGTACTCACCACCGCATGGCGACGCCGGGCATGGTCGTCACCGGCATCGCCGGCCGCGAGCCGGTGCCGGGCAGGGAAGGCGGGCACCTACTCACCGACTGAACCGGGAGCAGCAACGCATGACGAGAAAGGTCAAGGTCGCCGTGGTCGGCGCCGGCACCGCCGGGCTCAACGCCATGGCCCAGGTGCGCCGCGTTACCGACGAATTCGTGCTCATCAACGGCGGCGAGCTCGGCACCACCTGCGCCCGCGTCGGCTGCATGCCCTCCAAGGCCGCCATCCAGGTCGCCGACGACTTCCACCGCCGCGCCATCTTCGAGCGCGAGGGCATCGACGGCGGCGACGGCCTCACCGTCGACCTCGCCGAGGCCTTCGAGCACGTGCGCGACATCCGCGACATCCTCGTCGACGGCGTACTCTCCCACTCCACCGACGAGATGGGCGAGGAGTTCATCGACGGATACGCGAAGTTCGTCGAGCCCGGCGTGCTGGAGGTGAACGGCGAGCGGATCGAGGCCGAAAGCATCGTCCTCGCCGCCGGCACCACGCCGACGGTGCCGAAGGACTGGAAGCGCTTCGGCGAGAAGATCATCACCACCGACGAGTTCTTCGAGATCGAGGAATGGCCGAAGTCCGTCGCCGTGATCGGCCTCGGCGTGATCGGCCTCGAGCTCGGCCAGGCGCTGGCGCGCATGGGCGTGGAAGTCACCGGCTTCGACGTGCTCGACACCATCGGCGGCATCGACGACCCCGAGGTGGCCAAGGTGGCGCTCGACCTCGTCGGCAAGGAATTCCCCATGCACCTCGGCACCGCCGCCGAGATCGCCGAGGAGGACGGCAGGCTGCGCGTGACCGCCGGCGAGCACTCGGTGCTGGTCGATCGCGTGCTGGCCGCCATGGGCCGGCGCTCGAACCTGCGGTCCATGGACCTCGACAAGGCCGGCATCGAGCTGCGCGAGGACGGCCTGCCGGACTTCAACCCCAACACCACGAGGGTGGGATCGAGCCGCGTGTTCGTCGCCGGCGACGCCGACGAGTACCGCCAGATCCTCCACGAGGCCAGCACCGAGGGCCGCATCGCCGGCTACAACGCCGTGCGCGAGGAGCCCGTCGCCTTCGCCCGCGCCGTGCCGTTCGGCATCTGCTTCACCGACCCCAACATCTGCCAGGTGGGCGCGCGCCTGTCCGAGCTGGACGAAGACGCCATCGTCATCGGCGAGATGAAACTCGGCCCCTCCGGCCGCGCCCTCATCATGGGCAAGAACAAGGGCCTTGTGCGCATCTACGCCCGCAAGATCGACGGCCGCCTGCTCGGCGCGTCCCTGTGCACCGCCAAGGGCGAGAACCTCGCCCACCTCATCGCCTGGTGCATCGAGCAGAACCTCACCGTGCGCGACATGATCGCCATGCCCTTCTACCACCCCACCATCGAGGAAGTCCTGCAAAGCGCCCTGCGCGACGCCATCG
>CBFGVH010000066.1:0-17242 GCA_965652415.1 uncultured Gammaproteobacteria bacterium | reverse complement strand
CGCTACCCGGCCGCTTCGCCGCTGGCGGTGTTCTTCGAGCAGCGCGACTGCCACGCCTGCGATGTCCTTCATTCGGCGCCGCTCGCCGACGAGCACGTCCGCACGCTGTTGGGTTCCATGCAGGTCGTGCAGCTCGACATGTGGGGCGACGCGCCCGTGCTGACGCCCGACGGGCGCAGGTTGACTGCCCGCGAGTGGGCCGAGGCGCTGGATATCACGTGGGCACCGACCCTCGTCTTCTTTGACGCGCACGGGCGCGAGATCATCCGCATCGACTCGGTCGTGCAGCAGTACCGGCTCGGCCGGGTGCTCGAGTACGTGGCCGAGGGCGGGTATGCAAGCGGCCTGAATTACCAGCAGTGGCATCGCCGGCGGACGGTCGAGCCGGTTCAGCCGTGACGGCGTGGCGCGGCCGCAACGAGCGTCAGGGCACGGACTGACCCGCGGCCGCGATTGCCAGCTCCCGGCACACCGGGTCGATGAGCGGCGCGAGTTGCCTGCGCATCAAGGAGCCGACGGCGGTGCTGCGGGCGAAGTGGTCGCGCACCAGCGGCTCGCCGACCAGGGACAGGAAGGCGATGGCGCGCAGCCTGCGGGAAGCATCGTCGTCGCCGGTCGGCCCGCTGTCGGCAAGCTGGCGTTCAATGTCCTCGATGGAAGTGCATTCGCCGGCTGCTGCAGGCCGGACCTTCGCTAGCAGCGACGACAGCGTGTCGAGACACTCGACCACGATATCCGGGTCCGCCGGCCGACTGAGGATCGCTTCGACGGTGGCGAACATGATCCGCCCACGCGGTGCAAGCAGCAGATCGGGCAGGTCGTGCGGGTCTGCGGACCCCTGAGCCCCGGGCAGGTCGAACGGTCGTGCCTGGACGAAGCCCAGCCAGATGGCGTTCTTGCGTCGTCCCCGGCGCCACAGTGCATCGACGTCGGCCGGATCGATTCCATCTGCGCCGAGAAGCGCGCGAACGGAACGTGCGACGTCGATTGCCTCGGTCTCGAACGGCAGGTGCTCGAAGAGGTGCGCGGCGAGTCGGCCGCCGAGTTCGTCTCGCCGCACGTTGTCGTGGGCCAGGAGGTAACGGGCGACCTCGGTCGTCGGGTTGGCCCACCAGGCCAGGCGCGCCATGTCCGCCGTGAGATTGCCGGCAATGGCGACTGCCACCACGGCCTCGGGCTCGGCGAGCCTGAGCAGTTTTTTAAGCGGCAGGTTGTGCAGTTGTCCCGTTCGTGTCCAGCGGCCCAGAACCAGCGGATAGCCGCCCGGAGAGCCGAGCGCGATGCTCGACAGCAGTTCGCGCACCGCCTTCAGGTAGCGCTGCGGCGGCCTGTCGGCATCGAGATGCACCACGCGCTCGGCGCCGCCTGCCAGTCCGCGCACGGTCAAGTCGGCCTCGTCGATGCGAATCGCCTCGCACTCGGAGGCCAGCACGTGAAGGCGCAAACTGTCCTGAGGAGTCAATTCCAGGGCTCTGCCCGCCTGGCGCGCGGGCGCCGTTTCGATGCGGTCATATTGTCTGTTCGAAATCAGCTATTCACCGCCGGCACCGCCTGTCATCGTCGGCGCGAAGCTGGGATAATAACGACGATTCGGTATCCTATGTTGAATTCCGGAGGTTCCGACATGAACGACATCTACTACCAGACCATCGAGCGGCTCGAGAAGACGGGCGTCGACAGGGAATACATCCAGGGCTGGATCGGCGGCTTCCTCGGCAACCCGAAGCGCGAGGAGCAGCGCGTGACCGAGGCCTACGAGGCCGGCTACGAAGACGGCGAGAACCGGGTCACCGACGGTGCCGAGCGATTCGTCAGCGAGGCACAGGACGCCTGATCTTCGCGTTCGCGCGCCGTCCACTACTTGGGCGGCGCATCGTGCGCGGCGACGTTGGCGGTGCCGAACAGGTCGTCCATGGCCTTGTTCAGTTCCTGCACCGCTGCCGGCGCGTCGAGTTCCATCACGTGATCGATGATCCAGCGATTGGTCTGGCTCTCGCCCATCACGTCCTGGATGTTCCGGCCAAGTCCCCGCAGCATCTGGAAGCCCGGGCTGCCGTCCTCGAAACGGTACCCCGAGTATTCGGCAATGCGCTCGTTCACGAGTTCGATGAATCCGCCGCGGTAGTCGCGGCCGCGGCCGAACACGTCCTCGAGGTTTCGCTGGTAATGCCGTGCCACGTCGCCGGCGAGCGTGGAAACGAATGTCGCCCGATCGTCGTCGCCGAGGCTGCCATGGACAATGCGGTCGGCGATGTGCACGAGGAAGCAAAGGTACTCGGCAATGACGCCCGTTCGCTGCCGGTCGTTCTCGTAGTCGAAATCCTCGGCGTGCAGGTTCCTGGCCCGCGCAAGGGCGATCCGCCAGCAGACGTAGGCGAGCGCCGTGGCGTTCTCGGACAGGCTGTGGGCGCGCCCGGTATCGCGCCATTTGCTTCGCGTTCGCATGTTCGGCAGGGCGGGCGGATGATGGATCGGCCGACACGTCGACGCCGTTTGGGCGGCAGCTGTTTGGTCGGTCGACGGCTTCGTGTTAGTTTAACACGGCACAAGGTTTCGCCATGCCGCTCGCACCGACCCCCGGTTTGCCGCGGCGGCAATGAACCGGTCCGATGCGCCCCGGTTTCAACGTGGAATCGTCACCGCCAATTGGCTCGCGAGCTCGAAACGATGTACACGATCCGTCATGCGCCCGGCTCCGCTTCGCCGGCTTCCTCGAAGCACCGGCATCCCGCCGCGCGATGAACGCCGTCGACGCCGAACTCGTGTCGCGGGTGCAGTTCAACTGCGACCTGTCCGACGCGCGCTTTGCCGGCAACTACACCATGTGTATCTACCTTCTGAAGATGCGCGAGTACTACCGCTGGCGTCATGGTCTGCCCTTTGGCGAGGCGCTGCCGATGAAGGCCGTCGGCGACTGGGTGCAGCGCACCGAGAGCCACTGGGACGAGATCGAGGCCCGCGATTTCCAGCCGCTGCCGGTCAAGGGCGCGTTCGTTGACGTATTCGACGAGGCCGCGGTCAACGCCGGCCTCGATCGGACCGGGCTGGTGTTCAGCAGCGGCATCGGTCGTTTCGGCAAGCCCGTGTTCTTCCTCGGGGAACTCGTCGAATCGCGCGTCGATCCGCCTCTGACCATCTACCTGTCCGGCCGCGAATACGCACGGGAGCTGTCCGCGCCCCCCGCCATGACTCGCGGCTCGCGGATCTTCGTGCGCCGCGAAAGCCTGGCGCGCATGCTGTGGGAAGCGGTCGAGGAATGGCGCTGGCAGCGGCGGCCCGGAGCCATGCAGCGAGTCGTCGAACACTACGGTTTCGACGCCGATCCCGACGCCGCCCTTGCGGCGCTGCTCGACGACCAGGTGGAGTTGGTCCTGCTTCACGAGAAGGGAGAGCATCTCGCGGGGCGGGTGCTCGACGACGGTTACGACGCCATGCTCGACTCGGTGGCCGGCACCGCCGGGGAACACGTGGTGCGGGGCGTGCGGGACTGCCTGGCCGACTGCCTTTCGGTGCTGCCCGCGATCGTCGCGGCATCTCGTCCGGAGCTGTTCCACGGCTACATCGCGTTGATGACGCCTCTTCGCCGGCAGTTAATGCCGGCGGTGGTCCGGGCCTGGCGCGAGTGGGATGGCGAAGGATCGCCTGGAACGCTCGCCGACGTGCTCCAAGGCGCCCGCGATCACTTCGCCGCGGCTGTCGATGCCATGACGACGGGCCACCGCGACACCGGGCGCGTGGACAACGACCTTGACGATCTCGCGTACTGATCGGTGCGTAGTTTTGTTCCCGCCGTTTACGGTCGCGCCGCCGGCGTCGTGAGCCGATGCTGATCGAGATTCCCGACGTTCTCGACGCCCGCGACCTCTCCGAGGTGCGTCGCCGGCTCGACGGGGCGACGTTCGCGAGCGGCTCGGCCAGTGCCGGTGCGCGGGCCGCCCGCGTGAAGAACAACGAGGAGATTCCCCTCGATGCCGCCGTGCTCGAGGCGTTGAACCGCATCGTCATGGGCAAGCTGGTGCGCAACGAGACGTACCGCATGGCGGCCCTGCCGCTGAAGGTCGCGGCGCCGTTCTATGCACGGTACGGGGAGGGCATGTCCTACGGCACGCATCTCGACGATCCCGTGATGGGCGAGGGCGCGCGATACCGTTCGGACGTTTCCATCACCGTGTTTCTCAACGGACCCGAGGAGTACGACGGCGGCGAGTTGTGCGTGCAGACGGATTTCGGCGAGCAGCCGATAAAGCTCGCCGCGGGGTGGGCGATCCTGTACCCGTCGTCGACCCTGCACCGCGTGGCGCCGGTGACGCGCGGCCAGCGCCTGGCGGCGGTGACCTGGGTGCAGAGCATGGTGCCCGGCGCCGAGAAGCGGGCGCTGCTCTACCGGCTCGCGCAGGCGCGCGCCGAACTCATGCAGACGCGACCGGACGAACGCGCCACCGAACTCGTGGACCAGGCGTACCTGAACCTGGTGAGGATGTGGAGCCGGGTTTGAGTCCCTTTATTGCCGCCTACCGCTTCGAGCCCTTCTCCTCGTGGGCGGTGTCGACCAGCTTCATCGCAAGATCGCGGAATTCCTGGCGGTAACCATCCAGGGGATGACCCGACGCCGGCTGGTAGTAGTCGTTCAACTCGACACCGTGCTGGTGCTCGTATTCGATGAACTGTTTCTGCATCTCGATCATCTTCTTGATGATGTCCGCTTTCTCGCTCATGTCGAATGCCTCTGTTTGTGGTCCGGATCGCGCCGTCGGCGCGGATGTTCAATGAGGTGGTTCGTCGTCGGGTGAGACGACGGCGTCGATGCCCTTGTGGGGCAGGAACAGGCCCATGCCGAAGGCGCCGAGATCGCCGATGCCCCGGCGCTGCAGTTCGATCGATTCGTCGTACTCGAGATCGCCGACCAGCACGCTTCGCGCGTGTACCGCTCCGTTCGGAGCCGCGAAGCAGTGCATCAATCCGCACAGGATCTTGCGCGGTTCGATGCCCCGGCCGCGCAGCGCATCGGCGACCGATTCGATGAACACCTCTTCGTCGTCTTCCGATGTCGGTACGTGCCGGCTGAACACGGTGCGTGACGGTGTCAGGGGTTTCTCGGTCGCCTCGCCGATCTCGATGACGCTGTCGCCGACGGCCAGGCGAGTCCCGCTCAAGAGTTCGGCATCGTGTCGACGCTCGGCGCGCACGCGCAAGGTCAGGCGCGTGCGCCTGGGCAGGACGAGGTAGTCCGATGCGCCCGGCCGCTGCCAGCCGTTGCCCGACTCGGCGCCGTGCACGAGGTGGACCCCGCCGAGGGGTTCGTCCACGAGCCATGGAAGGACGCGGTGAACCGCGCTGCACAGTGCCCACGCGTGGTCCACGGGCAGCCGTTGGCAGCGGATCCGGAACGCGAGATCGACAACGTCGTCGGCCGGCGCGATCGCGTCGGGATTCTTGTCCGATTGCTGCCAGTACATCGCTGTCGCTCCCGCGCCCATGTCACTGGATCGGCAGTTCCCGCGCCAGTCCTTCGCGGTCGAACCACCAGTCGTCCTGGACCAGGACGTCGACCACGTTGCGAAGGCGCACCAGGAACTTCTCCGGCTCGGTCAGCTCCAGCCGCTCGACCCAGGCGTCGAAGGCCGCCTGGTCGTCCACGCCGGCATGGCGCCGGGCGACCTCGCCGAGCATTTGCATGGCGAAGAACGACAGGTCGGCGTGCTTGCCGTCGTCGGCGCGCAGGTCGACCACGTAGGCGCCGGCCGCAGCCGCCACCGCCGCACCGTCGGCATCGTCCGGCGTCTCGTCGACGACGTGGCGCAGCATGGCCAGCGTCAGTTCCGGATCCATCGGGAACGTGACGGTGAGCCAGACGCCCTGTCCGAGGGCGGCGAGGGCATCTTCGCGGTCGGCGAGGAACACGAGTTCGCAGGCGCGCACGGCCTGGTCGTACGAGCTTGCGTCCATGGCGCGATCGAAGGCGTCGCGGGCGAGGTGCCGCGCCTCGTCGCCGCGTTCGAGCTGGACCAGCAGCGCCGCCTCGTCGAGCGCCAGCTCGACCGCCCGCCGCTCGTCGACCTTAGCGCCGATGTCGCGCCGTCGTTCGCGAAGCGCCTCGAGCCGGGCCTCGAGCGCGGCGGTTGGCGCGGCGAGATCCTCGTCCGAGTCGGCGCCGGGGTCGACCAGGGTCAGGGGCGTCAGGGGTGTGCGGTAACTCATCGGCGATCGTCCATCACTTCGGTGAAGGCCGCTTCCAGCCGGTCTTCCCAGTTGGCCGGCGTGTCGGCGAAGGGCGGCTTGACGTCCATGCGGAAGAATCGTCCGCCGCCACGGGCCTCATCTCGAACCGCCTCGACCAGTGCTTCGAAACTCGCGAGGTCGTGGCGCCTGAGCAGTATTTCGCTGAGCCAGATCATGAGGCGAGGTCGCGGCGCGTCGCCGTCAGGACGTCGTCGACGATGGGGTCGGTGTAGCGCACGCGATACAGAAGGCGCGGTACCGCGGGATTGTCGAAGTAGGCCTCGCGACGATGCAGGACATTGCGGGCGATCACGCCCATGCCGGCCTCGAGGCGGCTGTCGAGGACGAGTTTCGTATTCTCAAGGCTGCGGCCGACAGCGGCTGCGGCGGCAAGTACGTCGGCCGATTGCTTCCACTGGATATGACGCTGCCTGGCGGAGTAGCGCATGACGAGGGCGCCGCCGCGCTCGTCGAACACCGGGCCCACGGCGCGCTCGCGCAACTCCGCCTCGCCGTCGACATTGGCCGGAATTGCCAGCGCATCGTCGTCGAACAGCGCCTCGACCGGCACGTGGGCGTCCAGGCTCAGGAGCGCGAAGAGAACCTCATGATCGATGAACCGGTTCGCGCCGCCGCTCGCCGCGGGATGCACGCAGTGGAGCAGGAAGGCGCCGATCGTGCGCGCGGGGGGGTTGTAGTAGCCGTCGGTGTGCCAGCTGAGGGCGCGCCGGGTGTAGGGAATGTACCGGCGCCGGCCGGGATCGTCGCTGGCGGTGATCTCGCTGACCGCGTCCTCGCCCGCGCACAGGTTGCGCTCGGCATGCACCAGGCCGAACTGGCGGCCGAGTTCGAGCAGCGCGTCGCGGTTCACCTCGCGCGAGCCGGTGACCCGGTACACCGCCATGTTGGCAGCATCGAGGCGCGCGGAGACCGCGCCGTGCTCGGCCGCGTCTAGACGCGACGGATCGCGGATCTCGACCACGGGAGCACGGAGAAACCCGTGCCACGCGGCGAGCTTGTCCAGGCACCACGCGCGCGAAGCCCGCCGGCCGACACTGTGCGCGGGTGCGCGTGTGCCTTCGCCGGCGCGCGGCGCGGACGCGATGCTGTGCGACATGTCGATCACGAGGCGGATTGTAAGCAAGCCCCGGTCGAGCGCAATATGCCCTCCGGGCGCCGGGTGTCGCCACGCGCGCGCGAAAGGCGCGAAGCGCTCACCTGTTCCGAGCACCGGGCAACTCCGACGGCCGCGATAACCCCATGAAATCCGGGCGTTCAAGGACCCTTCACCGGGGATGCTCGTAGTCGGTTCGCGGGCCCCGGCAAAAAGATTACTCCCAATGGGATAATCCGGAATAGCCCGGCCACACCCCTACGGAGGAGTGTGCCGATCATGGCGCTCGCATACAATCGATTCCGACCGGCTCCGGCTGTGACAAACGGCCGGATATCGAGGGCCAGTCGGCCAGCGCCATCATCGGCCGCGGGCGGCTTTCTTGGTCCGAACGAACACGATTACTCGAGGAGCGTGCAAGACCATGGCGGAAAACAAGCACCCCACCCCGATGCTCGATGAACTGGAAAACGGTCCGTGGCCCAGCTTCGTGTCCGGCATCAAGCGGCTTCGGGACCAGCACGAAGACCCCCGCATCAAGGGCGTCGCCAACTCCCTGCTCGGCCAGCTCGAGCATTCCTACGAGACCCGCAAGGGCTACTGGAAGGGCGGCACGGTCAGCGTGTACGGTTACGGCGGCGGCATCATCCCGCGCTTTTCCGAGGTCGGCCAGCAGTTTCCGGAATCGCGCGAGTTTCACACGCTGAGAGTGCAGCCCCCGGCCGGCAACCACTACACCACCGACATCCTGCGCCGGCTCGGCGACAGCTGGGAGAAGTGGGGTTCGGGACTGGTCACCTTCCACGGCCAGACCGGCAACATCATGTTCATCGGTGCATCGACCGAGAACACCCAGCACTTCTTCGACGAGATCAACGAGTACGGCTTCGACCTCGGCGGCGCGGGCCCGTGCGTGCGCACCGCCATGTCCTGCGTAGGCTCGGCGCGCTGCGAGCAGTCGTGCGCCAACGAGCACAAGATCCACCGCACGCTGGTCAACAACTTCACCGACGACATCCACCGGCCGGCCCTGCCCTACAAGTTCAAGTTCAAGGTCTCGGGCTGCCCCAACGACTGCATGAATTCCATCGAGCGCTCCGACATGGCCATCATCGGCACCTGGCGCGACGACATGAAGGTGGACCAGGACGAGTGGAAGGCCTACGTTCAGACCAAGGGCCGCAAGCACGTGGTGGACAACATCATCACTCGCTGCCCGACCCAGTCCCTGTCCCTCAACGACGACGATTCGCTGTCGGTCGACAACCGCAACTGCGTGCGCTGCATGCACTGCCTGAACGTCGTTCCCAAGGCGCTCTCACCCGGTGACGACCGCGGCGTGACCATGCTCATCGGCGGCAAGCGCACTCTCAAGATCGGCGACCTGATGGGCACCGTGATCGTGCCGTTCATGAAGCTCGAGACCGAGGAGGACTACGAGCGCCTGGTCGAGATCGCCGAGGAGACCATCGATTTCTGGGCCGAGAACGGCCTCGAGCACGAGCGCTGCGGCGAGATGATCGAGCGCATCGGACTGGTGAACTTTCTCGAGGGCATCGGAATCGACGTCGATCCCCACATGATCTCCAACCCGCGTGAGTCGTCCTACGTGCGCATGGACGGCTGGGACGACGAGGCGGTCAAGTGGTTCGAACGCAAGGCCGAGGAAAAGCAGGCCGCGGCCGGCTGACCCATCTCTCCGAACCTTCACGACCGAACTTAACCGAACTCATACAGCGTAGCGGAGCAGAGCATGGCCAAGGTCCAGATGCGAGAACCCATCGAATCCGGCTGTCCCGACGGCTTCCAGTACATGCATCCCGTCATGGTCAAGAATTTCGGCCAATGGCAGTGGCATGACCACCCGAGGCCCGGGGTGCTTCGCCATCACGCCCGAAGCGGCGACGAGATCTGGACCGTTCGGGCAGGCACCCAGCGAATCCTCGACCTGTTCACCCTGCGCAAGCTGTGCGACATCGGCGACCGCTACGGCGACGGCTTCGTGCGCTTCACCATCCGCAGCAACATCGAGTTCCTCGTGGCTGACGCCGCCAAGGTCGATCCGTTGATCAACGCGCTGGAGGAAGCCGGTTTCGTGGTCGGCGGCACCAAGAACTCCGTCACTTCGATCTCGCATACACAGGGCTGGCTGCACTGCGACATACCCGCGACCGACGCCTCCGGCGTGGTCAAGGCGATGATGGACGAACTCGTTGACGAGTTTCGAAACTGCAACATGCCCAACCGGGTGCACATCACGACGTCGTGCTGCCAGATCAATTGCGGCGGGCAGGGCGACATCGCCATCAACATCCAGCACACCAAGCCGCCGAAGATCAATCACGACCTCGTGGCCAACGTGTGCGAGCGCCCCTCGGTGGTGGCCCGCTGCCCGGTCGCGGCGATCCGCCCGGCGCAGGTCAACGGCAAGCCGACACTCGAGGTCGACGAGAAGAAGTGCATCTGCTGCGGCGCCTGCTATCCGCCGTGCCCGCCGATGCAGATCAACGACCCCGAGCACTCCAAGCTGGCGGTCTGGGTCGGCGGCAACCACTCCAACGCCCGCGGCAAGCCCACCTTCCAGAAGCTGGTCGCCTCGGGCATTCCCAACAATCCGCCGCGCTGGCCCGAGGCCACCGCAATCGTCAAGCGCATCCTCAAGACCTACAAGGAGGACGCGCGCGACTGGGAGCGGATGAACGACTGGGTCGAGCGCATCGGCTGGCCGCGGTTCTTCGAACTGACCGGGCTGCCGTTCACCAAGTTCCACGTCGACAACTGGCGCGGTTCGCGCAAGAGTCTGAACGCGTCCACCCATATCCGTTTCTAGGGCGGCGCGGTGATATTCTCGATCATGGTCAGCGAGGGGCCGTATACGCACCAGGCCTCGGACACAGCCTATCAATTCGCCAAGGCGGCTCTTGACGCCGGTCATGAAATCTTCCGCGTGTTCTTCTACCATGACGGTGTGAACAACGGCACGCGGCTGACGACGCCGCCGCAGGACGACCGCAACATCGTGATCCGCTGGAGCGAACTGGCCAGGAAGCACGACCTCGACCTCGTGGTCTGCGTGGCCGCGGCCCAGCGCCGCGGCATCGTCGACGCCGACGAGGCGAAGCGCAACGGCAAGGACGCCGACAACATCGCCGAGGGATTTCGCATCTCCGGACTCGGACAGTTGATCGAGGCCGGGATCAAGTCGGACCGGCTGGTGGAGTTCGGGGACTAGGGGGCGCGCATGGCCGAGATCAAGAAATTCATGTACGTGAACCGGCGCGCGCCGTACGGCAGCATCTACGCCCTGGAAGGCCTCGAGGTCGTTCTCATCGGCGCCGCCTTCGACCAGGAATGCTCGATGGCGTTCATCGGCGACGGTGTGTTTCAACTCGTCAAGGGACAGGACACGAGCGAGACGGGCATGAAGAATTTCTCCCCGGCCTACCGGGCGCTCGGGGACTACGACGTCAACAGGCTGTACGTCGATCGCGAGTCGCTCGCCGAGCGCGGCCTTGATGAGTCGGACCTGATGGACTTGACCTACGAGGATGAAGACGACGACTACGCCGAGAAGCCCTCGATCCGCATCGTCAGCCGGGCCGAGCTCGCCCGCCTGATGGACGAGCAGGACGTGCTGCTCAATTTCTGATGTCGCGCCATGCTGCATACCGTCAACAAGTCGCCCTTCGAGAAAAACAGCCTTCAGGCCTGTCTTGAGTTTTCACTGCCGGGCAGCGATATCCTGCTCATCGAGGACGGCGTGTACGGCGCCATCGCCGGCGGCAGCGCCGCCGCGGGACTGGCCCGCGTGCTCGAGGACCGCAATGTATACGTCCTCGGCCCGGACCTGAAATCCCGGGGCATCGATCAGGCACGGCTTGTCGAGGGCGTCAGGGTGGTCGACTACGCGGGATTCGTCGACTTGGCCGCATCCAACGATCGGGTCCAGGCCTGGTTGTAGTTTATCAACGAAGCTACTGGAGTAATCAGAAGATGACACTTGAAGTCAACGGCAAGACCTACGAGACCGACGAGGAAGGCTACCTCGCGAACCTGAGCGACTGGGACGAGGAAGTCGCCCGCAAGATGGCCGAGGTCGACGATTGCGATCTGACCGACAATCACTGGGAGGTGATCAACTTCCTGCGCGAGTACTACGAGGAGTACCAGATCGCGCCGGCGGTTCGCGTGCTGACCAAGGCGATCGGCAAGAAGCTCGGCAAGGACAAGGGCAACAGCAAGTACCTGTACCAGCTGTTCCCGTATGGTCCGGCCAAGCAGGCGTGCAAGTACGCCGGACTGCCCAAGCCGACCGGCTGCGTCTGAGGCGCTCGCGCGCCGTGGCGGTCGCTCCCGGTTGCGCAGCGACGCACCGGGGCCGCCGGTTCCAGCCTCCGATTGCCGGGGATGACTCGCAGACATGGTGCTGACGGCGTTTTTCGCCCTGATGTTCTACCTCGCGACGGCCGTGCTCGTGATCGGCATCGCGGCCAAGATCGTACAGTACGCCAGGACGCCGTCGCCGCTGGTCATTCCCACGACCCCGGCGCCGATCACCACCGCAGGGGTCGCGGCTCGCATGGCGCGCGAAGTGGTGTTCTTCGAAAGCCTGTTCAAGGGCAGCAAGTGGACCTGGCTGTTCGGCTACCTGTTCCACTTCGGCATGCTGCTGGTGCTGCTCAGGCATCTTCGTTACTTCACCGAGCCGGTGTGGTGGTGGGTGCAGGCGATCCAGTGGCTCGGCCTGTACGCCGCGTTCGCCATGGCGCTGGGACTGGCCGGGTTGTGGGCACGACGCTTCCTGGTCGACCGCGTGCGCTACATCTCGGCGCCGTCCGATCACCTGATGCTGGCGCTGCTCATGGGGATCGTGCTGTCGGGCCTGGCCATGAAGTATGTCTGGCATACCGACATCGTGGCGCTGAAGGGCTTCGTGCTCGGCGTCATGTATTTCCATTGGCAGCCGCTGCCGGCAGATGCCATGCTCATCGTCCACCTGTCGCTGGTGATCGCGCTCATGATCGTGTTCCCGTTCAGCAAGCTGCTGCATGCGCCCGGGGTGTTCTTCAGCCCGACGCGCAACATGCGCGACACGCCGCGGGAGCGTCGCCACGTGACGCCGTGGGCGGCGAAGACGTCGGACGAGCGCTGACCTGCGCGTCCGTGCGATCGCCGACAGGCAACGACTGAAGGTTTTCCGACGGCATAGACGATGGCCAAGCCGGAGTTCGAAATTCCCGAGCCGAGAAAGGTGCCCGAGATCCCTGCGATCCGGGTCGGCTCGATGGCTCACACGAAGCCGTTCGTCGCCAGGGCCGAGCACCAGGCGCCGCTCGGCTATCCTGGCGAGCTGGTGGAGAACTGGAAGGAAGTCGCCCTCGCCAAAATGGAGGAGCTGCTTGGCAGGTATCGCTCCCTGCGAGTGTTCATGGACGCCTGCGTCAAGTGCGGCAGCTGCACCGACAAGTGTCACTACTACCTCGGCACGGCCGATCCGAAGAACATGCCGGTCGCCCGCCAGGACCTGCTGCGCAACGTCTACCGGCGGTATTTCACGTTCGCCGGCCGGTACTTTCCGAAGCTGGTTGGCGCCGTCGACCTGACCGAGGAGGTGATCGAGGACTGGTACCGCTACTATCACCAGTGCTCGGAGTGCCGCCGCTGCTCCGTGTACTGTCCGTACGGCATCGACACCGCCGAGATCACCATGGCCGGGCGCGAGATCCTCGACTCCATCGGAGTCGGCCAGAAGTACTCCAACGAGATCATCGGCAAGGTATTCAAGATCGGCAACAACCTCGGCCTGCCGGAGCCGGCGCTGGCGGATACGCTGGAGGGGCTCGAGGAGGAGATCGAGGAGGACATCGGCGTGCCGGTGAAGTTGCCCCTCGATCAGAAGGGCGCCGAGGTGCTGCTGGTGACGCCGTCCGCGGATTTTTTCGCCGAGCCTCACGTCGACGGCCTGATCGGCTACGCCAAGGTGTTTCACCAGGCCGGCATCAGCTGGACCCTGAGTTCCCACGCCTCCGAGGCCGCCAACTTCGGCCTGTTCATCGGCAGCTACGACAACATGCAGAAGGTCGCCATGCGCATCCGCGAGGCGGCCCTGGATCTTGGCGTCAGGCGCATCGTGGTGGGCGAGTGCGGTCACGCCTGGCGCGTCGCGTACAGCTTCTGGAATACGCTGGTCGGGCCGTTCGACTTTCTCGACCCCGACTACCCGGCGCCCCAGCACATCTGCGAGTTCACCTACGACCTGCTCAAGGCGGGGGCCTTGAGGCTCGACCCGTCGGCGAACGACGACAAGGTCGTGACGTTCCACGACTCGTGCAACGTCTCGCGCGCCTCGCGCATGGGCGACTTCCCCGGCGGCCAGTTCGTCATACCGCGCGAGCTGATCAAGGCGGCCTGCAACCACTTCGTCGACATGTCGCCCGGCACCACGCGCGAGGCGACGTTCTGTTGCGGCGGGGGCGGGGGACTTCTCACCGACGACCTGGTGGAGCTCAGGGTCAAGGGCGCGCTGCCGAGGGTCGAGGCCCTGAAGGAGGTGATCGACGATCACGGCGTCACGCACATGGCCGCGATCTGCGCGATTTGCAAGTCGCAGTTCACCAAGGTGCTGCCGTACTACGGCCTCACCATGGACATGGTCATCAGCGTGCACCAGCTCGTCGGTGACGCGCTGGTGTTCGATGCCGCCAAGCCGGCCGATTGAACGAACCAACGCGAGATTACCTTTTTAAAGGAGACGAATGATGGCGACTTCCGCGGACGACATGACCAAGGGCCTGACATTCAGGGCGTTCAGGGACGGCGACCACCAGTGGCCCAGCATGCACGACAAGATCTTCGATGCCGATCACACCCACAAGTGCCCGGTGTACGTGCACCGCACGCCGCCGTGCCAGGGCAGCTGTCCGTCCGGCGAGGACATTCGCGGCTGGCTGCAGATCGTGCGCGGCATCGAGAAGGCGCCGGAGGGCATGTCCATGGAGGAGTACGCCTTCCGCCGGCTGACCGACGCCAATCCGTTTCCCGCCATGATGGGCCGGGTGTGCCCCGCGCCCTGCGAGAGCGGCTGCAACCGCAACAACGTCGAGGACTTTGTCGGCATCAACTCGGTCGAACAGTTCATCGGGGATTCGGCCTACGAGGGCAAGTTCGGATTCGAGGCGCCGCCTGTCGCGAGCGAAAAGAAAGTCGCCATCGTCGGCGGCGGCCCGGCGGGCCTGGCGGCGGCCTACCAGCTGCGCCGCAGGGGCATCGCCTCGACCATCTTCGAGTCCAAGGAGCAACTGGGCGGCATGATGTGGTACGGCATCCCCAACTACCGCACCCCGCGCGACATCCTGCGCCACGAGATCGACCGCATCCTCGGCATGGGAGACATCGAGGTGCGCACCGGCGTGCGCGTCGGCGAAGACGTCTCCATCGAGGACCTCGACAACGAGTTCGACGCCGTGCTGTGGACGGTCGGCTGCCAGCAGGGGCGCGCCCTGCCGGTGCCGGGCGGCGACGCGCCGAACTGCGTCAGCGGCGTATCGTTCCTCGACGCGTTCAACCAGGGTCGCCTCCAGGTGACCACCGATCGCGTGGTCTGCGTCGGCGGCGGTGACACTTCCATCGACGTGGTATCCGTGGCGCGCAGGCTTGGACGCATCGAGAAACTGAATCCCACCGACCGGCCCGAGGACGTGATCGGCGGCTACGTCGCCCACGACTCCGCCTATGCCGCCGCGCGCCAGGGAGCGGAGGTGACCCTGACCTCCCTGTTCCAGCGCGAGAAGATGACCGCCAGCGAGGAGGAGGTCGCCGACGCCATGCGCGAGGGCGTCACGATTCTCAACGGCGTGATGCCGGTAGAGGTCCTCAAGCGCGAGGACGGCCGCGCGCGGGCGCTGCGGCTGGCCGAGTGCCGGGTCGACGATCGCGGCGTGCCCACGCCCGTCGAAGGCACCGAGTTCGAGATCGAGTGCGACCTGATCGTTTCCGCCATCGGCCAGGGAGGTGATCTCGCCGGGCTCGAGGAACTGGACAACGGCCGCGGCCTGATCGACGCTGACAAGTTCTACCAGCTCCCCGAGCGGCCGGGCCACTTTGCCGCCGGCGACATCATTCGCCCGCACCTTCTGACCACGGCCATCGGCCAGGCCTCGATCGCGGCCGATTCCATCGTTCACTACCTCGGCGGTGAGCCGCTGGCCAAGCGGCCCAAGGTGGACGTGCACCATTTCAACCTGCTGGCCAAGCTCAACGAGACCGGACTGGCGCCGGCCGAGTACGACCATCGCAGCACGTGGGGAACGTCGTCGTCCGATTTCGCGGTGCACAACTACGAGGACCGTTCGGCCCACGAGATCATTCCCGCGGACGAGTTGTTCCTGGCCCATTTCAAGTACACGCCGCGCAACAAGCGTGAATCGGTCGGCCCCGCCGGCGACGAGGTCCTCGGCCACTTCGCCGAGCGCCACAAGGGGCTCGAACGCGAGCAGGCAGTCAAGGAAGCCGAACGCTGCATGAGCTGCGGCATGTGCTTCGAGTGCGACAACTGCGTCATCTACTGCCCCCAGGACGCGGTGTTCCGCATCGACAAGTCGAAGTCGACCCTCGGGCGCTACGTTGATACCGACTACACGCGCTGCATCGGCTGCCACATCTGCGCCGAGGTCTGCCCGACGGGATACATCGACATGGGGATGGGGGAGTAGTCAGTGGGGCGGCGTCGCGTCATGCCCGCGGCTGCCGCGGTGCTCGCCCTGGCGGCGTCGCTCGCCGTGCCGGCGTCGGCCCACGCGCCGGTGCCGGATCCAAAGATCGTCCGCGGCGAGAGCTGCGTCGAACCGGTCGACGTGATGCGCCGCGACCACATGGACATGCTGATGCACCAGCGCGACCGAACCGTGATCGACGGAGTGAGAACTCCCCGGCACAGCTTGACCGGCTGCATCGAATGCCATGCCGATACCGACGACAGCGGCGCCTGGATCCGTGTCGACGCGCCGGGGCAGTTCTGCAGCACGTGCCACGAGTATGCGGCGGTTCAGATGGACTGCTTCAGTTGCCACGCCGCGGTGCCGGGTTACGGCGACGCCGCCGGGGCGCCCCATGAGTGACGGGCGGCAGCTGTCGGACCAGTACCGGCGCCGGTTCCTGGCGGGGGTCGGCATCGCCGCCGGCGCCTCGGCGCTGGTGCCCGGAGCCTATCTCGTGCAGCTGGCCGTCGCCAAGCCGGATGACGAGGCCGTCACCGGCGCCGTGCGCTGGGGCATGCTCATCGATACCGACAAATGCGCCGAGGACTGCACCGCCTGCGTCGATGCCTGCAACGAGGAACACGGCCTCGCCGGCTCCGGCCGCCCGCAGACCGACGCGCAGTGGATCCGCAAGGTCGAGCTGACCGACCGCTCGACCGGCAGGAAGACGTCGCTGCCGATGCCGTGCCTGCACTGCGCGCATCCTCCATGCGTCGACGTGTGCCCGACCGGGGCCTCGTTTCGCCGCGCCGACGGCATCGTGCTGGTCAACAAGCATACCTGCATCGGCTGTCGCTATTGCATGATGGCCTGCCCGTACAAGGCGCGTTCTTTCGTCCACGAGGACCTCACCGGCCAGAAGTCCTGGTCGCCGAGGGGCAAGGGCACCGTGGAGAGCTGCAACTTCTGCGTGCACCGTGTGGACGCCGACCGCACGCCCGCGTGCGTCGAGGCCTGCGACGCCGCCGGCCACGGCGCCATGGTGTTCGGCGACCTCAACGACCCGGACAGCGAGATCGCGCGCCGCGCCGCCACCGTGGCCAGCCGCCAGGTGCGGCCGGACCTCGATCTCGATACCGGCGTGCGCTACGAGAGCTTCTAGTGTCCTGTCCCGCAAGTAACGTCACATATCGTGCGGCTGTAGCGGCCCCCG
>CBFGVH010000065.1:0-17406 GCA_965652415.1 uncultured Gammaproteobacteria bacterium | reverse complement strand
CGAACCCGAGTCGGACGAGGTGACGAAGAACACGATGACCAGCACGATGCCGATGAACGAGGCGATCTGGGTCAGCGGCAGTTCCTCGAACATCAGGAACAGCTTCAACTCCAGCGGTGCGTCGGCCACCGCCTGGTACCCGTCGTTGACGATCTGGCCGATGGCGACGCCGCCGAAGGCGCTCATCCACATCACGCAAACGAGCGAGGGGATGATGAGCACGCAGAAGATGAACTCGCGCACCGTGCGCCCGCGCGAGACGCGGGCGATGAACATGCCGACGAAGGGCGACCAGGAGATCCACCACGCCCAGTAGAACGAGGTCCAGCCCTGCCGGAAGTTGTCGTCGTCGCGGCCGACGGGGTTGGACAGTGGTATCAGGTTCTCGGCGTAGGCGCCGAGGCTCGAGAAGAAGCCGCGGATCACGTCCATGGTGGGCCCGACCAGTATGACGAAGAGCATCAGCAGCGCCGCCAGCACCATGTTGATCTCCGACAGGCGCTTGACACCCTTGTCGAGCCCGGCGACCACCGAGACCAGGGCGACCGCGGTTATGGCGAGGATCAGGAACACCTTGGAGCCATCGGTGACCGTCCAGCCGAACAGGAACTCCAGTCCCGCATTGGCCTGCTCGGCGCCGAAACCGAGCGATGTCGCCAGTCCGAACAGCGTGGCGAACACTGCCAGCGTGTCGATGATGTGGCCGGTCCAGCCCCAGACCCGCTCGCCGAAGATGGGATAGAACACAGAGCGGATGGTCAGCGGCAGTCCCTTGTTGTAGCTGAACAGGGCGAGCGCCAGGGCGACGATGGCGTAGATCGCCCAGGGATGCAACGCCCAATGGAATATCGTCGCCGCCATGCCGAGATCGCGTGCCGCCATGGCGTCGCCCGCGGCGGCGCCGAGCGGCGCCCAGTCGGTGCGAACGCCGTTCTCGACCGAGGTGCCGCCCATGGACGTCGAGAAATGCGAGATCGGCTCCGATACGCCGTAGAACATGAGCCCGATGCCCATACCGGCGGCGAACAGCATCGCGAACCACCCGGCATAGGAGTAATCCGGCTTGGCGTCCATACCGCCGATGCGGACCTTGCCCAGCGGCGAGATCATGATCAGCACGCAGACGATCACGAAGATGTTGGCGGCGCCGAGGAAGAACCAGTCGAGCCTCGAGGTGAGCCAGTTTCTCACGTTCTCGAACAAGGGTCCGGCGGCGTCCTGGAACGCCAGAGTGAGGAACACGAAGGCGACGATGGTCAGACCCGATATCATGAACACGGGGTTGTGGATGTCGAGCCCGAACGGTCCTATGGTGGTCTGGATGTTGTCCTGGCCGATCTCGTACTCCGTTTCGATGACGTCGGCGTCGCCCGTGGGTCCCAGTTTGGGTGCTTCTGCCATGATGTCTTTCTCCTCGGTTTTTCTTGATGCGGTCGGCGGCTATCGCACGACGAATACCGACGCCTCGGCGTGCAACGCGACGTACCCGGCGTTGGATGCGAACAGGTGCTCGGCGAGTCCGGGCACGTGAGACGCCATGACCACGAGATCGGCGCCGTCGTCGCGAACGGCCTTGAGCAGGGTGGCATCGAGGTCGACGGCCGGATCGTGACTGATGCAGGCGCTGGCGCTGACATCGGCCAGGCCGTGCTTTTCGGCCTGCTCCCTGGCGAAGGCCGCCATCTTCTCCTCGAACTCGTGGGGACTGTGGGCGATCGACCCCGGCGCCGCGGCGGACACGCCGACGTAGCTGACCGGGATGCCGTAGTGCCTGGAAAGGTCGGCCGCGGTTGTCAGTGCCTTCTCCAGCCGCTCCACGTGGCCGAGATCCACCGGCACCATGATCTTGTGGTACATCGTGTTCCTCCCGTGTGTTCGTTGCTGTCGGGAACGCGAGGGTGGCCCCCCGAGGTTACCGCCCGGGAACCTGTCATATCAAGGGACGGCGTGTCCAGCCGGGTGACGCGCCGGGTAACGAATGCGTCGGTACGGGAACGGTGTGTGCCGCGCCCGGGCAATCACGGGCGCGGCGGTGGACGGACGTGTTACCGGGGCAGGGATGCCGACTGCCGCCATTGTCCGGCGAAGCGCCGCACCATGGCGATATGCAGGCGCAGGGCACTGCGCTGGCGCTTTGGCGGCCAGCTCGACGGGCTGGTGACGGCGCTCGCGGTCAGGCCGTTGAGGAAGTTGAGCATCGAGGTATGCACTGCGTCGAACAGGGCGGGCTCGAAGTCGGCTGACTCGGGCCAGCCGGCGCGGATGGCGCGGGCGTACAGGTCGACGGCGTAGTCGTGCAGCGTGCGGTTGACGGCGGCGAGTTTCGCGTCGCTCGAGACCTTTCCCCAGAAGGTCACCCACACGGCGCACTCGTCGCGACGCGCAGCGTCGATGGGAAGAGTCTCCTCGAGGATCGTGTAGAGGCGGTCCTCGCCGTCGGCGATCATCGCCTCGATGCGCGCCTCGGTGCGCTGGAGCACCAGTTTCAGGGCGGCGGCGATGATGTCGTTCTTGCTGTCGAAGTAGTGGGTGATCATGCCGGTGGTGACGTTCGCCTCGCGAGCGATGTCGACCATGGTCGTTCGGTCGACGCCGCGCCGCGCCAGCGCGCGGCAGGCCGACGATGCGATGTGCCGGCGGCGCTCGTCGTGATCGACGATTCTCGGCATGACCCCGCCGGCCGACTCAGCGGCCCCGCCAGTTCGGCTTGCGCTTCTCGGCGAAGGCGCGGGCGCCTTCGAGCAGGTCCTCCGAGCTGTTCACGGCGGCCACGGTCGCGCAGGCATCGTGGACCGCGAACGCCTCGTGCTCGGGAACCGTCTCGGTCATGCGCAACACCTGCTTGATGGCGGGGTACAGCAGCGGCGGGCCGTCGGCGAGGGTCGCGGCGATCTCGCGCGCCCTGGCCAGCGCCCCGCCGGTCGGTACCACGTGATTGACCAGCCCCCAGTGCTTCGCCTCGGCGGCGTCCATCCAGCGTCCGGTCATCATGAACTCCACCGCCACGTGATAGGGAATGCGCCGGCGCAGCTTCACCACGCCGCAGTCGGGCAGGACGCCCACGTTGATCTCGGGCAGGGCGAAGGTGGCGTGCTCCTCGGCGACGATGATGTCGCAGCCGAGCATCATCTCGAAGCCGCCGCCGCAGGCGATGCCGTTGACCGCGGCGATGATGGGCTTGTACAGGTTGCGCGGATGGTTGAGGCCGCCGAAGCCGCCCTCGCCGTAGTCCGAGCCGGACGCCTCGCCGGTCGCGGCCACGTTCTTCAGGTCCCAGCCGGCGCTGAAGAACTTCTCGCCGGCGCCGGTGAGGATGGCGAAGCGCAGCGCGTCGTCATCGCGAAACTCGGCCCACAGCCGGCTGAGCGCGCGGCTGTCGGCTGCGGAGATGGCATTGGCCTTGCCCTTGCACAGGGTGACCTCGAGAACCGCTCCGCGGCGTTCGGTGGTAAAGGGAAGTTCCGACATTCAGGCCTCCGTTAGCGTGATGAGGGTATCGACCGCCACCGCGCCCCGTCCGGCCGGGCACACGATAAGCGGGTTGACATCGAGTTCGATCAGCGACCCGCCGAGCTGCTCGACCAGCCGCCAGACGGCCAGGCACGCCTCGACCGCCGCCTCGACATCGGCGGCGGGCCGGCCCCTGAAGGCATCGAGTTGCGGTGCGATCTTCAGGCCGCGGATTGCAGAGCGCAGGTCGTCTCGCGTCACAGGCGGCAGCAGAGTAGCCGTGTCTCGCAGGAGCTCGGCCAGCACGCCGCCGGCGCCGACGGTGAGGAACAGTCCGAACTGGGGGTCGCGGCCGGCGCCGACGATCAACTCGACCAGCCCGTCCTCGACCATCTCTTCGATCAGCACGTGCCCGCCCGTTTCGGCGAGGCGCCGGGCGGCAGCGGCCGCTTCGTCGGCGTCGGCGATGTCGAGGGCCACGCCCCCGGCGTCGCTCTTGTGCAGCAGGCCGGCGCGCGCGGCCTTGACGACCAGCGGCGCTCGAAGTCCGCGGGCCGCGGCGGCGGCCTCGCCGGCGGTGCACAGTACGCCGCGCGGCACCGCGATCCCGGCCCGGGCGAGCATGGCCTTGCCGTCGTGCTCCGAAAGCACGCGCCGCGCGGTGGTCGCATCAAGGTCGCCGGCGCAGAGCAGGCGCGGGCCGTGCCAGTTGCCCCAAGTGGCGCCGATTCGCGCGGCATGCTCGAAGGCGCGCAGGAACGGCAGCAGTCCCTGCATCGGCGCGGCGCCGGCATCGAGGCACTTGCCGCGCGTGTGGCGCGACAGGCTCTCCGGCAGCGAGCTGAGCACGGCCCCGGCCCCGTCCGAAGCGCGGCAGGCGGCCAGCATGGCGTCGATGCCTGCGTCGAAGGCCGCCGGGTCGGCGGCGCTCTCGTCGGGCGGATCGAGCATGAAGGCGGTCAGCGCGGCGCCGCTGTCGAGCAGTGTCTCGAACATGCGCTGCATGGCCGCGGCGTCGAACCAGGTGTACGTGTGAAAGTCGAGGGGGTTGTCGATGTGAACGCCGGCGCCGGTGCAGGTCGCGAGAGCCTCGACGACGGCGTCGTCGAAGGGCGCGAAGTCGATGTCCATCTCGCGCGCGGCGTCGGCCACCATGGCCATGTCGCCGCCGGAGGCGCCTGCGACAACCAGCCGGTTGGACGGCAGCGGCCCGTGGCAGTGCAGCAGCTTGAGGGTTTCCACCAGCTCGTCGAGCGACTCGCAGCGGGCAATGCCCAGGCGCGCGAACAACGCGTCGTGCAGCGCGTCGGAGCCGGTCAGGGCGCCGGTATGGCTGAGAGCCGCGGCGCGGGCGCGCTCGGAGCGCCCCGCCTTGACCAGCGCCACCGGTTTGCCCTGCATCCTCGCGTGGTCCACCGCCTCGGCGAACCGGTTCGCGTCGCCAATGCCCTCCACGTACATGCCGATGGCGCTCACCCGCGGATCGTCGGCGACGTAGCGCACGAGGTCGGCGCAGGTCAGCCGTTGCTGGTTGCCGATGGTGACGAGATAGCCGATGGGCAGCGAGCGGCGCTGGTACATCAGCGTCAGCGAGATGGTGCCGCTCTGTGTGATGATGGCGACCGCGCGCTCGACGGGTCCGCCGGTGACCTGGTCGGGCAAGAGCGCCGCGCGATCGAAGAAGTTCGCGAAGCCGTAGCAGTTGGGGCCGAGGTAGGGCATGGCGCCGGCGGCGGCATCGAGCTTCGAGGCGAGGTCGGCGCCGCCGGCGCGCTCGCCGAAGCCGGAGGCGAAGACCACCGCTCCGCCGGCGCCGCGCGCGGCGAGATGGCCGATCTCGGTCACGGTGAGGGTGTTGCTGATGCCGAGGAAGGCGCTGTCCGGTGCGTCGGGCAGGTCGGAGGTGGAGCGAAAGCAGCCTTCGCGGTGCGGGTGAACGCGCCAGACCTCGCCGTCGAAGCCGAGCTTCATGCACTGCTCGACAACGTAGTCCGACCACTTGCCGCCGTACACCGCGATCCGGCGCGGCCGAAGCAGCCGGTCGAGGTTCATTCCTCGCGCCCGGCGCGTCGTGCCAGTTCGCCGCGAAAGCGGTTCAGGGTCGCGCCGGCGCCGATGTCGTGCTCGGCGAGCACGCGCTGGATCGCCACCAGGCACTCGTCACGGATTTTTTCGAGTTCCCGTATCGAGCGGCCGCCGGCCTGCTCACGGGTGCCGGCGGCGAAGCGCTCGACGATCTCGTCGGTCAGCTCGGGTGCCTCGAGGTGCGACCACGGCCATTTCAGCGCCGGACCGAACTGGCGCATGAAGTGCTCCGCACCGCCCTCGCCGCCGGCGATCATGTAGACCTGGTTCATGCCCATGAAGGCCCAGCGCAGGCCGGGGCCGTAGACGATGGATTCGTCCAGCTCGCCCGTCGTGGCGATGTCGTCGTTCAGCGCGTGCAGGATCTCGCGCCACATCGCCTCCTGCAGGCGGTCGGCGAGATGGCCGGGCACCTCGCGCCGCAGCACCAGCGCGTGCATGCCGATCGATTCGTAGAACGCACGTGCCGCCGTCTTCACCTCCTCGCCGGTCGCGGCGCCGCCGACGATCTCCACCAGCGGACACAGGTACACGGGGTTGAACGGGTGACCTACGATGACCCGCTCCGGATGGATCGCGCCCGGCGCGAGTTCGCTCGGCATGAAGCCCGAGGTGCTCGAGGCGATGACCACGTCGGCCGGTGCCGCCGCCGAAATGTCGCCGAGCACGCGATGCTTGATATCGAGGTTTTCGGGAACGCTCTCCTGGATGAAATCCGCGGCCGCCGCCATCTCCCGGCTGTCGGTGGTGAAGGAGAGTGTTCCGGGTGAAGGCGCGGGGACGCCGGCCGTCAGCGCCGCGAGCGACGACATGGCGGCGTCGACCGATTCGCGCAACCAGGCCTCCATGGCCGGGTCGGGATCGGCGGCGACGACGTCGATCCCGGCGTAGAGGGCCCGCGCGGCCCAGCCGCTGCCTATGACGCCGGTGCCGATCAGTCCCAGGGTGCTGACGTTGCGCATCGATGATCGATCCTTTGTGAGTGTGGCGGGGAATGTGACGTTACTTGCGGGACAGGACACTAGGCGCCGAGCGCACGCAGCAACTCGCGCGAGATGATGTGGCGCTGGATTTCCGAGGTGCCGTCCC
This sequence comes from uncultured Gammaproteobacteria bacterium, assembly GCA_965652415.1. Lineage (GTDB taxonomy): Bacteria > Pseudomonadota > Gammaproteobacteria > Arenicellales > CAJQKF01 > BQJD01. The sequence continues at coordinate 10,782 of CBFGVH010000065.1, read as the reverse complement.
AGATGCGCTCGACGCGGGAGTCGCGCCAGATGCGCTCCAGCGGCAGGTCTTCCATCAGCCCCATGCCGCCGATGGTCTGGATCGACTGGTCGGCGACGCGCGCCAGCATTTCCGAGCAGTACAGCTTGGCCATGGCCGCGTCGCCCGGAGTGGCCGTGCCGCGGTCCACTTTCCAGGCGGTGTTCAGCAGGATCAGGTTGGCGAGCCGGATCTCGAGGGCCATGTCGGCGAGCGGAAAGGACACGCCCTGGAAGCGGCCGATCTTCTGCCCGAACTGCTCGCGCCCGGCGGCGTGGGCGAGGGCGATGTCGAAGGCGCGTTCGGCGCGCGCCACGCAGGTCGCCGCCACCGTGAGCCGCGTCGGGCCCAGCCAATCGTTGACCAGCGAGAAACCGTCGCCTTCCTCGCCCATGATGCGCCACGCCGGAATGCGGGCGTCGTCGAACCTCAGGATGTTGTTGGGGTAGCCGCGATGGGAGACGTTGCGGTAGCCCGGCAGCACCTCGACGCCGGGATCGTCGAAGTCGACCAGGAAGGCGGATATGCGCTTCTTCACGCCCCTGGCCGTCTGCTCCTCGCCGGTGGCCGCGAACAGCACGCAGAAATCGGAGATCTCGGCCTGGGAGATGAAGTGCTTGGTGCCGTTGACGACCCAGTCGTCGCCGTCGCGCACGGCGCGGCACTGCATGCCGCGCAGGTCGGAGCCGGCACCGGGCTCGGTCATGGCGATGCAGTCGCGCTTGTCGCCGCGCATCACAGGCTCGAGGAATGCGCCGACCTGCTCGCCGGTGCACGCGGCGAGGATGTTGAGCGGGCGGTGGGCGCACTCGGCCAGGGCCAGCGAGGTGCGGCCGAGTTCCTTCTCCACCAGGGTCAGGGACACGCAGTCGAGGCCGCCGCCGCCGACTTCCTCGGGCATGTTGCAGGCGTAAAGTCCGAGTTCCATGGAGCGCGCTTTCATTTGCGCTGCCAGCTCCGGCGGCAAGCGGCCTGTGCGCTCCAGGGTTTCCTCGTGGGGCATCAACTCGCGCTCGACGAAGGCGCGAGTGGTGTCGACGAGCATCTGCTGCTCTTCGCCGGGTTCGAAATCGATCATCGGCTTTGCGGTTCCGGGTTTAATATAACCGTTATTATATAAAACTCGCTGCCCTGCCGGCGCAAGCGCCGAAGATGTGTCGGCTCGTGACCCGGGTATTCTCCCTGGGTTATGCTGAGTGCTCGACGCGGCCGCAGGCGCGATGGGGCGTCGCGCTGCCGTGCCCGACCCGTAACAGGAGGATTGCGTGATGCGACAGCCGAACCTCGCAGCGATCACTGCGTCGCTGTTGACCCCGGTGCTCATCGCTGCGGGCTGCGTGGCGGTCGGTCCCCCGGCCGGTCCGCCGGCGGCGGTCGTGATCTGCCACAAGGGCAAGACCATGGAACTGCCCGAACCCGCCGTGCAGGCGCACCTGGGACACGGTGACAGCCTCGGTCCGTGTCCCTGACGGGTGGCGATCCCGGACTATGCCAGCTGCGCCGAGCCGTCCGGCTCGTCGTCCAGCACCTGCCGGATGACCTGCATGACCGCGACAATGTGGTTGCGGTGAACGAGCCCCACGGCCTTGAGGTCGAGGCGGCTCATCGCCCGGTGAACCTCGTCGATCTCGCGCTTGATCTCGTCCACGGCCGACTGCCAGCCGATGCGCGGCAGGACCTGGAACCAGATGCGCGCGGTCTGGTAGAACAGTCGATCGGAGATCTCCCGCAACGGTCGGTTTGCGACGATGGAGAATATGTGCGAGTGCAACTCCAGGTTGATCTCGCCGTAGCGGCGTACGGCCGCCTCTCCCCTGAGCGTGTCGCAGCGCCGTGACAGGGACTCGAGACCCTGCAGGGTGTCCGTCGCGGGGGGGTGCGGCTGCGAATCGCCGATGGCCTCGGACAACGTGGCGCGCACGTAATAGATGTCGAGCACGTCACGGGTGTCGAGGGTCGTCACGGTGGTGCCGACACCCTGGCGGCTTTCCACGAGGCCGTCCGCGGTCAGGCGGCCGAGGACGTTTCGGATCGGGGTGCGGCTGACGTTGAAGCGGTCCGCGAGGTCCTGCTCCCTGAGAACGAGTCCCGGGGGCAGATCCAGCAGGCAGATCTCCCGGCGCAGGTTCTGGTAGATGCGCTCGATGCGCACCTGGGGTTTGGTCAGGCCAGACAACGCGACTCCTCCAAAGCCCGTCCCCAGGTACCACGGTGATACGCGGGCCGGCTGCTGCTTGTCGGGCGAATTTTCGCAGTTTCGCAGTGAGCATGGAAGCCGCGCGAGGCGAGCGGGGCCGTGTGCTCGGTTAAGATGCCGGGGTTCTGCGGCGCGCGTGCCGTGCGCGGCACGCTATTCGTAACCTGACGACCCGGACTTGAATGCGCATCCTGCATACATCCGACTGGCATCTCGGCCGCCAGTTTCACAACGTTGCCCTGCTCGACGACCAGGCGTACGTCCTCGATCGCATCGTGTCCATCGCCTGCGAGCGCGAGGTAGACGTCGTCGTCGTCGCCGGCGACGTGTTCGATCGTTCGGTGCCGCCTTCGGCGGCAACGGCGCTGCTGGACGACGTGCTGCACCGGCTGGCGGTCGAGGCGGGCATCCCGGTCATCGTCACCGCCGGCAACCATGACGGCGCCGAGCGGCTCGGATTCGGCGCCCGCGCCATGGAGCGTGCCGGCATCCACCTGCGTACCCGCTTCGATTTCAGTCCCGTGGTGCTGCACGACGCTCACGGCCCGGTCGGCTTCTTCTGCCTGCCCTATGCCGATCCGGTGGTGGTGGCCGACCGGCTGGGGGAGCCGGTCGCCACCCACGACGAGGCCATGGGCGCGCTGGTCGCGAGGCTCGGCGAGACGGCGCAGGCCGGCGCCCGCCGCGTGCTCGTCGCCCACTGCTTCGTCGCCGGGGGAGCGGCGCGCGACTCCGAGCGGCCCCTTTCGGTGGGCGGCGCCGACGCGGTGACGGCGGCCCACTTCGCCGGATATCACTACGCGGCGCTTGGCCACCTGCACGGCGCGCAGTCCTTCGCCGGCGGCCGTGTGCGCTACAGCGGTTCCATTCTCAAGTACTCGTTCTCGGAAGCCAACGACGCCAAGGGCGTGCTGCTGGTCGACCTCGACGCTGCCGGCGAGGTGGCGGTCGAGGCCGTTCCCCTCGTGCCGCGGCATGACCTGAGGGTCCTCGAAGGCGCTCTCGACGAGCTGCTCGAGGCCGGGCGCGACGACCCGGCGCACGACGACTACCTGCTCGTGCGCCTCACCGATACCCATGCCATCCTCGACCTGATGAACAAGCTGCGCGAGGTCTATCCCAATGTGCTCCACGTCGAACGCGAGGCGCTGCGCCGCGCCGGGGAGCGCAGCCGCCCCGTCGCCGATCACCGGCGCACCGGCGAGATGGCGCTGGTCGCCGATTTCTGGCGCCAGGTGACCGGTGAGGATCTTGGCGACGACGCCCGGGAACTGGTGGCGGCAGCCCTTGAAAGCGTTCGTCGCGACGAGGGGGACTGACAGCATGCGACCCTTGACACTGACCATGACCGCCTTCGGCCCGTTCGCCGGCGAGGAGGTGGTCGACTTCACCACCCTCGGCGACTCGCCCCTGTTCCTGATCAACGGACCGACGGGGGCGGGCAAGACCATGCTGCTCGACGCCATCTGCTTCGCCCTCTACGGCGAGGCCACCGGCACCACCCGCGGCACCGCCCGGCTGCGCTCGGACCGGGCCGCCGCCGACGTGCTGACACGGGTGGAGCTGACCTTCGAGCTCGGCACCGAGCGCTACCGCGTCGCTCGGATTCCCGAACAGGAGCGGCCCAAGGCGCGCGGCGAGGGATTCACCCGGGAGAAGCCGCGCGCCGACCTGTGGCGGTTGGACGACGAAGGCGAGCGCCTCGTTGCCGAACGCCGGGTCGGCGACGTCACCGCCGCGGTGATCGATCTGACCGGGCTGTCGGCGCGGCAGTTCCGCCAGGTCATGGTGCTGCCGCAGGGACAGTTCCAGGCCCTGCTGGTGGCCGACTCCGGCGACCGCGAGCAGATCTTCGAGCAGCTGTTCGACACCGGAATCTACCGGCGGCTGCAGGAGGCGCTGACCGTCGGCGCGCGCGACATCGGCGCGCGCATCGAGGCCGTTCGCCAGAAGCGGGCCGGCGCCCTCGGCGAATTCGAATCGAGCGACGCGCTCGACGACGTTCTCGCCCGCCAAAGGGCGGAACTCGGGCGACTCGAGCGTCGGCTTGCACGGGTGCGGAGCGCGGCCGAGGCCGCGAGACGGGCGCTCGATGATGCCCGTCGGCTCGATGCGGCGTTCGCCGCCCGTGACGCCGCCCGTGAAACCCTGGCTCGCCTCGACGCCGAACGCGAATCGGTCGAGGTTCGCCGCCGGCGCATCGACGCCGCGGAGCGTGCCGGGCGCATCGCGGCGATCCACGAACGGTTCACGGGCACCGAACGCGAACTCGCCGAGGCCGAGACCGCGGTCGCGGCGTCGATTTCGGCGCGGCAGACGGCGGAGCGCGGCCTCGCCGCCGCCGCCGCGCGCCGCGATGCCGAGCGGGACAGGCAGCCGCGCCTTGAAGCGCTGACGCGGGAAATCGATCGCCTCGACGCGTGGGCCGCCCGCGCCGCGATGCTGGCCGAGCGGGTCAGGGCGCTGGAGGACACGAAGCGCCGCGAGCGTGACGCGGAATCCTGCCGGGCCGAGGCGGCCGAGGTGCTGCGCTCGTGCGGCGAGCGGATCGACACGTTGGAAAAAACCATCGCGGCGAATACCGAACGGGCGGCGTCCCGGCCGCGACTTGAGGCGGACCTGGAGCGCGTCGAGCGCCGACTGGCCCGGGCCGGGCAGTTGGTCCGGGCGCGCGAGTCGCTGGCGGACGTCGAGGAGCGTCGCGTCCGTCTCGAGCAGGATCGCCAGGCGCGCCTCGCCGAGCGCGATCGCGCGGACAAGGCCGCCGAGGAACTGCGGGCGCGCTGGGAAGATGCCCGGGCGGCGTCGCTGGCCGCGTCCCTGGTCGAGGGCGAGCCGTGCCCGGTGTGCGGCAGCGTCGATCACCCGGCGCCCGCTCGCGCGGACGGCGACGCGGTGACCCGGGACGACATCGAGGGCGCGCGCCTTGCCCGCAAGGACGCCGCCGATGCCTGCGCCGCCGTCGAGCGCGCACTGGCGGCGACGGTTGCCGAATGCGACGCCGCCCGGCGACGCGTGGAGGAGCTGGCGTCGGAACACGTCGCCGACGAGGGCGGCGCCGACGAGAAAGAGCTGGCGGCTGTGCGCGAACGAATCGGCCGCGAAGTCGCGGCCATCGCCGGGTGCGAGGAGGAGTTGGCCGGGGCCCGCACTCGCCTGGAAGACGAACGCAGGGCGCAGGCGGACGCACGGGCCGCCCTGGACGAGGCCGTTGCGAGACTCGGTGAGCTGGCGCGCGAGCGGGCCGGCCTCGAGTCGGCCATCGCCACGCTGTCGGCCGAACTGCCCGAGGACCTGCGCGATCCGGCCCGGGTCGCGGCGCGCGCCGAGGGCGCGCGCGCCGAGCACGTCGAACTGTCACGCGCGCTCGACGATGCAGAGCGACGTTTCCACGAAGCCAACGCCGTGCTGAGCGCCGAGCGGGCCCGCGAGGAAGAGGCGGCCGGACGGCTGGCGCGCTCGCGCACCGCCCGCGACGAGGCGGCCGGGCGCTGGCGCTCGGCCCTGGCAGACGGCGGCTTCGCCCACGAGGACGCGTTCAGGGCGGCGCGGATTGACGACGACGAACTGGCCGCCGAGCGCGCCGTCCTCGAACACTGGCAGACGGCCCGTACCGAGGCAGACGCTGCGCTGCGCCGCGCCGAGACCGACGTCGCCGGGCGGGCGCAGCCGGACGTCGTCAGCGCCGAGGCTCGTCATCTGCGCCTTCAGGAAGCGGCGGAGTCAGCTGCTGCCGCGTTCCACCGCGCCGGGGAGCGACTCGAGGCGCTGGAAGCCACCCGCCGCCGGGTCGACGGCCTCACCGCCGAGCTCGGGCGACTCGAGGCCCGCTACGGCGTTGCCGGCCGCGTCGCCGAGGTTGCCGCCGGGCGCAACGCGCGCAACGTCAACCTGCAGCGCTTCGTGCTGAGCGTGCTGCTCGACGACGTCCTGATCCAGGCCACGCGCCGCCTGGCGGCCATGAGCCGCGGCCGCTACGCCCTGTACCGCGTCGAGGAGCCCGCCGACGGCCGCCGCCAGTCGGGGCTCGACCTCGAAGTGGAGGACGCCTACACGGGCAAGCGCCGCCCCGTCGGAACGCTGTCGGGCGGCGAGAGTTTCATGGCGGCGCTGTCGCTGGCGTTGGGCCTGTCCGACGTGGTGCAGGCCTACTCCGGCGGGATCCGCCTCGACGCCCTGTTCATCGACGAGGGCTTCGGCAGCCTCGATGCCGAGTCGCTGCAACTGGCGGTCAACACCCTGGTCGACCTGCGCGCGGGCGGGCGCATGATCGGCGTGATCTCGCACGTCGGCGAGCTCATGGAATGGATCGACCGACGCATCGACGTCATCCCCGATGCCGCGGGCAGCCGCACGCGAATCCATGCGCCGGCGGCCGCAATGCGGTGATAGAGTTGCAGGGTCAAGCAACCCACGGGAGCCGTGCACCATGACTGCAATTCGCCAACTCGCCGCCGAACTGACCGATGTTCTTGCCCTGACCCATCCGCCGCTGGCCATCGTGTTTTCCGACGACGCCATCGAAGGCGTGGCGCCGTACCGCGAGCCGATGCCCGAGGCGCTCGACGACGGCCGCACCGGCCGGGTCCCCGCGGGCTGCGTGTTCTGGATCAAGGCGGCCGGCGGGACGTTCTCGACCGTTGCCGAGGACCACGCCAACTGCAGCGTCGGTAGCGTCACCCACGGGCTGAAGACGCTCGAAGAGGTGGCGGAGAAGTCCGACGTCGCCGCCATCGTCGGCGCCGGCTGGGTGGATCCCGAGGTGTTTCCCGAGATACCGGTGGTCTCGCACCGTTACCGCCACGTCGTCTACGGGCCGCTGGTCGAATGTCCCGTCGAGGTTCCGGACGTGGTGTTCCTGCGCATCAACGCCAAGCAGGCCATGGTGCTGTCCGATGCCCTGCCCGACCTCGCCTTCGAGGGCAAGCCCCAGTGTCACATCGTGCCGATGGCGAAGGAGGGCGGGCGCGTGGCGGTGAGCGTCGGTTGCATGCTGAGCCGGGTGCGCACCGGTATGACCAACACCGAGATGACGTGCGCCATTCCCGGCGCAAGGCTTGAGGAGGTGGTGCGCAAGGTCAGGACCACGGTCGACGTGGACGCCACGGTTGCCGCGTACGCGGCAGAGGATGCGCGGCGGTTTCAGGCGTAGGGCGGCAACAACGCGAACGGTTTCTCCATCGTCGAGCCCCGGTACTGTAGGAGCCTGCCTGCAGGCGATCGCGTCGTCGTGCACGGCGCCCGTAAAAATCGCCTGCAGGCAGGCTCCTACAGCGGCTTCGTCTTGCGGCGGGGATTCCTTCGGGCGCCTTGCATTCCGCCACAATCGCCTGCAGGCAGGCTCCCACAGCGGCTTCGTCATGGGGCGGGCGATTAATTCCTGACGTCGTGCCCGCCGCGTCAATCGCCGGCAAGGCCGGCTCCTGCAGCGGCTCCGTTTCGTGGTCGGAGTGTTCCTGCCGGCGCTTCAATCCGCCGTCTCCTCGAGCCGCATGCAATAGACCGCCGCGGCCAGTGAGGCAACGCCGAGGATCAGCACCACGGGGGCGGCGCCGAGCCAGCCGGCGAGGATGCCGATGGTGCCGGCGGCGAGCATGATGACGCCGATGAGCGTGTTGCTGACCGCCACCAGCTGGGCGCGGTTGCCGGCGTGGGCCATGTCCACGAGGTAGACCTTGCGGCCCAGGCGCACGCCGCCGTGGGCGACCGTGAGAACCAGGAAGAGCAGGGCGTGGGTGAGGCCGTGCGCCATGACTGAACTGTCGAGCGCGGCCAGCGCCCAGGTGACGATACCCAGCACGCCGGCGGCCAGCGCGGCGATGGCCATGACGGTGCGTGCGGAACGGTCGGCAAGGCGCCCGAACAGGGGAGCGGTAACGCTTCCGGCGATGCCGCCGGCGATCACCAGCATGCCGAGGCCGGCGGCGCCGCCGCTCATTTGCTGGGCGAGCAGCACGTAGAACGGCGGCGCCAGCGCAACGCTCAGCAACAGCGCGCGGGCGATGAGGTAATGACGGAACTGGCGGTCGGTGCGCACCAGGGCCAGGCTGGCCAGGGCGGCCTCCAGCGCGTTGCCGCCGCCTTCCGTGGCGCCCGGCTGTTCGCGGATCAGCGCGAAGGCGCCGATCGCCGGCAGCCACGTCACGGCGCCGGCGGCGAGCAGCACGGCAATCACCACCGCACCCTGGGCGGCGTCGCGCACGATGCCCAGGGCGAGCCCCACCGCGAGGGTGGCGAGGCCCGCGAGGCCGGTCGCCAGGCCCATCAGGTTGCCGCGTCGGCTCTTGGAAACCGTCTTGCCGAGCACGTCCTTGGCGGCCACCGAGCAGATGCCCCGCGCCAGCGAGAACACCGTCAGCGCGCCGATGAGCGCCCAGCCCGCCGCGGCACCGGACAACGACATCGCCGTCACCGCCATCAGTGCCAGCGCCGCCGACGACAACCAGGCGCCTGTCATCCACACCGGCTTGCGCAGGGCCTGTCCGCGCACCCACGCCGCCACCAGCAACTGCGGCAGCAGCACCCCGGCCTCGCGAATCGGCACCAGGAAGCCGGTGAACGCGGCCGGCACCCCCAACGCCCCCATCAGCCACGGCAGCACCAGGCGCGCGCTGGTGACCTCGTCGGCGATCTTGTTGAGCACGTTGGCGGCGAGGTAGGCGAAGAAGTTGCGCGGCTGGTCGTTGCAGGCCGCCGACGGGATGTCCTTGCAGACCCGGGCGTCCTCGTCGCCGGTGACGAGATCGTAGAGACTCTCGAGCTTGTTCCCGTGATACATCGATGCGGCCCCCCCCGCCTGGTTCGGCGCCCGCGCGAGTGTGATCGTCGCGGCGAAGGGTCAAGATTATCCGATTCGTCCACATTGTTGAAAACGCTTTGTCGCGGCACTAACATCGACAAAAACAATGAGGTGACGACATGAACCTTCGCGACCTCAAGTACGTGCTCGCGGTCGCCGAGACCCGTCACTTCGGCAAGGCGGCCGAACGCTGCTTCGTCTCGCAGCCGACCTTGAGCGGGCAGATAAAGAAGCTCGAGGCCGAACTCGGCGTGACGTTGTTCGAGCGCACCAAGCGCTCGGTGGAAGTGACCCCGATCGGTCGCGAGGTGCTCGTGCACGCCCGCAACATGGTCGAGCAGGCCGACGCCATCGTGCAGCTTGCCCGCTCCCACCAGGACCCGCTCGAGGGGCCGCTGCGGATCGGCGCCATACCGACGCTCAGCCCCTACCTGATGCCCCTGATCCTGGTGCCGCTGAAGCAGCGCTACCCGCAGATGCGCCTGGTGCTGTCGGAGGAGTTGACCGACATCCTGCTCGGACGGCTGTCGCGGCACGAGATCGACGCCGCGCTCATCGCGACCCCGGTGGACCCCGGAGAGTTCGAGTCGATGCCGCTGTTCGAGGAGCCGTTCTGGCTCGCCCACCCGGTCGACCACCGGTTGTACGAAGTCGAGGACATCACCCTCGACGACGTCGACAAGCGCGAGCTGCTGCTGCTGTCGGAGGGTCATTGCTTGGCCGGGCAGGTGATGGAGCTGTGCCGCATGCACGACCGCCTCGAGCAGGGCGAGGGAGCCGACCTGCACGCGGCAAGTCTCGAGACGCTGCTTCAGCTGGTCGGCGCCGGCTTCGGGCTCACGCTGGTGCCGGCTCTCGCGGTGCGCGGGTCCTGGTTGACCGACAGCGGCATCATCGCGCGGCCGCTGGCCCAGGACGACGCGCGGCGGCGGGTTTCGCTGGTGTTTCGCAAGAGCTTCCCGCGCCGCGCGGCGCTCGAGGCCTTCGCCGCGGTGATCCTCGACCGGCTCCCCAATACGGTTCGCCGGGTCGAGGTGGACGGGGACTGACTGACCTGGCGCGGGTCAGGGGCGCCAGAACGGCTTGGTCGACTCGATATGGGCGTCCACGGGATCGATGCCGAGGTCCTTGAGGGCGCGTGCGTCGAGCTGGGCGAGCTGACGACGGGTCTCGGCCCTCTGGCGCCAGTTCCCGATCATGGTTCCAAGCGCGGCGAGCACTCCGGTGACGTCGACGCGGGAGCCGACGAGCTCTCTCGAGGAATCCGATGCATTGCAGGTGGCATAAGATTTCATTATCTGATCCTCTCCGGTAACATTGTCGCGGTTCCTTTCGCGCGGGGTCGCTTACTCCTTGAGTGCGGCGTATTGTGATATCGGGATAAAAAGCGTACAAACGCTTTATTTTCATCAATCACATGAGAAAAAATAATGGATAGCCGGCGCCGGCTGCCGTCGCTCAACGGACTCAGGGCGTTCGAGGCGGCGGCCCGTCACCTGAGCTTCACCCGTGCCGCCGAGTCGCTGTTCGTGTCCCAGGCGGCGGTCAGCCACCAGATCAAGGCGCTCGAGGAGCAGCTCGGCGCGCCGCTGTTTCGACGACGCACGCGGTCGCTTGAGTTGACCGACGCCGGGCGACGGCTGTATCCGCGGGTGCAGCAGGCCTTCGACCTGATCGAGGAAGGCGTGCGCGAGGCCCGGGCCCGCGTCGAGCGCCAGGGACTGACCATCTCGGTGCTGCCCTCGTTCGCCTCGGGCTGGCTGGTGCG
>CBFGVH010000064.1:0-18580 GCA_965652415.1 uncultured Gammaproteobacteria bacterium | reverse complement strand
CCTCGATGTCAATTACCGCGCCCCCGCTGGCGGCCTGCTGGCGACGCTGGTGGTGGCGGAGGAGGACCTTCGCGCGCGTGTTGTGGGTGACGGCGACTGGGACGCCTGGACCGGTTCGCTGGTGCTGGCATTGCCGTTCGACCGCTCCAGCATCTACGGCAAGCTCGGCGTCGCCCGGCGCGAGACGTCCGGTTCACTGTTCGGAATACCCGTGGACCGGGACGATACGGAGAACTTCTACGGTGCCGGCGCCGTATTCGGGCTGGGGCCCGTCGGGCTGTACGTCGAGTGGCTGCAGTTCGACGGTGACCGCGACGTGGACGTGATCGGCGCCGGCGTCAGGCTCCTGTTCTGATTGTCGACCGACGCCCGGACCTGGTTCGCTCGAGGACCCCGGCGGCACGGCGTTTACGGTGGAATGCGCCGAGGGAGTCGATGAACGATGCCGCCGCGCGCGACGGTTGCGCGCCGCGTCGCGTCAAGATGCAGAACTCGATATCGAAGGCGGTATCGGCGGGCCCGATGTGACGCATCTCGCCACGTTCCACCCAGTACCATGCATAGTGCTCGGGAAGGTAGCCGATGTATGCGCCGGTCAGGATGAGCGTCGCCGCCCCTTCCATGCTGCGCGCCGTTCCCTTGACCTTGAACGGCAGGTGGCGGGCGCTCACTTCCACGCCCCCCTCGTAGCCGCGCGCGACGTAGTCCGAGGCGAGGACTCGCTCCAGCGACTCGTCCCCGGACGCATCGGCGAACAGGCCATGCGCGCGGCCGCAGTACAGCGCGTTGCGTTCCCGGTACAGCGAGACGTATTCGAGGCCGGGCAGGGGATGCATCCGAGGTGCGATTCCGACGTGCAGCCGGCCATCGAGGAGTTCGCGTTCGATCTCGGTCGGTGACGCCACGTGCAGGTGAAGCTGCAGCATTGGCGCCTTCTCCTTGATGTCCCTGAGCGCGTCGATGATCCCCGCGCCGGGATCTGTGACCGTGTTGTCGACGACGCCGATGTCGACGTGGCCCGAGAGTTGGCCGGCGGCGCTGCCGACGTGCTCGGCGAACTGGTCGATCGAGGCGAAAAGGCGGATGGTGGCGTCGTACACGGTACGACCGCTTTCAGTGAGCGCGAACCCGGCGCGCCCCCGGCGGCACAGCCTGCAGCCTAACCGCGTCTCCAGGTCCGCCATGTGGGTACTGATGGTGGACCGCTGGATATTGAGCTCGGTTTCGGCGGCCGAGAACCCGCCGCACTCCACCACGGTCTTGAAGACCCGCAGCAGTCGAAGGTCCACGTCCCTTATCGCGCGTTGCATCGCCCGTCGCCAAAACGTAAATAAAACTCGATGTAAGGATTGATAATACGATATTTATAGACGAAAGCGTGACGTGCTTGAATCATCCCTGTCCGGCCGACCCGGCCGTCGGCGAGTTTGGAGAGATCATCGAGCACGACATGTCCAGCGCCAGCAACCCGTTTCTCCCCCTGTCCGGCAATGTCCTGCCGCGCTTCGCCGGTATCGCCACCTTCATGCGCCTGCCTCATCTTTCCCTCGAACAGGCCGACGAGGTGGACATCGGCATCATCGGCATTCCCTGGGACGGCGGTACCACCAACCGGGCCGGTGCGCGCCACGGTCCGCGCCAGATGCGCGACCTGTCGACGATGGTTCGCAACGTGCACCATGTCACCGGCACCCGCCCCTTCCACATCGCCAATTGCGCGGACCTCGGCGACTGTCCGGTCAACCCGGTCGACATCGAGGACACGCTGGCGCGGGTCGTCGGGTTCTACGAGGATGTGGTTGAGCGCGGCATCGTGCCGTTGACCGCCGGCGGCGACCACCTCGTGACGCTTCCGGTCATGCGCGCCGTGTGCCGCGCCCGGCCGGTGGGGATGGTGCATTTCGACGCCCACACCGATACCTGGGACCGCTATTTCGGCGAATCGCGCTATACCCACGGTACGCCGTTCAGGCGGGCCATCGAGGAAGGACTGCTGGACCCGCGCCGCACGGTTCAAATCGGCATTCGCGGCGCGTTGTACTCGGCCGGCGACAAGGAGTGGGGGCTTGCGCAGGGCATTCGGGTCATCGAGATCGAGGAGTACATGGACCTCGGCGTAGACGCCGTGATCGCCGAGGCTCGGCGCGTGGCCGGCGGCGGTCCCGTATACGTCAGCTTCGACGTCGACGCGCTCGATCCCGTGTACGCACCGGGAACCGGCACCCCGGAGATCGGCGGCCTCACCACCTACGACGCCCAGCGCCTGATTCGCGGCCTGGCCGGTCTCGACCTCGTCGGGGCCGACGTCGTGGAGGTCTCGCCGCCGTTCGACCCGAGCGGCAACACCGCACACGTCGCCGTCACCATGATGTTCGAGATTCTGTGCCTTCTGGCCGAGCGGGTCGCGGCCGGCAAGGCAGCGCGAAGCGGCGCACCGGGGCGCTGACGCCGCCCGGGCGCGCCGAGTCGTCTTACAACAATCAACCTGGAGGAGTCCATCGATGAACAAGCCTGATGTCCGCAGCGCACGCATGTCGCGCCGCGGCGTTCTCAAGGGCATCGCCGCCGCGGGCGCCCTGGCGACGGGTCCGTGGGTCGTCGACAGGCGGGTGCTCGCCTCGTCGGGTGAAGTGAACGTCCTCATGTGGTCGGATTACTTTTCCGAACAGATGCTGGAGAAGTTCCGCGCCGACACCGGGATCCGCGTCAACTACACCGGCATCGGATCGAACGAGGAAATCATCAACAAGATGAAATCCACCAAGGGACGCGGCATCGACCTGTGCAGTCCGACCAACATGCGCTCGCTTCAATGGATCGAACTGGACCTGCTGCAACCCTTCGACATGTCACGCCTGACCACGCTCGACAACGTCAACCCCGCGATGCTGAAAGTCGGCGACGAGGAGTGGAATTTCCACGGCAAGGGTTCCCACTGGCTGCCCAGTGTATGGGGTACCGAGGCGATCGCCTGGCGCATCGACTTGTACACGCCGCCCGGCGGCGTGCCGAGCTACGGCAATGTCTGGCAGAGCGACGTCGAGGGCAAGGCGATGATCCGGCCGCATTCGGGCATGCTCGGCGCCGGTCTTTACCTTGAAACCACGGGGGCGCTCGAGCCGGGTGACATGAAGCGCGCCTACGAGGACGAGCAGACCATGCGCAAGACCTGGAACGTCGTGACGGACTTCTGCATCGCCAACAAGAAGCAGATCAAGCTGTTCTGGAACGATGCCGACAGCCAGAAGAACGGATTTCTCCATGACGGGGTCGTGGTGGGTCAGACCTGGGACGGACCGCCGCTGGTGCTCAAGTCGCAAGGCGAGCCGGTGCACTACCAGGCGCCGTCGGAAGGCGCCCTGGCCTGGGTGGACGGCATGTCGTTGTCGGCCGCGGCCGAGAACGTGGACCAGGTCTACGAGTTCATCAACTACTTCTACCGGCCCGAGTTCGCCGGCATGGGCATCGATCATCACGGCTACAACTCGGCGGTGATCGGCGCCGATGCGCATGCGGGCGAGCAGTATCGGACGAACTTTTCGGAGGCCTATCCGGGCGACGCGCTGTCGAAGCTCTGGCCCTGGCCGCGCGAACCGCAGTGGTACGCCGATGTGCGCACGGAGTTCCGCAACAAGTTCGTCAACGCGTGATGGCGCTTCGCCGCGCCTGAGCGCGCGACTACTGGCGGGACGGGACGTCCCGTGCTTGGATCCCGGCCGGTGCATTCTCCGGCCGGTTTTTTTTGGCAGACGAGTTTCCGGCCGCGACCCACGGCGGGCGAAGGCGTTGTCCGGCCTATTGCCCGAAGCGGTATTGACACCGGTCAATAACCCGACCTGAGCCCGGCGGCACAATGGCCTTGAAGTGGCACAAGGCAAGACGAAAACCGATGGCCGCGGGCCCTTGCGGATCGCCTTTCTCGTCAATCCCGTGGCTGGCATGGGCGGGCGGGTCGGCCTCAAGGGTACCGACGGCATGGCGGAAGAGGCGATCCGGCGCGGTGCGTCGCCGGTGGCCCCGGCGCGGGCGCTCGAAGCGGTTGCGTCCTTTTCCGAGCGTACCGGGCGCGATGCCAACGACCGGGTCGAATGGCTTACCTGTTCGGGCGCGATGGGGGCCGAGATACTGGATGCCGCCGGCATCTACAGCTACGACGTCGTCTACGAGGCGCCGCCGGCAACAGGGGCTGGTGACACGAGGGCCGCCGCCGGCCGTTTCGTCGAGGCCGGCGCCGACCTGATCCTGTTCTGCGGCGGCGACGGCACCGCCCGTGACATCTGCCAGGTGGTGGACCTTGGGTGTCCGCTGCTTGGCATTCCCGCCGGCGTGAAGATGTACTCGGGCGTGTTCGGCGTGACACCGGCGCGCACCGGGGAGATCGTCGCCGCGTACGTGCGCGGCGAACTGGCGCCGGCCGAGGTCGAGATTCTCGACCTGGACGAGGAACGCTACCGGCGCGGTGAGTGGGTGGTTCGCCTGTACCAGTCGGCGTTGACGCCGTACGAGCCGTCCTGGACCCAGGCCGCCAAGGTGCTGGTGCCGGCCGGCGTCGACGACGATGCCAGGCGCGATATCGCCGATTACCTGCTCGAGGAGATCATGGCGGCGCCGGGCGTCATGGTGGTGCTCGGTCCCGGCAGCACGGTCAAGGCGATCGCCGACGCCCTCGGCATCGACAAGACCCTGCTCGGTATCGATGCCGTGGTCGACGACGTGCTGGTCGGCTCCGACCTCGATGAGCAGGGGTTGCTGGAGCTGCTCGATGAGTATCCCGACGCGCGACTGGTGCTGAGCCCGATCGGCGCCCAGGGGTTCCTCGTCGGCCGCGGCAACCTGCCGCTCAGTCCGCGGGTCCTTCGCCGTATCGGCGTGAACAACCTGGTGGTTGTGGCGACGCCGGCGAAGCTGACACGCACGGGGCCACTGCGGTTCGACAGCGGTGACGCGGCCCTCGATGCCGAACTTGCGGGCCCCGGCTACCTGTCGGTCGTGGTCGGCTACCGGCGGCGGCGCATGGTCCAGGTCGCCCGCTGAGCCGCGTGGCGCTGCCACGAAAGGAGAAATTTCGCATGCCGTACCTGCCCCATACCGACGAGGACCGCCGCGTCATGCTCGACGCCGTCGGCGCCTTGACGCTCGAGGACCTTGTCGCCGAAGTGCCGGCCCACGCCCGCTTTCCGGAGCTCGGCCTTGCCGCCGGTCGTTCGGAACTGGAAGTCGCCGCGACCATGCGCCGTCACGCCGGTCGTAATCGCGATGCCCTGGTCAATGACACTTTCCTGGGGGCGGGCGTCTACAACCACTTCCGGCCCGCGATCGTCGATCACGTGCTCTCGCGCGGCGAGTTCTTTACCGCGTACACGCCCTACCAGCCGGAAGCGAGCCAGGGCATGCTGCAGGCGACGTTCGAGTACCAGAGCATGATCTGCCGCCTGACCGGGATGGAGGTCAGCAACGCCAGCCACTACGACGGCGCCACGTCGTTGGCCGAGGCGGTGATGCTGGCCCTTCACGCCGGCGAGAAGGGCCGCGACGCGATATTGCTGTCAGCCGGGGTGCATCCGCACTACCGAGAGGTGGCCAGGACCTACCTGTCGGCCGCCGCGGCGACGGTGGCGGGCGACGAGGACGGGCGGGGCGGCCTTTCCGCGTTGCTCGGCCGGCTCGACGGGCGTACCGCGGCGGTGGTCGTGCAAACGCCGGACTTCTTCGGCCAGGTGGAGCGGCTCGACGACGTTGCCGCACGCGTGCACGACGCCGGGGCCCTGCTGATCGTCGTGGTCGATCCCGTCTCCCTCGGCCTCTACCGGCCGCCGGGGGACTTCGGCGCCGATCTCGTCGTCGCCGACGGCCAGTGCCTCGGGTTGCCGCCTTCGTTCGGCGGCCCGCACCTGGGCATATTCGCCACCCGGCGCCAGTACATTCGGCGCCTTGTCGGCCGCCTCGTGGGCGAGACGGTCGATGCGGCGTCGCGCCGCGGCTACGTCCTGACTCTCGGTACCCGCGAGCAGCATATCCGCCGCGAGCACGCCACGAGCAACATCTGCACCAACGCCGCGCTGGGCGCGCTCGCCGCGGCCGTGTACCTGTCGACGGTGGGCAAGGACGGCCTCAGGCGCGTCGCCGAGCTCTGCTACCACAAGAGCCACTATGCCGCCGCACGCATCGGGGACATCCCGGGCGTCGCGATCAACCCGCAGGCGCCGGAGAAAGACTTTTTCAAGGAGTTCGTGGCGGCGCTGCCGGTGCCCGTGGCCGAGGTCAACCGGATCCTGCTCGACGAGCACGGCATCATCGGCGGATACGATCTCGGATTGGTCGACGAGCGCCTGGCCGGCCGCATGCTGCTGGCCGTGACCGAGATGAATACCCGCGAGTCCATCGACCGCCTGGTCGACGCCCTCGCCGCCGCCTGCCGATAAGAGCGCCGCCATGACCCTGCCCACCGTCTACGAACTCAGCGCCCCGGGTCGCCGGGGTCTCGACCTTCCGGACTGCGACGTCCTCGCGAGTTCGCTGCCGGCGGACAGGAGGACCGAAAACGGCCTCCCCGAGCTATCGCAGCTCGACGTGGTGCGTCACTATCTCGCCCTTGCGCAGCGCAACTTCGGCGTCGATTCCGGGTTCTATCCCCTCGGTTCGTGCACCATGAAATACAACCCCAGGCTGTGCGAGGAACTGGCACGCCTGGCGGGATTCGCCGACACCCACCCGTTGCAGGACCCTGCCACGGTGCAGGGCAACCTCGCCGTCATGCACGCCCTGCAGGAATCGCTGGCGGCGATCGGCGGCTTCGAGGCGGTCTCGCTGCAGCCCTCGGCGGGAGCGCACGGCGAATTCACGGCGCTGTTGATGATTCGCGCCCTGCACTCGGATCGCGGCGAAGGCGCCCGCGACCGGGTACTCATACCCGATTCGGCCCACGGCACCAACCCGGCATCGACCTCCATGGCGGGACTCGTCGCCGTGGAGATTCCCTCCGATGCTCGCGGCAACATCGACCTCGCCGCGCTCGAGGCGGCCTGCGACGAGCGGGTGGCGGCGCTGATGCTGACCAATCCCAACACCCTCGGGCTGTTCGAGGAACAGGTCGAGGAGGTGGCGCGGATCGTGCACGGGGCCGGCGCGGTGTTGTACGGCGACGGTGCGAACATGAATGCGTTGGCAGGCGTGGTGCGCCCCGCCGACCTCGGCATCGACCTGATGCACTTCAACTTGCACAAGACGTTCGCGACGCCGCACGGCGGCGGCGGGCCCGGCGCCGGACCGCTCGCGGCGTCGAGCGAACTGGCTGCGTACCTGCCCGGGCCCGTGGTTCGCCGGATCGACGATGGCTCTGCAAGCGGCGGCGAGCGCTACGAGTTCGTCATGCCGGCACGGTCCATCGGCCGCGTAGCGGCGTTTCACGGCAACTTCGGCATGATCGTGCGCGCTCTGACGTACCTCGAGGTGCTCGGCGGTGACGGGCTCCTCGCCAGCTCCCTTCACGCCGTGCTGGGCGCGAACTACCTGAGAGTGCGCATCAAGGACATGTTGCCGGTCCCGTTCGACCGCGCCTGCATGCACGAGTTCGTCTGCCAGGGCAGGGTCGAGGGCTCACCCGTTCGCGCCATCGACATCGCCAAGCGCCTGCTCGACTTCGGTGTGCACGCGCCCACCAACTACTTTCCGCTGGTGGTGCCGGAGGCGCTGATGATCGAACCCACCGAGACCGAGAGCCGGCAGACCCTCGACGCGTTCGTCGACGCGATCGCCCGGATCATCGACGAATCCACCCGCACTCCCGACACCGTGCTTGGGGCCCCTCATTCGACCCCGGTCGGTCGGCTCGATGAGGTACGCGCGGCGCGACATCCCGTGGTGCAGGACCAGTTCGGCCGAAGTTGACCCCGGTCAATCGAGTTGTCCGAGGTTTCCCCATAATGAATGGCGACGGTGGGTCCGCCGTCGATGTTCACTAACCTGACAGGAGGTGACTCCATGGCAAAGAAGAAAGAGGCCGTCAAGATCACGCGCAGCAAGTCCGACGAACCCGGCACCGCAATGACCGCTGCCGGAAGCGACCTGGCGCACGAGATCGAGCAGGCGTTTCACCGGATGTTCGACCGCTGGCCGATGTTCGGCCGCCGTTGGCACCTGGCCGATTTCGATCCGTTCACCCGCATGGAGTTTCCGTCCCTGGCCACGCGCCAGATCAGCCTGCCGCGAGTGGACATGGCCGAGACGGATGCCGCCTACGAACTGACCGCCGAACTGCCGGGCCTGACCGGTGATGATGTCGAGTGCTCCTTGAGCGGAAGCACCCTCACCGTGAAGGGTCAGCGCAAGGAAGAGAAGGAAGAGAAGAAGAAAGGCTACTACCTCAAGGAGCGCCGCTCCGGCTCGTTCGAGCGTCGATTGACCGTGCCCGACGACGTCGACGTCGACAAGCTCGAGGCGTCGGTGGTCAACGGCGTTCTCAAGGTGGTGCTGCCGAAGAAGGCCGAGGCGAAGAAGAAGGCGCGGCGGATCGAGGTGAAGAACGGGTAGGACTGTGCGACCAGGCTAGCGCATCCCGACTTCGCGCGCGACGCGATCGAGCATTTCAGCGAAAAACTCCGCGTCGGCGTCTTCGAGACCGCGGTGGCCGGCGAGGAACGCGCGCACGGGCTCGCCGCTCGCGCGCCCGTGGAGCACGCCGTCGCGAAAGACGAGTGAGTCACGGGCGAAATCGGCGGCGCTGCCGTGACAGGTGCGGCACTCCTCGGCGAAGCGCGGCGGCGTGACGACCTGGGCGAGCAGCATGGCGTACACCTCGTCCACGTGACTGCCGGCCAGGTAATGGTTGTGCAGGAACGTGGCGAGATCGTCCCGGTGGTGGCGGCCCGCGAGGCGACCTTCGTTCACCGTGAGCAGGCTGCGGGCGAACTCGGCGGAATGCCCGTGGCACTCGGCGCAGCGGCCGTCCCACAGGCGATGCAGGTCGACCGCGTCGGCGGCAGGCAGCGCCCGGGCGAGCAACAAGAACGGGATCCAGGCAAGAACCCGCGCGATGGCCCGCACGATGTTCATGACGCCAGCGCTCCTACCGCAGGAACTCTCGGCTGATCTCGCGGAAGACTTCAGTGCCCGCCTGTGCCAGCCATTCGAAGGCGACCATCTCGCCCGACACGATGCGGCAACCCTCCTGGCGCATGCGCTCGAGGGCCAGTTCGCGGTCGGCCGGCCGACGCGAGCCGACGGCCTCGGCGACCACGAAGACTTCCTTGCCCTGGTCCGCCAGTTCCAGCGCGGTCTGAAGCACGCAGACATGGCTTTCCATGCCGGTGATCACCACCTGCGGGCGGTCCATCGCGTCGACACCGTTCAGGCAGCCGTCGGTGGCGGCCGAGAAGCGGATCTTGGAGACGGTGCGCTCGCGGGGAATGAGCGGTCCGATCTGCGGCACCAGCGGGCCGAGTCCCGCCGGGTACTGCTCGGTGCCCACCACCGGCACGCCGAGCCGCGAGCCGACCTGGATCAGCCAGATGATGCGGCGTATCACCGACTCGACGTCGTCGATCACGGGGGCCAGCCGCTGCTGCACGTCGATAACCAGCAGCACGGATCGTTCGGCATTGATCAGCATGAAGAATTCTCCTTCGGGCACCGCCGCCCGATCGATGTCCCGGTCGTTCCGCCGTTCGGTGCAGAGGGTATCAGATCATGCCGCCCGCGCGCTGTCCGCCGAGCCAGTAGAACCGGTAGGGCGGAATGACGAGGTGGTTGTTGTGGATCGCCGGCGCCTCGCCGCTGGCGAGGTCGCGCGGCCGGGCGACGGGCAGGCGCAGCCGGCTGCCGAGGTCGTCGAGATCGAGATGCTGCGGCCGGGCGTCGAAGTTTGCGACCACCACCACCGTGTCGGCGGCGTCGGCCGGGTTGCTGCGCACGTACACCAGCAGGTGTTCGTTGCCGCAGGCGACGAGTTCGCGGTTGTTGAAGTCGGCGAACGCGCCGATGCCCTTGCGCACGGCGATGAGCCGCTTGATGCCTTCGAATATCCGGCATTCGACGGTACCGTGGCGATGGCGGCGCTCGGCTTGCTGCCAGTCGATGCGGGGTCGATGGATCCAGCGGGTGTCGGAAGCCTTGGCATGGTCGTCGAGATAGCTGTAGTCGTTCACCGTGCCCAGCTCGTCGCCGTAATACAGCAAGGGAATACCGCCGTAGCTCAGGATGACGGAGTGCAGCAGCAGGATCAGGCGTACCGAGCGCTCGATACCCTCGGCGTCGTCGCGTTCGAGGGCCGATTCAAGCCCCACCAGCGAAGCCAGCGCGCCTGAGATTCGTGCGTCGCCCGTACGCGGGTTGCGGCCGAAAGGCTTGCCCCGCGCGGGTGATTCGTCGAATGCGCCGGTGAAGTAGTCCACCAGGAAGGCGCGATGGGCGGCAGGATCGTAGCCCGCGCTGATGATGTCGGCGTCGTCGAAGCCGAGGCCGATGTCGTCGTGGCAGCGCACGTAGTTGAGCCAGGTGGCGCGGTCGAGCTTCGCCGGCTGACTGGCGAGTCCCAGGTTCAGCAGCCTGGCGTTGCGTGTCGCCACAGCGTCCCACAGCAGCGCCATGAGCGTCGCGTTGTAGGCGATCTCGCATTCCTTGGCGATGATGGCGTCCTCGCCGAAGTACTTGGTGATCTCCGACGGCGCCACGATGGCCTCGGCGATGAACAGAAGGCCCGGCGCGGTGACCTGGCAGCAGTCCTTCATCATCTGCAGGATCAGGTGGGCCTCGCGCTCGTTCTGGCAGGCAGTGCCGATCTTCTTCCACAGGAAGGCGACGGCGTCCAGGCGCACGATATCGGCGCCGTGGTTGGCCCAGGTGAGGACGATGTCCACCATCTCGATGAACACCGCCGGGTTCGAGTAGTTCAGGTCCCACTGGAATTTGTTGAAGACCGTCATCACCCACTTGCCCATGGCCTCGTCGAACGTGAAGTTGCCGGGCGCGGACTCGGGAAAGATCTCCGGCATGGTCTCCTCGAACATGTCGGGAATGTCGCGGTCGGCGAATACGTAGTAGTAGTCCTGGTACTTCTCCTCGCCGGCACGCGCCCGGCGCGCCCATTCGTGCTCGTCGGAGGTGTGGTTGACCACGACATCCAGCGTGAGCAGCATGTCCCGGCGGCGCATCGACGCGGCCAGCGCGTCGAGGTCCTCGAGAGTACCGATGCGCGGATCGATGCGTCGAAAATCGCTGATGGCATAGCCGCCGTCGCTGGCCTTCTCGGGGCACAGCAGCATCGGCATCACGTGGACCATGTTGACGCCGAGGTCCTGCAGGTACGGCAGGTGCGAGGTCAGTCCCCGGAGGGTGTCGGCGAAGCCGTCGGCGTAAAGCGCCATCCCCACCCACTGTTGACCCAGGAACCAGTTGTGATCGCGCTCGCGATCCATGTCGCGGCGCTCGAGCTCGTCGCTGCGCTCGATATAGCGACTCGCCATGACCTCGACGAGATCGATCAGGCGCTCCCTGAAGTCATCGCGCTGGCCGTATAGATGCTGGAACAGCGAATGAATGGCGTAGAAGTTGGCGCCGAGCCGGGTATAGAAGTGGCGCAGGTTCTGGCGGCGAATCTCGGGCTTGAGCTCGTCGAGGATCTCGTTGAGCAGGGAGTGGGAGACCTGTTCGTACATGGCTTGCTGGTTTCGATGGAGTTCAGGCCCAGCGGTTGGCGAGCTCGCTGTAGAAGTCGTTGTCGTCAATGACCGCGCCGCGTTGGCCGACGAGAACGAGGGCGAACTCGTGGGCCCGTTCAAGGACGAGGCCGAAGTCCCAGCCTTGCATGAGTCCGAGAATGCATACCGCGGCGAAGGCGTCGCCGGCGCCGACCGTGTCGACCACGGCAGCGGCGGCGGCCCCGGGTGTTTCCGTCCGTTCGCCGCGACTGTCCAGGGAAAACGCGCCGTGCTCGCCTCTTGTGACGATGATCCGCTCGAGCCCGTGACGTTCCACTATCTTCGCGGCAAGGGCCGCGGAATCGTTCCCGCCTCGGCCGGCGCGGCCGAGCTCGACGTCGCTGAGCTTGGCCCAGCGCGCCCGGCCGAGTACCGAAGCCAGGATCCCGGGTGTCCACCACGGATCGCGAAGGTTGACGTCGACGAACACCGGCGCGGCAGTCGTGTCGACGAGCGTGTCGAGTGTCGCCTGGTTTTTCGCGTGCCGAAGGGCCAGGGTGCCGTGATACACGAGGGCAGGTTCGAGGGTGGCGAGCTTCGGCGGCTCGATATGGTCGAAGGCGCGATCGTCGACGATGTCGAAGCCGGGTTGGCCCGCCTCGAGGACGACCTGGACCTCGCCGGTGGCTCGGATCGCATCGACTTGCAGAGCGCCCGCGTCCATGCCGTGTCGGTCCATCGCCCGCCGAACCTCGCGCCCCGGCGCGTCGTCCCCGACCCTGCTGACCAGCAGCGGATCGAGACCGAAGCCGGCGAGGTGCCAGGCGACGTTGAACGGTGCTCCGCCGAGAACTCGACTGCCGTCCTCGAAACAGTCGAACAGGACCTCGCCGAACACCACCGGACGCCGCTTTCCGGGGCTCGCCGTCATGCCGCCCGGGCCGCCTCGCGCAGCGCCGCGGTACGATTCGGGAAGAGGTGGGCAATACCTTCCAGGATCCCCGCGGCGTAATTGCCGTTCATGCCCAGGAAACCGCCGCGCGCGAGATACAGCCTGTCGATCGTACCGGCAGCGCGGCTGGCGGCGAGAGCCTCGCGCGCGACCTCGGGAAGGGCGTTGGCCACCAGTACCGAGGGCAGGGCGCTCGCCAGCACCGCGATGTCGTTGCCGCTGTCGCCGGCGAACAACATGTTCTCGACAGCGATGCCGGTGGACTCGCCGAGATACTCGAGGGCCGCGAGCTTGTCGGCGCCGGCCGGCAGGATGTCCAGCAGCAGCACGTTCGATGCCTGGTCCATGCTCCACACGCGGTTGGCATGCACGCCGGCATCGTCGAGACGGCGTCGCACCTCGTCGTCAAGAATGTCGCGCGAGGCGCTCGCGGGTACGTAGTAGCTCACCTTGAACTCGCCCTGCTTGTGCTCCTCCTGCATCGTCAGCGCGGCCATCGGTGCGAGCAGGGCGGCGATCCCGGCCGAGCCCAGTCCCGCCCAGCGTGCGGCAAGGCGGTCGCGCCAGCCTGCGTCGAAGTCCCAGGTGCTGTCGCCGACGCGCCAGACGGTGGTGCCGACGTCGGCGATGACGAAGTCGGGCGCCGGCAGTTCGAAGGCCGCCATGATGTCCGCAACCAGCCGCCGGTCGCGGCCGCTCACGTAGGCGAGCACCACGCTGCCGTCGGCGACGAACCGGGCGAAGGCGTCTCTCGCCCCGGGCGATTCCGGCTCCGGGCCGTTCGGCACCAGGGTGCGATCGAGGTCGGTGGCGACGAGCAGCGTGGAATCAGTGTTCACCGGCGGCCTCCGGGGTCCGGCAGGCGCCGAAGAAGTCGTAGTAGTCGATCGCTTCCATGATACCGGCGGCACCCGGCGAGTGGGCAAAGTAGATCCGCTCGAGATCCTCGAGCTCCGACAGTTCCTCGTGATGCCGGTTGCCCACCACCACCGCCAGGGTGTTTCCGCGCATCATGTCCTCGTCGGCCCCGGATCCTCCCGCCACCAGGATGCGGTCCAGGACTATCTCGCGAGTGGCGGCGACGTAGCGCAGGGCGAGACCCTTGGATGCGCGAATGGGCAACACGTCCAGGAACTGACCGAACGACACGATCACGTTCACCACCTGGTCCTCGTGCAGCAGCATGCGGGTGATCTCGTCGACGCCCGGCGCCTTGTCCGGATCGATGTAGTAGCTGACCTTGAACCGGCTCTGTTCCGGCCGCGGTTGCGGCACCAGGCCGTCGACGCCGTCGAGCACCCGTCTCACCACGTGGGGAGTCCAGTTGCGCTCGATGTGGCGGGTCCAGGCGCGGTCCAGGGTGAGGCGCGGCGCGTAGTAGATCTCGGTGCCGCCGCTGGTGATGAGGATGTCCGGCCGCGGGATCCCGTGGCGCTTCATCACCGCCAGCGCCGAATCCAGGCGCCGGCCGGTGGCTATGCCGAATGCCGTCGACTGGCGATGGGCGTGCATCGCCTCGATGAACACCGGCAGCGCGGACGGCACGCCGACGAGGTTCTGGTCGAGGTCGGTGAAGATGGCGCGGTCGTGGTAGACGCTGTGCCTCTCGCCGGCTTCGCGGCGATAAAGCGGAGGCGTGACGCGCTCGGCGATGGGGCGTACCTCCTTGAGGTAGCGCTCGGCGTGCGCCTGCCAGGAGTAGTGCTCGCGCACGCCCGCGAGCCCCGATTCCGACATGCGCCGCCAGGCGTCGCCGTCGAGCAGCACCTTGCGGATTCCCGCTGCAATGTCGGAAGGGTCGAGGGGGTCGACCAGCACGCCGTTGTCGCAGTTGTCGACGATGTCGCGCGGCCCGCCGTCCTCGGTGGCGACCACCGGCAGGCCGCTCGCTGCCGCCTCGATCAGGGTGAGACCGAAGGGCTCGGTCAATGCGGGGTTGACGAACACGCCCCGGGTCAGCGCAGCAAGGCGATAGATCAGCGGCACGTCGTCGGAGCGGTGGTGCTTCGGATAGGCAACCTGCCCGTAGAGGTCGTGGCGGTCGACGGCGGCGAGGATCTCGGTGATCACGTCGCGGCTGCCGGCGTCGAGGTCGTCGATGTCGTCGCGGTTGCCGGCCACGATGACGAGGTTCGCTTTCTCGCGCAGCGCTTTGTCCTGTCCGAACGCGTCGATGAGCGCGGGAATGTTCTTGCGCGCATCGGGGCGTGAAAGCGCCAGCACCATTGGCCGCCGCGGCTCGCGCAGGAAGCGCGAGATGTCGGCGGCGACCGGACTGTCCCACTCGCCGCCGGTCGGCGGGTGGAAGCGTTCCAGGTCGGTGCCCGGCGCAATCACCCGCATCTGGTCGGGGTGATAGTAGTCGTAGCGCTCGTACTGTTGCTCGATCTCCTGCCGGGTGCTGGTGATGACACGCTCGGCGGTGGCAAGGGCCTGTTCCTCGGCGCGGATGCGGCGGCGCATGGCGTAACGCTCGTCGACTTCGCGGGCACCGACGCCGGCGGCAATCAGGCGTGCGCGCTTGATGCGGCCGAGGGAGTGCCCGGTGTGCACGAGCGGTACGCCGAGCAGGTGGGACAGGCGGCTGCCGACGTAGCCGGCGTCGGCGTAGTGGCTGTGCAAGAGGTCCGGGTCGCGCTCCTCGCGGCGGAAATGCTCGATGGTGTTGTCGACGAACGCATCGAGATGGTCCCAGAGGGCCTCCTTGGGCAGGTAGCCGGGCGGCCCGGCCTCGATGCGAACGATGCGCGCGCCGCCGCCGAGATCCTCGGACGGGCGGGAGTAGTCGTCGTCCACCTCGTCGTCGTCGACCAACCGGGTGACGAGGTCGACCCTCTCGACGCCCGGCTGGCGGGCCACTGCCCGGGCCAGCTCGACCACGTACTTGGTCTGTCCGCCGGTGTCGGCGTCGCGCCCGAGTTCCAGGTTGTCTCCACGAATCAGGCCGTGGATGCTGATCATGCACAGGTACAGCGGCCGCGGCGCGTTCGCGCGATCAGCTTCCGGCAATGGACCGCCCCGTCACGGTGATTGCGGGTAAAGGTAACGACTCACCCCGGTGATTATAGCCGCTCGGCTGATCCCTCGTGGGGACCCGCTTCCCGGCGCCGTGGGTCGCGGGGCGGATCGGTGGCACAATAGGCCCATGAAAGCGACCATGCGAGAGTGCGTCAATATACCCATCGTACCGCGGGACACGACCGGTTCCGGCGTTATGTGCCGCAGCGGCCTCGAGGGTGATCGGGCCGGGGGTGCGGACGTGCCGGGGAACAAGGCGTGACACCTGCCGCGAAGGCGAAGGGCGGCCGCCAGGCCGACGGACGAGGATCGACGAAGGCCAGGGCCGGCGCCGAGCCGCTGCGGGTGCGGCACGTGGCCGTCGACACCTACCACGAGAATGTCGCCTACATGCACAGCGACTGCGAGTATTACCGGGCCGAGGGCTTCCAGGCGCTGTCGAAGATCCAGGTGTCGGTCAACGGCGCCACGGTGATGGCGGTGCTCAACGTGGTGCACGACGAGTGCATCGCTGCGCCCGGTGAGCTCGGTTTGTGCGACCAGGCATTCGAACAGCTCGGCGCGCCGGAAGGATCGGCTGTGTGGATCGAGCACGCCGAGCGGCCGGCGTCCATGGACGCCGTGCGGCGCAAGATCGCCGGCGACCGGCTCGGGCCGGATGACTTTCGCGCCATCTGCCGCGACATCGTCGAGAACCGCTATTCGCGCATGGAGATGGCCGCCTTCCTGGTCGCCACCGACCAGTCGGGACTCGACCGCGACGAGGTGCTGAGCTATACCCGCGCCATGGCCGAATCGGGCCAGCGCCTGGACTGGCACGAGCCCATGGTGGTGGACAAGCACTGCATCGGCGGTATTCCGGGCAACCGCACGTCAATGCTGGTGGTGCCCATCGTCGCCGCCCACGGCATGCTGATACCCAAGACTTCCAGCCGCGCCATCACCTCGCCCGCCGGGACCGCCGACACCATGGAGGTGCTGGCCGACGTGGATTTTCCGCCGCGCAAGCTGCACGACATCGTGCGCCGCGAGCGCGGTTGCCTGGCGTGGGGCGGCAACGCCCAGCTGGCGCCGGTGGACGACGTGCTCATTTCCGTCGAGCGGCCGCTCGGCATCGACGCCAAGGGCCAGATGGTGGCCTCAATCCTGGCCAAGAAACTGGCGGCCGGTTCGACACACCTGCTGATCGACATCCCGGTCGGGCCGAGCGCCAAGATCCGGCGCATGCGCCAGGCGCTGATGCTGCGCAAGCTGTTCGAGTACGTCGGCGGCCAGCTCGGCATCCATCTCGAGGTGATCATCACCGACGGCCTGCAACCGGTGGGTCGCGGAGTCGGCCCGGTGCTCGAGGCGCGCGACGTGATGCAGGTGCTCGAGTGCCGGCCCGAGGCGCCTTCGGACCTTCGCCAGAAGGCGCTGCGGCTGGCCGGCCGGGTGCTGGAGTTCGATCCCGACGTGCGCGGCGGCGACGGCTTCACCATCGCTCGTGACATCCTCGACTCGGGCCGCGCGCTGGCGAAGATGAAGGACATCATCGCCGCCCAGGGCCGGCGCGAGTACACGCTCGAGCCGGGCGAGCGCGTTCGCGAGATCCGTGCAACGAAGGAGGGTTACGTCATCGGAATCGACAATCTCAGGATCAACCGCATTGCCAGCCTCGCCGGTGCGCCGATGGACAAGCGCGCGGGCATCGACCTCGTGCGCAAGATCGGCGAAGCGGTCGCCGAGGGCGACGTCCTGTATCGCATCCACGCCGAGTTCGCCGCCGATTTCCGATTCGCCTGCGTCCATGCCGACGAGGATCCCGGTTATCGCATCGGCGCGCGCGACCAGGTGCCCACCGCCTTCACCGAAGCCTGACGTGCGGGCCGGCGACGATATCGTGCTGCTCGGCTTCGAGGAATGCCGGCCCGCCGCCGAGCGGGTCGCCGCCTGCGCCGGCGCCGCCTTCGCGCCGGTGTCGGTACACCGCTTTCCGGACGGAGAGAGCCTGGTCCGCGTGCCGCCGGCGCTGCCGCCCCGCGTCGCGATCTATCGCACCCTCGATCACCCCAACGACAAGCTCGTGGAGCTGATGCTGTGTGCCGGAGCGTGCCGCGACGCCGGGGCGGCGTCGTTGACGCTGGTGGCTCCGTACCTGTGCTACATGCGCCAGGACATCTCGTTCACGCCGGGTGAGGCGGTGAGCCAGCGGCTGGTCGGGGCGTGGCTCGGTTCGCTCTTCGACAGCGTGATCACGGTCGATCCGCACTTGCACCGCATCGACGACCTGGCGACCGTGCTGCCTTCGACGCGCGCGGCCACGCTGACGGCGGCGCCGCTGATCGGCGAGTTCCTCGCCGCGCGAGCACCCTCGGCGCTGGTGGTCGGACCCGACGCCGAGTCGGCGCAGTGGGCCGAGCGCGTGGCCTTGGCGGCCGACCTGCCGTGGAGCGTGGCGCGCAAGACCCGTCACTCCGATCGCGACGTGGACGTCGAGCTGCCGACCGATGCCGTCATCGCCGGCGCCGAGGTCGTCCTGGTGGACGACGTGGCGAGCACGGGTCACACTCTGGCAGAGGCGGCGCGCGCCCTGCTGGCCCACGGCGCGTCGCGCGTGTCCTGCGTCGTCACCCATCCGCTGTTCTGCGACGATGCCATGACGACGCTGCGCGAAGCGGGGATCGACGACATCTGGAGCAC
Source organism: uncultured Gammaproteobacteria bacterium (assembly GCA_965652415.1). GTDB lineage: Bacteria > Pseudomonadota > Gammaproteobacteria > Arenicellales > CAJQKF01 > BQJD01. The sequence continues at coordinate 295 of CBFGVH010000064.1, read as the reverse complement.
GGACAGCATCGCCCACCCGAGCAACGTCGTGGCGCTGGACGGCCTGCTGGCCGCCGCCCTCGTCAGCCCTGCCGCCGATGCGCACGGTTGAATTCGCGCCGGCGGCGCGACGCACGAGGTAACGGGCCTGCGATGCTGTACGCGCACTACGGCAACCGGGTCGAAATGCTGGCCGCGCGGCTCGCCGGCGTGGTCCGCGACGGCAGCGTGCACCGAACACCCTTCGAACCCGAGCTCCTGGTGGTGAACAACGCCGGCATGGCGCGCTGGCTCATGCTCGAACTCGCCCGCGCCA
>CBFGVH010000063.1:0-19900 GCA_965652415.1 uncultured Gammaproteobacteria bacterium | reverse complement strand
CCGCACCATGCTGCTGGAGAACGTCTGGGACTACCACTTCGACCCGCAGACCAACATCATCGACGTGCACGTGAGCCGGTTGCGCGGCAAGATCGACAAGGGTTTCGACAAGCCCCTGCTTCACACCGTTCGCGGCGCGGGTTACATGCTCAAGGCCTGACCGGGCGCAGTCATGGCCAGGCCGCTGCTGCGCAGCTCCACCTTCCGGCTGACCCTGCTGTACATCAGCCTGTTCAGCACGTCGGTCCTGATCCTGTTCGGTTTCATCTACTGGTCCACCCTGAACTACATGACCGAGCAGGCGGACGAGGCGCTCAACCTCGAGATCCGCGGCCTGAAGGAACGCTACGAGGAGACGGGGCTGAACGGCCTGACCCAGCTCATTCGTGAGCGAATCCGCACCCAACCGCCGTCCGCTTCGACCATCTACCTGCTGACCAACTTCCGCTACAACCGCATCATAGGCAACCTCGACCGCTGGCCTCGCGGCAACGATCGCGAAGACGGTTTCATCGACTTCGTGCTCGAGGACACCCGCTTCGATCCCAGGCCCGTGATCCACGTGCGCGCCCGCTCGTTCATGCTCGACGGCGGCTTCCGGCTGCTGGTGGGGCGCGGCATCGAGGACCTGCTGGTGGCCCGTAATCGGGTGATCTGGACCCTCGGCTGGGGCCTGGCCATCATGGTCATTCTCGGCGTTCTGGGCAGCATTCTCATGAGCCGGGGCATGCTCAGACGCATCGACCAGATCACCGCCACCAGCGAGAAAATCGTCTCCGGCGACCTCGGTCGAAGAGTGCCCACGCGCGGCACCGGCGACGACTTCGACCGCCTGTCCGAACAACTCAACCGCATGCTCGACCAGATCGAGTCGCTGCTCGAGAGCGTGCGCCGCATCTCCGACAACATCGCCCACGACCTGAAGACGCCGCTGACCCGGCTGCGCAACCGGCTCGAAACCATCAACCGACGCCAGGCGGAGCACGCCCCGGATCTCGATCTGGCGATCCGCGAGGCGGACGGACTGCTCTCCACGTTCAATGCGCTCCTGCGCATCGCCCGCATCGAGACGGATTCTCGCAAGGAAGGCTTCGCCAGCCTCGACCTCGCCGAGGTGCTGGCCGACGTGGTCGAACTCTACGAGCCCCTGGCCGAGGAGAAGGACCAGGCACTGGTCCTCGACAATTCCGCCTCGGCGAAAGTGTTCGGGGATCGCGACCTGATCTTCCAGGCGATCGCCAACCTGCTCGACAACGCGGTGAAGTACACGCCGGCAAGCGGCAGGATCTCGGTCGCCTTGTCGAACGACGGCCAACAGGCCCGCATCTCCGTGCGCGACGACGGACCCGGCATCCCGAGCGCCCTGCACCAGAAGGTCGTGCAGCGTTTCTTTCGCATGGACTCGAGCCGCAACCAGAGCGGCAACGGGCTGGGACTGAGCATGGTCGCCGCCGTGTGCAAGCTGCACGGCGCACGACTGGATTTCGAGAACCTCGATCCCGGCCTCGGCGTCAGCCTGGCTTTCAGGACCATCCCCGAAGCACTGCCGCGCCCCGCCCGCCAGAACGCCGAACCGAAACCGCATCGGCTCCCGGCGCGAATCTCCCGCAGCAGCGCGGCGGGCTGACGTCGCGGCAACCTCCCGGTGGGCTTCGGCCCGCCGTGCCGCACATTCGAGTCGGCCGCGGAGCGCCTAGCGCTTCTCCCTCGCGCTGGCGCAGCGGATGCAGTAACGCGTGGTGGGCAGGGCCTTGAGCCGTTCGGGGTTGATCTCCTCGCCGCACATCTCGCAGTACGGCCATTCGCCCGCGTCCATACGCCTGAGCGCATACTTGATGTCCTCGATCTCGGCGCGGGTGATGTCGTCGAGCGCCTCGGCGACCTCGTCGTGCTCGCGGAACGTGGCCAGCTCTTCCCAGTCGCTCGGCGGGGTGTCGCGCAGATGCTCCGTGATGCGGCCCGAGCGCTGCAGGAGCACGGTCAGCTTGTCGATGAGTTCGGCTTTGATTTCCTGCATTTGCATCTCGCTCTCCAAGAGGTTCCTTCGGCCGCCCACAGCCGTTCGGGCATACAGACTCGGCCGGATCTGTAACAACAGGCGAATTGAGCCCCGACGCGCCGGTCAGGACCGGGAGCTGCCGCAAGAATCGCCGGCGCCGAGCACCACGCGGGTCTCGGTGTGCAGCGGGCCGGCCGGGTGCCTTGCATCGAAACTGACGAGTTCGACGCAGGTGACATTCAACCGCAGTCGCGGCAGGGGTCCGAACGGCCCGAGGACGGCGGCGATGTCAGCTGTCCCCCACGGCGCATTATAGACCCCGACGGTAACATGGGGGATGAACGCGGCGAAACGTTGCTCGCGCCCCGCTCGCGCGAGAATTCGGCGCATGCGCTCGATACCCCCGGCCGGATCGTCGATAGCGAGGTACGGGGCGCCGCGGAAGCTGCGGGCGCCGCCGACACGGATCTCGAACGGCCCCAGGCTGGCGGCGCGTAGCGTCTCGCCCTGCCCTTCGAGCACGCTCGGGGCGATGTCGTCGTCATGCCGCGGCCGCATCTCGGGAAAGCCGCAGGCGAACAGGGTGACATGGGGCGCCCGGCGGCACGGATGGATCAGGCGGCCGCTGAGTGCCCGGCGAACGGCGCCGAGGCGTTTCTCGACAGCCGGCTCGTTGATCGGGATCACCCACGCCGCGTAGCGGTCGCGACCCCGGCGCCACGTCGGGTAGTCGCCGTCGCGCGTGGCCAGCACCGTGTCCGCGGCGAGAAACTCGCGCCAGTGCGTTTGCCCGTCCAAATCGGCTGCCGACCGGGTCATCACGCCGTCACATCATCTCGAAATACTCGCGCTGCTCCCAGTCCGTGACCTCGGTCATGAAACGCGCGATCTCCGCCTCCTTGATGGATGCGAAGTAGTCGACAAAGCTCTCGCCGAGGCCGGCACACAGGACAGCGTCTTCGCGCGCCGCCGCGATCGACTCGGCAAGGCTTGCCGGCAGCGCCGGGGCATCGGTTTCGTAGGGGGCGTCGGACGGCTCGGGAGGCTCGAGATTGCGGGCCACTCCGTCCAGTCCCGAGTGAACCTGTGCCGCGTAGTACAGGTAGGGATTGGCAGCGGGCTCGGCCACCCGGTTCTCGATGCGCGTGCCGGCGTCGCCGGGACCGCCGACGATGCGGATCATCGCAGCCTTGTTGTCGCGCCCCCAGTGCACCCGGTCGGGCGCCAACGTATACGGGCGGTAGCGCTTGTAGCCGTTGATGGTGGGCGTTGTGAACAGGCAGGCTGCACGGGCATGGGCCAGCAGGCCGGCCACGAATCGCCGCCCCAGGGGCGAGAGGAGCTCGGCGTCGTTGTCGGGCACCAGGGCGTTGGCGCCGCTGGCCGCATCGACCAGCGACTGGTGCAAGTGCCAGCCGCTCGAGAACAGGTTGGGCAGATGCGGCCGGCACATGAAGGTGGCGTGGTAGCCGTGGCGACGGCAGACCTGCTTCACCGCGCTTCTGAACAGCACCATGTTGTCGGCCTGGGCGAGGCCGTCGACCGGGTGAAAGGTGAACTCCACCTGGCTTGGGCCGAACTCCACTTCCATGGAGCGCACCGGCAGCGCGAGCGCCACCGCCGTCTCGCGCAGCAGTTCCATCACCGGTTCCAGTTCGTCGTAGCGCGACTCGGTCAGGTACTGGTAGCCGTGGGCCAAAAGTTCCACTTCGGGCGGGCTGGCCGGGTGGGTTGCATCGCGGGCCGCGAGCTTCGCGTCGAGCAGGCGCATGACGTGAAACTCGACCTCGAGCCCGGTACGGTACACGTACCCTTGCGCCGCCAGCTCATCGAGCGCATCGCGCGCCAGTGCCCGCGTCGACAACGACACTTTCGAACCGTCCGGGAAGTACAGGTCGCTCAGCATCCACCCGGTTCCGGGTGCCCAGGGCAGCTCGCGGAAGGTGGCAGGATCGGGAACCATGAGAAAGTCCGAGGCACCCCTCAAGGCATCGAGGCCGAGCACCGCATCGGCGCGCCATACCGGGAACACGGTGCGATGGGAGGTGTCCTTGAGCAGCAGCGTCGTCGTCATCGCCACGCCGTTGGCGAGCGCATCGGCCACGGCGTCGGCATTGACGGTCTTGCCGCGCAGGATGCCGTGCTGGTCGGCGAAGGAGATTCTCAAGGTCTTGAAGGCGCCCGCTCGCACCATGTCCGCGACCTCGCGCGCACGGGCCTCGCCGTCGTTGTCGCGAAGGCCGTGGCGGGCGACGAAGCCGCCGCGACCGAGACTGCCGCCGCTCATGCCCAGGGCGCGCCGGCGCGAAGCGAATCGGCGCGGGCAACCCACGCCTCCTGCCAGTCGTCGAAATCCATGACGGCGTCGAGGGACAACGGCCCCGAGATCCCCCGCTCGTCGCAGCCCTCGCCGTAGAGCGGCAACTCGGCGTCATTGTCGAGCGAGTCGACGGCCTTCTGCAGCAGCCGGCGGTACTGGATGATGCCGATGTCGCTGCGTCCGAGGTGCTCGCGGGTGCGGTCGTGGATCGGTCCCTGGGACTCCACCGCCCACTGGTCGTGGACGTTGATGTCGTCACCCATGCCGGTATAGGTGCGCGTGCGCTGCTCTGCCGGGTCGTAACCGTAGTCGTTGCGCCGGTTGATGCGCGGCACGTAATCGGGCATCTCGTAGAGCGCGGCGCGCTGGGCGAACATCTTCTCCTTGTCCACGGGCCGCCCATAGCTGGTGAAGATGGCATACCAGTAGCAGCTTGTGTCGGTCACCGGCACGTGCCACTGGGTGATGGTCATCTCCCGGCTCATCGGGATCACGATGGCGTGCGGAAACACCTGGTTGGTGACGCGCACGTGCACGTCGGTCTCGCCGAAACGCCGAAGGGCGGTGAGCCGCACGCCCCATGGCATGGTCTCGGCCCGGATATCCGGTCGCGCGAAGTCGCGGAGCAGGTGCGTCACCCTGATTTCCTTGCCGTCGGTGGCGTCGCGAAACTGCCTGCCGTAGCTGTCGTCAGCGTCCTCGTTCTCGATGAACCGGTGCAGGTACGAGGCGTGAGCCGGGTCGATACCGACCTCTAGGGCCTGCAGCCAGTTGCACTCGATCAGGCCCTTGAAGGCGAAGGTGTACTCGTCCGGAGCGCGCAGGCTGTCCAGGGCCGGAAGGGCGGGCGGTTCACCCTCGCCCATCCAGGCAAAGACGATGCCGTTCTTCTCCACGACCGGGTAACTGGTCAACCGCACCCTCGTGTGAAACTCGCTCTCGGGCGGCTCAGCCGGCTGCTCGAGGCACTGGCCCGTGCAGTCGAACAGCCAGCCGTGAAACGGGCAGCGCAGGCCGCCGTCTTCCAGGCGGCCGTAGGCGAGATCGGCGCCGCGATGGGCGCAGTGGCGATCGATGAGGCCGAGCCGGCCGCCCTCGTCCCTGAACAGGACCAGCCGCTCGCCGAGCAGGTTCACCGGACGTACCGGCCGCTCGCCGTCGAGTTCGCGGGACAGCGCCGCCGGCTGCCAGTAGCGCCTCATCAGGCGCCCAAGCGCGGTGTCCGGTCCGCTGCGCGTCAAAAGCTCGTTCTGGGATGCTCTCACCGTGCCTCCGATCTGTGGCTGTTGTCGTGTGGTGAATGGCGACGGCGCGAGCGGGCCAAGGCGGCCGCGGCGCCGAACCGCGGCCATTGTAACCCCGGCCATGGCAATGACAACGACTGAGCTACAATGGCGCCACCATGTACGGCCGCGCACCGACGACGACCCGGCGCGCGGCGCCCCTGTTCCGACCAGCCTCCTCGTGAACCTCATCCCCGAGTCCCTGCAATCCCGATGGGAGGCGCTGCCGCCCAACGTGCGCGGTGCGCTGTGGATCCTGCTGGCGTCGCTGTTCCTCTCCGCCATGGCCGCCACGCTCAAGGCCATCGGCCAGTTCATGTCGGTGTGGGAACTGCTGCTGCTGCGCAGCGTGCTGGCGCTGGTGCTGCTGGTGCCGGCGCTCGCGGCGGGCCGGTTCCGGGCGGTCAGGACGCGCCGGCCGCTGTCCCACTTCACGCGCGCCATGATGGGAACGCTGGGCTTCAGCCTTTTCTTTCTCACCGTCAGCCACATCGAACTCACACTTGCGGTGACCCTCGGCTTCACCCGCAACCTGTTCCTGGTGGTGCTGGCCGCCGTCTTTCTGGGCGAGGTCATCCGCCTGCCCCGCACCGCGGCCACCGTGGCCGGTTTCATCGGGGTGGTGATCTGCGTGCAGCCCACCGCCGACACGTTCGACCCGTGGACCTTCGGCGCACTGGCCTTTGCGCTGGTGACCGCCGGCGTGACCGTGGCGGTCAAGAAGCTCGCCGAGACCGAGGCGCCGCTCACCATCATGTTCTACACCTACGTGTACATGGGCGCGGCCGCGCTGGTGCCGGCGCTGCTCGTATGGCAAACGCCCTCCTGGCACGAACTGATGCTGGTGCTGCTGGTGGCGCTGTTCTCGACGCTCGGCCAGACTTGCATGGTGCACGGGCTGCGCGCCGGCGAGGCCACCGCGGTGGCCCCGTTCGAATACACGCGCATCCTCTACGCGTTCGCCCTCGGCTACGTCCTGTTCGGCGAGATTCCCGACCCGGCGACCTGGCTCGGCGGCGCCGTCATCATCGCAAGCACGCTCTACATCGCCTACCGCGCACGCCGGGGATGACACGGCCCGCGCTCAGCGACGTCGGGTCGCACCCACGGGCAGATCGGCGATGCGTCGGGCTTCGTCGTCCATGAACGGCGCGGGGTCTTCGAGGTACTCCAGGAACATGTCGAAATGGTCGGCGCCCCAGAACGTCTCCCCTTCGAAAGCGAACGTCGGCACCCCGTAGATTCCGGCCTCGGCGGCACGCGCGGTGTTCTCGCGCAGTGTGTCCTTGATCGCGGCGTCGTAGTCGTCACGCCGGGTGATGTCGCACCCGGACTCGGCGGCACACCACTGCCAGTAACGATCGTCGGTGGGCAGCATGCCCTGTTCGAAGATGCCGCGAAACAGCGCGTCCACCACTTGGTCCGAACTGCCGAGGCGAATGCACTCGCGCAGCGGTGCAAGCGGGTTGAACGGGTGCGCCGGCGGCATGACGAAGGGTATCGCGTGACGTTTTGCGAACCAGCGGCAGAACCGGAAGGCATGCGCACGCTTCAGCGGGATCTCGGCGGGCCCCATGTGGCCGAAGTGCTTGAGCAGGCCGGCGAACAGCACAGGCACGTTGCGAATTTGAAGGTCCGCCGGCAGACGCGGGAACAACCGGCGGGCGAGGTAGGAGTACGGCGATACGAAGTCGAAGTACCAGTCGGCGGATCGGGTCATGGCATCGGTTCCGGGTTCGGCCCGCCGGCGACGTCGGGGGCGCGGGCGACTTTAGCGAAGCCGTGAGACCGTGTCCAACGACGACGTGCGTGTTCGCCTTTCGCCGGCAGGCAGGCGCCGGCATAATAGCGGTCCTGCCTCCAGCTCGCCGGGGCCGGGACGCTACGGCCGGCGGACTTTCCACGACACTACCCCGAACCAGTACTCGCCCGCACGTGAGCGCACCCAATCTCCATGTCCGCGGCCTCGCCATCGTCACCGCCGGCGTGTTCATTCTCAGCTTCGACGCCCTGCTGGTGCGGCTCGCCGGAGCCACGCCGGCCGACTTCGGTTTCTGGCGCGGCATGTTCATCTGCATGTCCTTGCTTACCCTTCTGGTCGCCGGCGGCCTCGGCAGGGTCAATGTCAGGCCGGTCGGCGGCTACCTGCTGGCCGGCACCGTGGCAGGGATCGGCCTCGTGCTGTTTCCGTTCTCGATAATGAACACTCACACCGCCAACACGGTGGTGATCCTGACCTCGGCGCCGTTCTTCGCGGCGATCTTCTCCCGCGTGTTCCTGGCCGAGCCCATCGCCCGACGCACATGGATCGCCATCGGCATCGTGATGGTCGGGCTGGCGGTCATCTTCGCCGGATCGGTTTCAACCACCGGGCGCCTCGGAGACGCTCTCGCGCTGGCGGCGGCGATCACCTTCGGCGTAAACATGACCCTGCTGCGCTCGATGAAGGAGTTGTCGCGGACCGCAGTGACGTGCCTCTCGGGCCTCGTGGCCTGCCTGCTGTGCGCGCCGTTCGCGGACCCGCTCACGCTGTCGACGGCGACGATGGGCTACATCGCCGTCGCCGGACTCGTGCAGATGCCCGCGGCCATGGTGATGATCTCGGTCGGCACCCGCTTCCTGCCGGCGCCGGAGGTGAGCCTCCTCATCCTGATCGAGACCCTGCTGGCGCCCATCTGGGTCTACCTCGTGTTCGCCGAGCGCCCGACCGCGACCACCGTTTACGCCGGGACGGTGATCCTGGTCACCCTGCTGATCCACTCGTGGCTCGGCCTTCGCGCCGAACGGGCGCGAAGACCGGCCACGCTCCGGTAACGGTCCGACCTCGCTACCAGGGCAGCGAGTAGGTCTTCACCGTGGTGTAGCTCTTCATCGCCTCGATCACGCCTTCCTTGTAGCCGAGCCCGGAGTCCTTGACGCCGCCGAAGGGCGACATCTCTATGCGGTAGCCGGGCACCTCCCAGATGTTCACGGTACCGGTGCGAAGCTCCGTGACGAAGCGCGTGATGTAGTCCCAGCGGTTCGTGCAGACCCCGGTGGACAGGCCGAACACGGTGCCGTTGTCGACGGCGATGGCGTCGTCGATGTCCTTGACTCGAATGACCGGGATCGGCGGACCGAATGTCTCCTCGACCACCAGTTCCGCATCGCGCGGCACGCGGTCGAGCACGGTCGGCGAGTACAGCGCGCCCTTGCGATCGTTGCCGTAGAGCAGCTCGGCGCCCTTCGCCACGGCATCGTCGACGCGCCGCTGGAACAGCTCGGCGGCCTGCGCGTTTATGACGGTACCCATGTCGGTATCCATGGACATCGGGTCGCCGTAGCGAATCTTCCGAGCGTGTTTCACGACCAGCGGCACGAACTCGTCGGCCACCGAGTCCACGCACAGCACGCGCTTGACCGCGGTGCATCGCTGGCCGGAGTTCTTGGTGGCGCCCTGCACGGCCATCAGCGCGGCCTTGTCCAGGTCGGCATCCTCCATCACGATCAGCGACGAGTTGCCGCCGAGCTCCAGCACCGTGCGGCGGTAGCCGGCGGTGCGGGCGATGAGCTTGCCCACGGTCACGCCGCCGGTGAAGGTGATCAGTTCGGCATGGGGGTTGGTGATCATCTCCTCGCCGATGTCCCCGGGCAGGCCGGTAACCACCGAGAACATCTCCGTCGGCAGGCCCGCCTCGTAGAGCACGTCGGCCAGGAGAAGCGCGGTGAGCGGCGTCAACTCGGTGGGCTTGCACACCATGCAGTTGTTGGTGGCGATGGCCGGCGCCACCTTGTGGGCCACCATGTTCAACGGGTGGTTGAAAGGAGTGATGGCCGAGATGGCGGTCAGCGGATCGCGCTGGGTGTAGATGCGCCGCTGCTTGCCGTGCGGCGTCAAGTCGCAGGAGAAGATCTCGCCGTCGTCGATGATGCAGAGCTGGCCGGCGAGGCTGAACACGTCGAACGCACGGCCCACCTCGTACAGCGAGTCCTGCTTCGAGATGCCGAGTTCGGCGGTGATCAGGTCGGAAATCTCGTCCTTGCGGCTGGTGAGGATCTCGGCGGTCCTGACCAGGATCTGCTGGCGCTGGTAGCGGGTGAGCTTCGGCCGGTAGGCGGCAGCGATGTCGAACGCGCGACGCACGTCGTCGCGGGTGGCGCGCGGCACCGTGCCTGCCACCGAGTTGTCCCAGGGGTTGATGACGTCGATGCGCTCGTCGCGGTCGACCTTGTCGCCGGCGATGCGCAGGGTCTCGTGGATCGGCGCCGCGGCGGGCGCGGGTCTGGTCGCTTGCGACATGGTCACTCGGCCTCCAGGTGATTGAGGGCGTGATGGAATATATCGAAATTTCGAAGGCGCGCGTCGACGGTTCGCGAGCGGCGATTCACAAGGAACGGTACGCGCTGCTCGGAGATACCGCCGTGCGAGCGCAGCGGCTCGGTCAGACCGGAGAGGTCGTGCCTTGACGGGTCGCTGCCGAGCACGTGGTCGGACACGCTGATGACGACGAGGTCACCGATCCTGTCGGCAGGCAGCCCGAAGCGCCCGGCCGCCTCCTGCCGATCGATCACCAACTCGATGCCGTCCAGGGCCGCGAGCTTCGCGATCAGCGGATCGCGGTCGACGCCTTCGGGCAGGTAGATGGTGGCGAACCCGCCGAGGGCGCCGTGGTGCACGACGTACGGATCGGTAATCGGCAGGATCACACGCGCGCCGTCGACTCCGAGCGAGCGCAGCACGGGGTCGAGATAGATCACGTTGGGCTCGCCGCCGGGACCGGCCTTGGCCTTCATGCCGTGGTCGGCGGTCAGGGCGACCACCGCACCGAGGGCGTCAAGCTCGGCCAGGTAGCGGTCCATCATGGCGTAGAAGCGATTGGCAACCTCGGTGCCGGGGGCGTGCTTGTGCTGGATGTAGTCCGTGGTCGACAGGTACATGATGTCCGGGCGCGAGGTCTTCATCAGCTCCACGCCCGCGGCAAAGGCGAACTCGGACAGCTCGGCGCTGTACACGTCGGGCATCGGCATGCCGAGTCGTTCGGCGATGCCCTCGATGCCGTTCTCCGCCATGGTCACCTCGCCGGCCTTCTCCGACGAGAAGCACACGGCGCCGCCGCGGGACATATCGAGACCGAATCCGAGCAATCGTCGCAGCTTGTCCTTGGCGGTGATGACCGTGACCCTGGCGCCGGCCTCGTGAAAGGCCGGGAACAGCGTCGGCGCACGCATCAGCGCCGGGTCGTTCATCATCACCTCGCGATCGGCGTCGCTGTCGTAGTAGAAGTTGCCGCAGATGCCATGCACCGCCGGCGGCCGACCGGTGACGATGGACAGGTTGTTGGGATTGGTGAAGCTGGGCACCACGCAGTCGGCGGTGGTGAATGTACCCGTATCGCGAATGCGCTCGAAGAACGGCGCGGCACCCGCGGCGATCGCGCGTTCGATGTAGCCGCCGCCGTCGGAGCCTTCGCCGCCCGGTTCCGAACCGTCCACGCAGACGACGACCAGCGGCGCCGCCGGCCACGGGTATGCCCGGCCGTTGACGGTGATGACCTTGTTGTCAGTCATGTCGAATCCTGTTTGAGGCGCCATGGCACACTCGCCACGGCGTCGTTCGATGAATCTTACGGCGTGCCGCTGGCGACGCCCATCTCTTTCATGACGTCGCGGACCGCGTCGATGGCGCCGCGCATGTGGCCCATATCGAGGCGTCCGATGCAGCCCATGCGAAAGCTTTCCGCAACGGTCAGCTTGCCTGGGTAGATCACGTAACCCCGCTCGGCCAGGCCGCGGTAGAATGAGGCGAACTCGAATGCCGGATCGACCGGCATTCGGAATGTCACGATGATCGGGGCCTGAAGTTGCTCGGGCAGGAGCGGCACAAAGCCCAGTTCGCGCATGCCCGCGACGAGCACCTCGAGGTTGTCCCGGTAGCGACCGCCGCGGCCGGCGACGCCGCCCTCGGCGTCGAACTCGTCCAGGGCCTGGTTGAACGCGAGTATGCAGTGGGTCGGCGGCGTGAAGCGCCACTGGCCGTTCGACTCCAGCCCCCGCCATTGCTCGAACAGGTCGAAGCACAGGCTGTCGGAGTTCCCCCGCGTGCGCTCAAGCGCGCCGCGCTCGGCCAGGCAGAATCCCATGCCGGGCACGCCCTCGAGGCACTTGTTGCTTGAGGCCACGACGGCGTCGAACGCGATCGCCGAGCTGTCGATCGCCAGCGCGCCGAAGGCGCTCATGGAGTCGATCAGCAGCGAACGGCCCCGCGACTCGACCACCCGGGAGACGGCTTCGAGTGGATTGAGGATCCCTGTGGTGGTCTCGCAGTGCACCACCGCCACATGGCTGATGTCGCCGTCGACTCCGAGCCGCGCATCGACGGCCTCGGGGTCGACCGGCCGGTCTTCGGGCCAGGTCATGACATCATGGTTGAGCCCGTGGTAGTCACAGATGGTCTTCATGCGCGTACCGTAGGCGCCATTGACGAGGATCAACACCTTGCCGTCGCGCGGCACGAAATTGGCCAGCATCGCCTCGACGATGAACGTGCCGCTGCCCTGCAGGGGAACGCACTCGTAGCGTCCGGCGCCACCGATGATGTCCACGAGGCGCTCGCGAACCCGCCGGTTGATCTCGATGAAGCGCGTGTCGCGCGAACCGAAATCGTGCAGCATGGCCTGCTTGACGGACATCGACGTGGTCAAGGGGCCCGGCGTCAGCAGCCAGGGATCCCGGTCGATAGCGGCGGGCTTGTTCACGGGTCGGATACCTCCAGGTGGCAGAGCGGAGATTCATACGCAATCGCTTGATATAATACAAATCGATAGTTGTTATATGCTATATCGTTTTTGTCTATATTACTGCATCATGAGCCTCAATCCTCACCACTTGAGAGCCTTCCATGCCGTCGCCAGCCATGGAAGCTTCAGCCGTGCGGCCTCGGCCCTGCACGTCAGCCAGCCGACACTGTCCGGCCAGGTCAAGGCGCTGGAGCAGCGGTTCGGGGTCAAGCTGTTCCAGCGCCGGCGGCACGGCATCGAGCTGACTGGACTCGGTCGCCAACTCTACCGGCGGACTGTGACGATGGCCGAGGCCGAGCAGGAAATCGGCCTCCTGCTGGAGCGGGAAACGCGGGAAGTGGCGGGAAAGCTCGACATCGGCGCCGACGCGCCCTACCAGATCATGCCCATCATCGCGGCCTTGAAGGCGCGCCACCCGGCGGTGGCGGTCTCGCTACGCTTCGGCAATTCCCGGTGGCTCCTCGAGTCGCTGCGCCAGGGCGCGGTGGACGTGATCATCGCGCCGAACCTCGGCGCGCGCTCACGACTTCACACCCTGGCACTTGCCCCGGATTTCCTGCGGGTGTTCGTGAACCTGGAACACCCGTGGCGATCCCGGCGCAACATCGTGCTGGAGGACCTTCGGGAGCAGACGGTGATACTTCGCGAAGCCGGGTCGACCACCCGGGCCATACTCGACCGCGCCCTGAAGCGTGCGCGTGTGCGCCTGACGGACACGATCGAGATCGGCAGTCGAGAAGCCGTGCGCGAGGCGGTGGCGGCCGGACTCGGGGTGAGCGTGATTCCTGACAGCGAACGCGGCGACGACAGCCGCTTTCACTTCCTGGAGGTCAGAAATGCCGCGCTTTCGAACACCGAGTACGTGGCCTGCCTCGACAAGAACCGAGACAAGCCCGCCCTGCAGGGCTTCCTGGACTGCTGCCGCGATCTCGCCGGGGGCAGTGGCTGAATGCCGATACGACCGACCGCGAGTCCACGTCCTTCGGCAGGACTCGCGGTCGACGCCCGTCGCGATCAGGACGGGCTTGCGACGCCGCCTTGTGCGGCCGGGGTCGGCTGCTCCTCGTCCTCGAGTTCCTGTTCGAGGGCCGGCTCGATATCGCAGGCCGCCGGAGAACCTCCGGCGCAGATGAGCGCATCACAGACGACTTGCATGCAGTCCGCCGTGCTCGCGCCGCACGGGACGCGGCCAAGTCGGTGATACAGGAAAGCCACGGGAATCTCGTCGTAACCGGATTCCATGGCCACCCGAACGCGCTCGGGGTCGTTGACCCAGCGGCCGTTCTGCTCGGAATACAACGTCGCGATCACGGGGCCCCTTGCAAATCCGTCGCGAGCGAGGTCGGCGCTCAGTTGCTCGTAACGCTGCGGATCGATGTCGTCGCGCGAGGGGATTTCGAACCAGTCGTCGAAATCCTCGGCAGGAACCATGACATGGTAGTCGCCGCCACCCAGCCAGGGCACGGGCGTGAGTTCCGCTCCCTGGGAAGTGAACAGTTCGATCGCATCCGACAAGGTTCCGTCGAAGCGAACGTCGGTGGCCGTGAACTGGAAGTCCTTGTTGAAGTAGAACACCACCGGCAGCCGCCCCACACCACGCTCCTGGAACGGCAGCAGCTCCTCGCGGCTGATGTCGATGACCACGTCCTGGGTTTCCCCGTACAGGGAAATCATGATGGGCTTGGTCAGGCGCCCGTTCTCGACCGCGCTGCGGCCGCCGCGCGTGTACCAGCGATTGTCGCCGGCGAGTTCGATCAACTCGTCGGTATAGGCAAGCATGTGGAAGTCGCCCGCGAACCAGTCCGGCATCGGCTCCATGATCCGGTTCTCTTCGAAGAACCGGCGCGCCACCTCGGCGACGCTGCGCCGCGGCGGCAGGTCGTTGACGTCGTAGTAGGGCGAGTACGCGCCGCCGCGGGCGGTTGCACCCGCCGCGCTGCAAGCCCAGCCGGGCAGGCTGTCCTGCATGGCGAAGGCAGTGGTGAAGAACTCCTCGGCGCGGTCGCCGTCCGCCCGGGTCATCAGGTACACGGTCTTGTCGATGGTCAGTCCGGAAGAAACCGCGTGCAGGATGATCGAATTGGTCGGGTAGCCTTCCTTGACAAAGCGATCGATGCGATCGGCCATGCGCCGCTCCATGCGCGGCCACTCGCTCGACAGGCCGACATGCTCGGCGCCTCCGCCGCCGCCGCTGAAGCCGCACGAGCCACCGGTGACGGCGAACTCGCCCGGTGCCGGGAGGCGGTCGCGGCGGATGAACTCGGGCGTCTCCTCGAGGCAGGTGATCCGCGACTCGTCGGCGTACCCGGTATTGCCGGCGGTGAAATCGAGGGTATCGCCGTCCTTCGAGAACGTGATCGTGTGCTCGATCGACGACGCGTAGACACCCGGCAAAACTTCGGCCGGTTGCTCCGGACATTCCACCGGGGTGCCGCTTTCCTGCGCGAATGCGGGTGAGCACATCACGACACTGGCGGCCATCGCGACCGCACGCCATCCCCCGGCACCGGTTAAGCAGTGCTCTCTCGTTACCATGACGACCCCATTGCTCGAAGTCCGTTTCGCGTGATCCATCCGGGAAATTCTGGCTATTGAACGCGCCTAGAAGCTGTTCTGTTCCACCATGTTCTGCACGTAGAGTTTCTGCTCATCGGCGCAGTCGTTTTCGCAGATTCGCAGGTAATACTCGGTCCCGCGTACGCCGAGGGTCGCCACCGGGGTCCTGACCTTGTAGGACTCGGGCTCCTTCTGGGCTATGGCACCGGTAACCGCGCGCAGGCCGCCCTTGACCAGGCTGATCAGGGCGCCGTTGTCGGCCTCGGCCTGCGAATAGTGTTCGATCGCCAACTCGGAGTTCGGGCGCACGGATGCCTTCGCACCGTCGACGAACTCGATGACGACATAGCTGTTTTCGCCCGTCACCAGGGTCTCGCCGACGTAGATCGCGTCATTCTTGAGCAGGCTGCGCGACGAGTCGGCGCTTTTCGCCGTCACGTCGCCCTTGACGCCGAGCACCGAACCGGCCTGATCGGCCGCCGAGGCCGCGACGGAAACGGCAAACAGCAGCACCGCGGCTGCCGCGCCGCGAAGCATGAATCGAGTATGTGAAACGCCCATCATCGCTACACCCTCTTATGTATGTCACCACAAGTGAATTATTCTAATCCCGAATCCATCGTATGTGCCAGAAAACCCCCTAGTCAAGGTTAAAAGTTCCCAACCAGTCGCTTCGGGGCGGATTGCGGCGATATTCGTCGATCCGGGTACGAAAGGTGTCGTGAAGCGGCTTTGCGCCGAATTGCCGATCGAGACTGTCGAGGTGCTTCAGGGCGTCGTCGAAGCGCTGCCCTCGGTAGAACTCGAGCATGGCCTCGAACAACCCGATTTCTTCCTCGAGATGTGCGGCAACCTGTTCCACGGGCGCGATTGCCTCAAGGATATCAAAGGGTTCGTCCCGACCGCGCACCTTGACGCGATCGAGTTTCCGATAGCGGATACCGGGCGCCGCGGCGGCCGTGAACTCGGTGACGATCAACGGCGTCCCGTAAAGCTTGGTGAGCGCCTCGACCCGAGAGGCGACATTGACCGCGTCCCCCATGACGGTATAGGAAGTGCGGAAATCCGAGCCCATGTTCCCGACCGCCATCACACCGGTGTTGAGCCCGATGCCGATCCGGATCTCGGGCCAGCCCCTGGCGGAGAATTCCTCCTGGATCGCAGGCAGGGCGTCGCGCATGGCCATGGCCGCCGCGACGGCATGGGAGGCATGCCCGGGATCGTCGAGCGGCGCCCCCCAGAAGGCCATGATGGCGTCGCCGATGTACTTGTCGATGGTGCCCTGGTTGCCGTGGATGATCTCCGTCATCCGGCTCAGGTAGGCGTTCATGAGCCGGGTGACCTCCTGCGGCTCCAGGCGCTCGGACAACCTTGTGAATCCACGGATGTCGGAGAACATGACCGTCAGCTCCCGGCGCTGGCCCTCGAGGGAGTAGTTCTCGGGGTTGCGGCTCATCTCCTCGACGATGGCCTCGGGCACGTAGCGCCCGAACTGGGTCACGATCGCCTTCTTGTTGCGCGACTCGATGATGAACCCGTACGAGGTCACGTAGACGTAGTGGAGCGCAATCAGGAGCAGCGCCGCCGATACCGGCACCACGGCCGACTGGTACACCCACATGTAGACGTTCAGACCCGTCACGCCGAGCAGGAAGACCAGCGTCACCGCCGTGCCGCGATTCGGTCCCAGGGTCGGCAGGATGAACGAAAGGAGCACGCCGATGAGGATGATCTGGAGCATCTCCAGCGCCACCGTGTAATCCGGGCGCGACATGAACCGGTCGTCGAGAATGCCTGACAGCACGTTGGCATGAATCTCGACCCCGGGGTAGATCTTCTGCACGGGCGTGTTGCGAAGGTCGAACAGCCCCGGCGCCGTGGTGCCGACCAGCACCATCGCCCCCTCGAGCACGTCGGCTGGAGACTTGCCGGCGAGGACGTCGGCTGCGGAAACATAGGGGAAACTCCCCTGGGTGCCGCGGTACGGGACCAGTGCCGCCATGTCCTGGTCCACCGGCACCTCGTGGGCGCCAATGCGCAGCGCGTCGTTGGCGTCGGTGAACTCCACCGGCGCCTCGAGAGACACTTCGGCCATGGCCACCGCAAGCGAGGTGTACAGTGCGCCCTCGAACTCCTGAACCAGGGGAATGCGGCGGAACACCCCGTCGACATCGTTGAGAGGATTGTCGAAGAATCCGCCGGCGCGCGCGGCCGCCTGCAGCAACCCGAGATTGGCGCCGTAGCCGTTGGCCCGGATTGCCGGCACATCCAGGAACTCCGCGATCTCCACCGGCAGCAGCGGCTCCGGCAGCATGCCGGAACGCCCGTCACCGGCGCCCCCGTGGCTGAAGTAGTAGCCGAGGACCACGTCGCGCCCGGCGAGGCTGCGCGCGAATTCCTCGTCCGGATGCGGGCCGAGTGCATCGACGAACTGCCTGACGTCGTCGCGGCCGGCGGCCTCGGCGGCGGACAGCAACTGGTCGATCCTCTCCAGCCGCTCGGGCTCGGCGAACACGATATCGAAGCCCACGGACCGCGCGCCGTAGCGCTCGAACAGGTTGTCGACCATCTCGGCGATGCGCGCGCGCGACCACGGCCAGCGGCCTTCCACCGCCAGGCTCTTCTCGTCGATGTCGACGATCACGATGCGCCGGTCGACGCCACCGGGCAGCGTCAGCCTGAGACGCATATCGTACGCCATCAGCTCGAGCTGGTTGACGATCGGGATCTCGACGATCTTCGCGGCGTGCAGGGCGAACAGCGCCGTCAACGCCAAACCGACGAGAATCCGGTAGCCGTAGCGGCGGATGTACTCGCCCGTCGCCCGCCAGGCGCGGCGCGGGCCGCCGGCCGCCGCCGCGGATTCCGTGTTCACCGGCGCGACTCCATGGAGCCGAAGGTGCCGCTGCCCGGCACATCCTGCACCACCAGGTGCAGGTCCGATCCCGTGTACGGATGCGAGCGCGCGACGTCCTCGTCGAGTTCGACGCCGATTCCCGGCTCCGTCGGAGGAATGATGAAGCCGGCCTCCCATTGCAGGGGCCGCCTGAGAATCCGGGCGCAGAAGCCGCCCCAGTCGAGGATTCCCTCCTGGATCAGGAAATTGGGCGAGCAGGCAGCAAGCTGAATGCTGGCGGCGCCGGCGATCGGGCCGCAGTAGAGATGCGGCGCGATCTGGCAGTAGTGGACCTCGGCCAGCGCGGCGATCTTCTTCGCCTCGAGGATGCCGCCCGCGCGGCCCAGGTTCAATTGCACGATGGACGCCGCCCCCGTCGCCATCAGGCGAGCGAACTCGTACTTGCCGGCCAACCGCTCTCCGGCCGCCACCGGGATGGTGGTGGCGCGGGCGACCCTGGCCATCTCCTCCATGTTCTCGGGCGGCACCGGCTCCTCGAACCACAGCGGGTCGTACGGTTCGAGCCGCCGCGCCAGGCGGATGGCGGCGGCCGCGGTGAGCTGGCCGTGGGTGCCGAACAGCAGGTCGCAGCGCTCGCCCACCGCCTCCCGGATCGCGCGGGTGAAGCGCTCCGCATGGCCCAGCACGTCGACGTCGAGCTGGCGGGGGTCGCAGGCGGTGTAAGGGCCGCAGGGGTCGAACTTGACCGCGGTGAACCCCGCCTCGACCATTGCCAATGCGCGCTCGGCCGCGACGTCGGCGTCGGTGTAGACGTCGGCTCGGTCCCCCGTATTCGGATACAGGTAGGTATAGGTGCGCAACCTCTCGTGCACCCGCCCGCCGATAAGATCGTAAACCGGCCGCCCCACCGCCTTGCCGACGATGTCCATGAGGGCGATCTCGATGCCGGAAAGCACCGCCATCAGGGTGATGTCGCTGCGCTGGGAATACCCTGCCGAGTAGACCCGGCGCCAGAGCAATTCGATGCGAAAGGGGTCCCAACCCTCGACGAAGCGCTGGAAGACGTCGCCGACAAGGCGTTCGACGGCGTCCGGCGCAAAGGCGGCGGCATAGACCTCGCCGTAGCCGACGATGCCGTCGTCCGTCACCAGCTTGACGAACAGCCAGTAGCGCCCGCCGCGATCGCGGTCGGGATTGCCGACGACGAAGGTTTCAAGATCGGTGACTTTCATCGGCTGTCGTTGTCGTTGTGTGAAGTCCGGCACCGCCGCCCCGTTGGCGGACCATGCTACACGAGGCGCGGCCGATTTCAATGGTCACGGCGGGCGCCTCCGGCCGCGCGGCGCCCTCCTCTCGCGGCCCGGTTCGCCCGCCCGGTCCACCGACGGTACAATCGACCATCGCCGCGCAACGCGAAACCATCGATCACCATCCATCCTCAATGACCCCATCCGCCACCTTGCAAGGCTGCGCCCACACGACGGCCGCCGCCGACGTACTCGACCGGGTATTCGGCTACTCCTCGTTCAGGCCCGGCCAGGCGGAGATCATCGCCGACCTGCTCGAGGGCCGCGACGCGTTCGTGCTCATGCCGACCGGCGGCGGCAAGTCCCTGTGCTACCAGGTTCCCGCGATCCTGCGCCGGGGCACGGCCATCGTGGTCTCGCCGCTGATCTCGCTGATGAAGGACCAGGTCGACGCGCTCGTCGCCAGCGGCGTCGCCGCCGCCTGTTACAACTCGTCGCTGACGGGCGACGAGGCCCGCAGGACGCTGGCACGGCTGCACGGCGGTGATCTCGACCTTCTGTACGTCAGTCCCGAGCGCCTGCTAAGCAACGGCTTCATGGCTCGCCTCGACGACATCGACATTGCCCTGGTCGCCATCGACGAGGCCCATTGCGTGTCCCAGTGGGGCCACGACTTCCGGCCCGAGTACGCCGCCCTCGGGCAGGTGCGGGAGCGCTTTTCTCGCGTGCCGCTGGCGGCATTCACCGCCACGGCCGATCACCAGACCCGCGAGGATATCGTGCGCGTCCTCGGCCTCGGCGACGCCCGCCGCCACGTCAGCGGCTTCGACCGGCCCAACATCCGCTACACGGTGCGCGAGAA
>CBFGVH010000062.1:0-20052 GCA_965652415.1 uncultured Gammaproteobacteria bacterium | reverse complement strand
GGCGATGCGGACGGCGGCGAAACCGGCGCGGTCGAGGCGTGTGCGGGCGGCACGATTGCCGAAACGGCCGACGCGGCCGCGCGGGCGACCGACCGCGCTTCCGCGGCCGGCGCGGGTCCGGGCACGGACGCAAGACGCCGGTCGGGCGGCGGCGCCGGTGCATCGCCCGGAAACACCGCCGTAACCTCGACCTTTGCGGTTCCGGTTTCCACGATGCCGAGCTTGCGGGCGGCCATGTATGACAGGTCGATCACCCGGTTACGCAAAAACGGCCCGCGGTCGTTGACCTTGACGACTGCCTGGCGGCCGTTGCCGAGGTTGCGCACCGACACGTAGGTCGGCAGCGGCAGTACCGGGTGGGCCGCGGTCATGGCGTACATGTCGTAGATCTCGCCGCTCGAGGTGCGGTTGCCGTGATACTTGCGCCCGTACCACGAGGCGTAGCCGACCTGGCGGAACCCCGCCGCGTCACGCATCGGCGTGAAGCGCTGTCCCAGCGCCGTGTACGGCGCGTTGCCGGAGCGCGCCAGAGGCTCGTGTCGCGGCACCGCGTCGGGCACCCGCGAAGGATCCGGCCCCTTGCGAAAACGCGGGGGACCGTCGTCCTGGTAGTACTTGCCGCCGGTGCTGCCGCACGCGGCGAGCAGCGCGCACACGGCCGTGGCCGCTATGATGCGCGCGACGACGCCCGATCGATTCGCAACCCCCGGCTTCACTCGCGCCGCCCGGAGATGGCGCTGGCCAGCTCGTATGCCACCATGGCGTAGTTCTGGCTGCGGTTGTACGTCGTGATGACGAAGAAGTTGTGGTAGCCGACCCGGTAGTCGTAGCCCGATTGCTCCTCGAGTCGCAGCACGCCCACCTTCCAGTCCTGCTGCCCGGGCTGTATCTCGAGGCCGCGAACATCGAGCTTCGTGATCTCCACGTCCGGCTTGAGCCCGGTGGTCGCGAGCTGGTCGAGGATCTTGTCCGACTCGCCGCGCCCGAGCGCCGCAGCCACCGGCTCGCCCTCGCGCCAGCGATGCACCTTGAGGTAGTTGGCGACACTGCCGATGGCGTCCTCGAAGTCGTCCACGAGATTGCGCACTCCGTCGCCGTTGAAGTCCACGGAGTAGTTGATGTAGCTCGACGGCATGAACTGGGGAATGCCGATGGCGCCCGCATAGGAGCCCTTGGTGACCAGAGGATCGAGGCGATTGCGCGAGGTCAGGAGCAGGAACTCGCGCAGCTCCTTCGAGAAGAAATCGCTGCGGCGAGGGTAGCCCACGGCCAGCGTGGACAGGCTGTCGATAACGCGGTGGTTGCCCTTGACGGTGCCGAAGCGGGTCTCGATGCCGATGATGGCGGCTATGATGTGGGGGTCGACGCCGTAACGATCGGCAGCTCGACGCAAGGCGGACTCGTGCTCGTCCATGAAGCGGACTCCGCCGCTGACGGCCGCGTCGTTGATGAAAAGAGCCCGGTAGCGGTGCCAGGGAAGCGCTTCGGCGGGACGGGTGATGGCATCGATGATGGACTGCTTGAACTCGGCCTCGGACAAAAGGCGCGTCAACTCGGCGCGGTCGAGCCCCTCGTTCTCGGCGAGGTCGTCCACGATCTCGAGCAGACGCGGATGTTCATCCACGTTGATGGCCAGCGCCGGTGCGATCGTCGCGCACCAGCAAAGGGCGGCAGTCGCCGCGATGCCTCGCGTCGTTCGATATACGCTCATGGGCAACCTGCCGGCCGCATCCGCCCGGTATTCGCCCCACGGTCGGATCGCAACCTGTTGAATTTACGTGAGGTCCACATGTTCCTGTTGAAAAACAGTAGGTTGAAAGGACTTTTTAACATCTTCGGTACGAAACCGAGGTTACCAAAAATTAAATCCGGGGATCGACCTTCCACCGCTCAACTCATCAGCCGGCGGCGGCTGCCGATACTCATGATGATGCCGAACGCGGCCATCAGCGTCACCATCGAGGTACCCCCGAAACTGATGAGCGGCAGCGGCACCCCGACCACGGGCACGATGCCGGTCACCATACCGATATTGACGAACACGTAGACAAAGAAGGTCAGCGCAAGGCTGCCTCCGAGCAGACGCGAATAGGTGTCGCTGGCGTTGAAGGAGATGATCAGGGCGCGGCCGACGATGAACAGGTACAGGGCCAGCAGCAGCACGGCGCCGACGAGGCCGAACTCCTCGGCGAACACCGCGAAGATGAAATCCGTGCTGCGCTCGGGAATGAACTCGAGCTGCGACTGGGTGCCGCCCACCCAGCCCTTGCCGTAGAGGCCGCCGGAGCCGACGGCGATGGTGGATTGTATGGTGTGGTATCCGGCGCCGAGCGGGTCGGCGTAGGGATCGAACAGGGTCAGCACGCGCTGTTGCTGATACTCGTGCATGTTGAACCACGCCAGCGGCGCCACCGCCAGCGCCAGTCCCAGGGTCGCCACGACGAACTGCCACTTCAGGCCGGCGAGGAAAATCACCAGCAGCCCGGCCATTGCGATCAGTATCGCGGTTCCCAGGTCCGGCTGCAGCACCACCAGTACCGCCGGTCCCGCTACGCAGACCGTCGCCGCGACCAGGTTGACGATGCCCGGCGGCAGCGGCCTGCGCGTGATTACCCAGGCCACCATCATCGGCGCGGCGATCTTCATGATCTCCGCAGGCTGAAAGCGCAGGATCCCGAAGTCGAGCCAGCGTCGCGCCCCCTTGCCGACGTCGCCCATTACCAGCACGAGCACCAGGAGCGCTACACCGGCAACGAACAGGTAGGGCGACCAGCGCTTGAGCGCGTCGGGAGAGATCATGGCGAACACCAGTAGAGCGAGCATCGCGATGAACAGCCTCATGAACTGCCGCCAGATCAGCTCCAGGTCCCCGCCCCCGGAGCTGTACAGCACCACGAGGCTCGTAGCCGAAAGGGCCAGCAGTGCCGTCAGCAGCGGACCGTCGACCTGGGCGCGGCGCCCGGAACCGGGAAACGATGCCGTGGACTCAGCCAAAGTCGCGCCCGTCGACGCTGTCGCGCTCGGCACGCCGCAACCTGTCGATGAGATAGAAATCGAGCAGTTCCTTGGCCATCGGCGCCGCCGTGCGGCTGCCGCCGCCGCCGTTCTCCACCACCACCGCAAGCGCGATCAGGGGTTTTTCGATTGGCGCGAAAGCGATGAACAAGGCATGGTCGCGCAGCCGCTCGTCGATGTTCTCCTCGTCGTACTCCTCGTTCTGGGCAATGCCGATGACCTGGGCGGTGCCGGTCTTGCCCGCAAACCGGTACGACGAATCCGCGCCGAACCGTCGCGCGGTGCCTCTCGGGCCGTGCACCACAGCCTCCATCCCCGCGATCACCTGGTCGAACCATGCCGGGTCGGCAAGTTCGATCGTATGCGCGTCGGCATCGTCCAGCGGCTGAACCAGCCGGGTCTGCGGATCCTCGCGGGAATGCAGCAGCCGCGGCTCCACGTACAGGCCCCGGTTCGCGAGGGTCGCCGTCGCCACCGCGAGTTGCAGCGGCGTCGCCAGCATGTATCCCTGGCCAATCCCGGCGATGACCGTTTCCCCCGGGTACCACGGCAGGTTGCGTGCGCGCCGCTTCCACTCGGGTGACGGTACCAGCCCGGAAGGCTCGAGGCCCATGTCGATGCCGGTCTGGCGCCCGAAGCCGAACGGCAAAAGCGCGTCGTGGATTTTCTGGATACCGATGCGACTGGCGAGACGATAGAAATACACGTCGCAGGATTCCATGATCGCCGAGTGCAAATTCACCCGCCCGTGCCCTTCCTTTTTCCAGTCGCGGTAGCGATGGCGACTTCCCGGCAGCGAGAACCAGCCATGGCAGTTGACGGTCTCGTCGGGATCGATCCCTGCCGAAAGTCCGGCAAGGCTGATGAATCCCTTCACCGTCGAGCCCGGGGCGTAGCGCCCGTGCAGGGCGCGATTGAGCAGCGGCCGGTCCGGAGACTCGTTCAGGGCCCGGAAACTCTTGAAGTCGATGCCGTTGACGAACTGGTTGGCGTCGAACGAAGGACGGCTGACAAAGGCGAGGATGCCGCCGGTCGCCGGCTCGATGGCGACGATGGAACCGCGCCAACCCTCGAGCACCTTGTAGGCGACCTCCTGCAGGGCGAGATCGAGATTGAGGTGCAGGTTGACGCCTGCCACCGCGGGCGTGCGGTTGAGCCGGCGCACCACTCGCCCGTGGGCGTTCGTTTCGGCCTGCTCCACGCCGACCGTGCCGAGCAGGTCGCGCTCGTAAAAGGCCTCGATGCCGAGCTTGCCGATATAGTCGGTGCCCTTGTAGGCGGCGGCTTCGATGCGATCGAGGTCGCGCGGACCGATGCGGCCCACGTAGCCCACCACGTGGGCGGTCAGCTCGCTGGCCGGGTAGTAGCGCTTCAGGCGGGCGGTCAACTCGACGCCGCGAAAGCGGTGCTGGTTGACGGCGAATCGCGAAGCCTCGTCGTAGGACAGCTCGTTCTTGAGGTAGCGCCGCTCGAACCCCGGTCGCTGCTGAAGCGAGCGCCGGAACAAGGCGGTATCGCGAGAGGTCAGCGCCACCAGGCGGCCGATCTCGTCGAGCGTGTGATCCATGTCCTCGACCTGGTCGGGAACGACTTCGAGGGCATAGACCGGAAAATTCTGGGCCAGGACCCGGCCGGAACGGTCGAAGATCAGCCCGCGAACGGGCGGCACGGGGACGAGGTCGATGCGATTGTTGTCCGACAGCGTCTCGTAGTGCGTGTGGCCGACGATCTGCAGAAAGTACAGGCGGGCGGCGAGCAGCGCCGCCAGCGCCAGCACGCCGACAAAGGCGATGAGGATGCGCCTCTGGACGATGCTCGTCTCGCGCTTGACGTCTCTGATCTGCTCTCGAACCACGCCCTTGTCAACCGTATCGGCGAGATCGCGACCGGGGACTCAATACTACCACCACCAGCGGCCACATGATCATGCTCGCCGCGGGCGTCAGCCACAGGGCGAGCGGCAGAGGCGGCTCGGCGAGCAGCACCCTGACCAGTGCATACACCAGGGTCTGCAGGAAGATGAGCGCCGCCACGCCCAGGCACTGCTGCCACAGCGGATAGGCCCGAAATCGCAATGAGACCTTGTTGGCGGCAAAGGCCAGCACGGTCTTGCCGAGCGCGTGCCGACCGAGAATTCCCCCGCCCAGCAAGTCCAGCAGCAGTCCGCCCAACCAGCCAACCGTCACGCCGATGCGGTCGGGTTCGTGGATGCACCAGTAGATGAGGACCAGGGCCATCCAGTCGGGCTGGAACCAACCGCCCAGCCAACCGAGCGGCAGGATGTTCAGGCACCCCGACGCGGCGATCGTGACCGCCACCAGCCACCCCGAGCGATGCGGACTATTGCCGAGCAGCATCGCTGTCGGTTTCCGGTTGATCCGCGCCGGCTTCTTCCGCGCCGGCGTCTTCCGGCTCTTCGGCATCGGCGTCCGGCGGTGGGGCCGGTTCGGGCAGATCGCCTGGCCAGACCAGCAGCACCTCGCGCGAGTAGCCGAGCCGCGCCACGGGTTCGGCCACCACCTTCAGAAACGGCTCGTTGACGTCGACGGTGACCTCGAGCACCCGCGCCACCGGGTAGCCGTAGGGGAAGCGGCCCCCCATGCCGGAGGTCACCAGCAAATCGTCGCGGCGGATGTCGGTGTTGCGGTCGAGGTACGGCACGTCGAGCCGGTCCTCGGCGCCGGTGCCCGCGGTCATGGCCCGAAGCCCGTTGCGTTCCACCATCACGGGCACGGTCTGACCGGGATCGGTGATGAGGGAGACCGCGCTCTTGAGATAAGAGGTGCGCACGACCTGTCCCATCACGCCGTGGGCGTCCAGCACCGGCTGGCCTTCGTAGACCTGGTGATGCAGCCCCTTGTCGATCAGGACGCTCTGGGTGAACGGCTCGAAACTGATGTCCTCGATCTCGGCCAGCATGACGCGATCGAGGCCGCGCCGGGATGCGGACAGCAGTTCGCGAAGGCGCCGGTTCTCGGCGGCGAGCGCGTCCATCTGCTGCAGCCGCGCGGCGAGCTGCATGTTCTCTTCTTCGAGGGTGGCGACGGTCAGCAGGATTTCCGGCTCGGACATGGCGCGCAGCGACACCCAGTCCCCGATCCTTCCGGGAATCAGCACGAGTTCCTGCAGCGGCGCGACCGCCAGCCCCAGCACGGCGCGCACCGGCGCCAGGGCGCGGGTGTGGCTGTCGATATTGATGACCAGCACCGACAGGAAGACCAGTGCGAGGAACCTCAGGTTGGCGCCGGAATATTGCACGACCGGGCGAGTTGTCCGTCAGGGAGGTTGACCAGGCGCGGGCGCGCCCCGGGTCCGGCGCCGCCGATTCGCCTACTCGTGGGCGAACACGTCACCGAGAACGTTCATCTCCTCGAGGGCGCGGCCGCAGCCGCGGGCGACGCAGGTCAGCGGATCGTCGGCGATGACCACCGGCAGCGCCGTGTCCTGCATCAGTCGGCGATCCATGTCGCGCAGCAGCGCGCCGCCGCCGGCGATCACCATGCCGCGGTCGCCGATGTCCGCGGACAGTTCCGGCGGGGTGTGCTCGAGCGCCTCGCGGATCGCGTGGACGATCTGGTCCAGCGCGTCGCTGATCGCCTCGTAGATCTCTTCGCTCGAGATGATCAGGCTGCGGGACATGCCCTCGGCGATGTCGCGGCCCTTGACTTCCACCTCCTTGTGGTCGGACTCGGCCCAGGCCGTGCCGATCTCCTTCTTCACGCGCTCGGCGGTGGATTCGCCGATCAGCACCCCGTGGCGGCGGCGCACGTAGTTGATGATCGCCTCGTCGAAGGAATCGCCCGCCACGCGCAGGGACTGGGAGAACACCATGCCGCCCAGCGACATGACGCCGACCTCGGTGGTACCGCCGCCGATGTCCACCACCATCGAGCCGGTGGGCTCGGCCACCGGCAGGTTGGCGCCGATGGCCACGGCCATGGGCTCCTCGATCAGGTAGACCTCGCGCGCGCCGGCGCCGAGCGCCGACTCGCGGATGGCGCGCCGTTCCACCTGGGTGGAGCCGCAGGGCACGCAGATGACGATCCGGGGGCTGGAGAAGAACCGGTTCTCCTGCACCTTGCGGATGAAATACTTGAGCATCACCTCGGTGATGGTGAAGTCGGCGATGACGCCGTCCTTCATCGGCCGGATCGCCTGGATGCTGCCGGGTGTGCGCCCGAGCATCAGTTTGGCGTCGGAGCCGACCGCCAGCACGGTCTTGTTGCCGCCACCGCCGTGGTATACGTGGCGAATGGCGACGACGGACGGCTCGT
The DNA here is from genome assembly GCA_965652415.1 of uncultured Gammaproteobacteria bacterium. Lineage (GTDB taxonomy): Bacteria > Pseudomonadota > Gammaproteobacteria > Arenicellales > CAJQKF01 > BQJD01. The sequence continues at coordinate 12,763 of CBFGVH010000062.1, read as the reverse complement.
TGAGGATGACCCCCCGATCGCGAACGTAGATGAGGGTGTTCGCGGTCCCGAGATCGATGGCGAGGTCGTTGGAGAACAGACCCAGAAGTCGCTTGAGAAACATGATGTACCGGGGGAGTGACGCCTGAAAATCGCGGTAATGTAGCAATCCGGTTCGAGCGGTTCAATAAAACCCCCTTGCCGCCGCCGGGGGCCGCGGATCGAACGCCGGATGCATTCGGCGCGCCGGTCTTCGAGGGAGGACCAATTGGGCGATGAAATGCCTATGGCCGCACGAGTTCCGATAAAATATCACATTTGGGCACGGCGACGCTGCCAATGTCGCCGACGCCCGGCCCCGATTCGACATCACATCGACACCTTTCCATGAGCATCACCGCGGACGACGTCCACCATATCGCCACGCTGGCGCGACTTCGCATCGAGCCCGGCGAAGTCGAGGCCTATGCTGCCAGCCTGTCGCGGATCCTGGCGCTTGTCGAGGAGATGAACCGGGTCGACACCGCCGACATCGAGCCCATGGCCCATCCGCTCGATGTAGCCTTAAGGCTGCGGGACGACGAGGTGACCGAAGTCGACCGGCGCGACGAGTTCCTCGAACAGGCCCCGGCCAGCGAAGGCGGCCTGTACCTCGTGCCGCGGGTCATCGAGTAACTGCCGCCCTGCATTCCCTTCCGATCTGTCGCATTTTCCCGACACATGCCACACCGACACACCCTGACCGAGCTGGCGGCGATGCTTCGCGCCCGCGAGATATCGGCTCTCGAACTCACCGACCACTTTCTCGGCCGCATTGAGGGCGCGGGCAGCCTGAACGCCTTCATCACCGTGGCCGCCGAGCTCGCCCGCGACCAGGCCCGCGCCGCCGACCGGCTGCTGGCCGGCGACGACCCGCCGCCGCTGGCCGGCCTGCCCATCGCCCACAAGGACATTTTCTGTACGGCGGGCCTTCGCACCAGCTGCGGCTCGCGCATGCTCGACAATTTCGTCTCGCCCTACGATGCGACCGTGGTCGAGCGGCTTGCCACGGGAGGAGCGGTCACCCTCGGCAAGACCAACATGGACGAGTTCGCCATGGGCTCGTCCAACGAGACCTCGTGGTACGGCCCGGTGGCCAATCCCTGGGACGCATCGAGGGTGCCGGGCGGCAGCTCCGGCGGCTCGGCCGCGGCCGTGGCGGCGCGCCTGGCGCCGGCGGCGACCGGCACCGACACGGGGGGCTCGATCCGACAGCCGGCGGCGTTCTGCGGCCTGACAGGCCTCAAGCCCAGCTACGGCGCCGTATCGCGATGGGGCATGATCGCCTTCGCCTCGTCCCTGGACCAGGCCGGCCCGCTGGCCCAGAGCGCCGCCGACGCGGCCCTGCTGTTCGATGCCATGGCCGGTTTCGATCCGCGCGACTCGACGTCCCTCGAGCGCGCCCTGCCACCGGCCTCGGCGGACCTGGAGCGCAGTCTGAACGGCCTGTGCATCGGACTGCCGAAGGAGTTCTTCGATACCGGAGTCGACAGCGAGGTCGCCGCCGCGGTCCAGGCGGCCATCGCCCGGCTGGCCGAACTCGGCGCCGAGACCGTCGACGTGTCGCTGCCGTCGAGCGCCGCCGGCATTCCCTGCTATTACGTCATCGCCCCGGCCGAGGCCTCGTCCAACCTGGCCCGCTTCGACGGCGTGCGCTACGGCTACCGCGCCGAGGATGCGGTCGACCTGACCGACATGTACGAGCGCAGCCGCGCCGAGGGCTTCGGCGCGGAGGTCAAGCGGCGCATCATGATCGGCACGTATGCGCTGTCTTCGGGTTACTACGATGCGTACTACCTGAAGGCGCAGCAGATCCGCCGCCTGATCGCGAAGGATTTCGAAGCCGCCTTCACCCGCTGCGACGTCATCGTGGGTCCGACCACGCCGACCACCGCGTTCAGGCTCGGCGAGAAGGTCGACGACCCGGTGTCGATGTACCTGAACGACATCTTCACCAATACCGTCAACCTGGCGGGCTTGCCGGGGCTGTCGATACCGGTCGGATTCGACCGCGAAGGCCTGCCCATCGGCATGCAACTCATCGGGCCGTATCTAGAGGAGGCGCGGCTGCTCGGCATTGCCCATCGCTACCAGCAGGTCACTGACTGGCACCGCTGGATCCCGGGAGAATACGCATGAGCTGGGAGGCGGTCATCGGACTCGAGGTTCACGTCCAGCTCAAGACGAAGAGCAAGATCTTCTCGGGCAGTTCCACCGCGTTCGGCGCCGGGCCCAACACCCAGGCGAACGCGGTCGATATCGCCCTGCCCGGCGTGCTTCCGGTGATGAACCGCGAGGCCGCGGCCATGGCCGTGCGCTTCGGCCTGGCGGTGTCGGCGACCATCAACCGGCGCTCGGTGTTCGCACGCAAGAACTACTTCTACCCGGACCTGCCCAAGGGCTACCAGATCAGCCAGTACGAGATACCTATCGTCGGCCCCGGCCACCTCGACATTATCGTCGATGGCGAAACGAAGCGTGTCGGCATCACCCGGGCCCACCTCGAGGAGGACGCCGGCAAGTCGCTGCACGAGGACTTCCGCGGCATGACCGGCATCGACCTGAACCGCGCCGGCACGCCCCTGCTCGAGATCGTTTCGGAACCGGACATGCGTTCGCCGACCGAGGCGGTGGCCTACCTCAGAAAGCTGCATACGCTCGTGCGCCATCTGGACATCTGCGACGGCAACATGCAGGAGGGATCGTTCCGCTGCGACGCCAACGTCTCGGTGCGCCGCGCCGGCGACGACAGGCTCGGTACCCGCACGGAGCTCAAGAACATCAACTCATTCCGTTTCGTTGAGAAGGCCATCGCCTTCGAGATCGAGCGCCAGGTCGAGCTGATAGAGGGCGGCGGCAAGGTGGTCCAGGAGACCCGTCTCTACGATCCCGACCGCGACGAGACCCGCCCCATGCGCGGCAAGGAAGAGGCCCACGACTACCGCTACTTCCCCGATCCCGACCTGCCGCCGCTGGTACTCGACGAGTCGTTCATCGAGCGCGCCAGGGCCGCCCTGCCGGAGTTGCCCGACGCGCGCCGGCAGCGGTTCGTCGACCAGTACGCGCTCGCCGACGCCGACGCCGATGCACTCGTTACCGAGCGCGCCATGGCCGACTACTTCGAGGCCATCGCGTCGGCTTCCGCAGTCGACGGCAAGACCGCGGCCAACTGGGTCAACGGCGAAATCGCCGCGCGCCTCAATCGCGACGGCATCGGCATCGAGGCGATACCGGTACGGGCGGCGTCGGTCGGCAGGCTGCTGGACCGCATTGCCGACGGCACCATCTCGGGCAAGATCGCCAAGGAGGTGTTCGCCGCGATGTGGGATTCGGGCGAGGAGGCCGACGCCATCATCGAGGCCCGCGGCCTCAGGCAGATCAGCGACGCCGGCGCCATCGAGGCGATCGTGGACGAGATCCTCGCCGGCGCCGCGGAGCAGGTCGAGCAGTACCGCGCCGGACAGCACAAGGTGCTCGGCTTCCTGGTCGGCCAGGTCATGAAGAGGAGCCAGGGCAAGGCCAATCCGAAGCAGGTCAACGAGATCCTGCAAAGGAAGCTCGATGGATAACGCCGCCAGTCACTCCAACGGCGCCATCGCCGCCACGGCCGCCGGCGAGGCCGACACGGACGCCGATCCGGACCCTCCCGAGCGACGCAATACCCGCCACGGGGCCGGAGCGCGTCATGGATGACGTCTCGCTCGCCACCCTGGGGATCCTGCTGGTGGTGCTGCTGGTCCTGTCGGCGTTCTTCTCGGCGTCAGAGACGGCGATGATGTCGCTGAACCGCTACCGCTTGAATCACCTCGCCGAAGAAGGACACCGAGCCGCGCGACTCGCGGTTTCGCTGCTCGAGCATCCCGACCGCCTGCTCGGCACCATCCTGCTCGGCAACAACCTCGTCAACAACGCGGCCGCCGCGGTGGCCACGGTCATCGCCATCAAGGTGGCCGGCGAGGCGGCCATCGCCTTCGCCACCGGAGCGATCACGCTGATCGTGCTCGTCTTCGCCGAGATACCTCCCAAGACCGTGGCCGCCCTGTACTCCGAGCAGATCGCCTTCAGGGCCGTCTACCCGCTCGCGTTCCTTATCAAGGTCACGCGCCCGATCGTAATCGGCGTCAACACCGTGGGTTCGCTGCTGCCGCGAATATTCGGCATCTCGCTGAAACGGCGCGACGACGCGCTGAGCCCCGAGGAGCTTCGCACCATCGTCAAGCAGTCGACCCAGCTCATTCCGCGCAGCCACCAGGAGATGCTGCTGCGCATCCTCGAGCTGGAAACGATCACCGTCGACGACGTCATGGTCCCGCGCGGCAGCATCGAGGGCATCGACCTCGAGGACGACTGGGACGACATCGTCGACCAGCTCGCCACCAGTCACCACACGCGGCTGCCCGTCTATCGGGGCAACCTCGACAACATCGTCGGCGAGGTGCACCTGCGTAACGTGCTGCACCAGTTCCGCGAGGGCGACCTGACGCGCGACCAGTTCCTCGAGGTGATTCGCGAACCGCTGTTCATTCCCGAGGGTGCACGGCTGACAGAGCAATTGCTCAGGCTGCAAGAGAAGCGACGGCAGTCGGCCCTGGTCGTCAACGAGTTCGGCGAGATCCGAGGACTCGTCACCCTGGACGAAATACTCGAGGAGATCGTCGGCGAGTTCACCCACCAGGTGCCGGGGGTGTCCGAGGACGTTCACGTCGAGGCCGACGGCTCCTACCTCGTCGATGCGCGCGCGAGCATCCGCGACCTCAACCGCAAGATGGGCTGGGAGCTTCCGACCGAAGGACCGAAGACGCTGAACGGGCTGGTGCTCGAGGTGTTCGAGGACGTGCCCAACACCGGCACCGCGATCAAGGTCGGGAACATGGTGATCGAGATCGTCAAGACCGGGGCGTCGACCGTGGAGATCGCGAGGCTGACGCCGCTGGACCAGGCGCTCGGGAACGGGGAACCCGGTCCGCAGCCGCCCGACGGTTGATCCGCGGGCGGCGGCGAAAGCGTCAATCGCAGAAGTCGCCGAACTCGATCGGGGTGCTGGCGGACACCGTCACGGCCTGGTTGGTGTCGGTGCGCACCCCCCGGAACGTGACGGTGACGCGATAGGTATAGACGTTGCGGGCGGGATTCTTGAGACGGAACTCGGCCTTGGTGGTATCCAGCTCGACGAGCACGACCGGCACCTCGGCCGACGCGGTGTCCGCATTGCCGAGGAAGATCGGCACGCTTTCGCCCTGCACCCGGTTGGCCAGCGCCGGCGCCCCGCCGGAGATTCCCTGGTAGCTGACCGTGTAGGAATTGAAGAGGACGCCCTTGTTGGCGTTGGTCGTCACCAGCGAGGTATCGCGGACGGTGATGGACGCCGTTCCGAGGTCCGAACTGATGCGCTGCTCGATGATGCCCTCTTCGTCCTCGTCGCAGTCGCTCTCCCAGGCATCGGAACTGAACGACTCCGCCGCCAGGGTGGCGAAGATGCTGACGCCCGTCGAGCCCGAGTTGACGCCGGCGACACCACCGCCGCTGCCCGAGGTCCCGTCGCCGCTGCTGCAGGCGGCCAGCACGAGCGGCGCGATGATTGCCGTCAACATTCTCTGCATGGCGGGGCTCCTCGTGAACGGTTGCTTCTGATTACCGAACGGCAATTCGTGATATTTCCGGGATATTAAAGGATTATTATAGACTTTTCGACTGCTTCCTCAACTGCGAGATCGCTCGGGGACTTGCCGCGGCCGCGTCGTCGCATGTCGTCGATCCACTTCCGACGAATGATATGCCTTGTATTGACTCGAGTCAGCCCCTATTGACCCCGTGTCGGGCAGATTCACGCCGACCCTGACCGAGCCCGCTGCAGCCTTGACATGACATCGTTAGCCGTACGTACGATCCTGCCCGCCGCCCTCGTGCTCATCGCCGCCCTCACGGCGCCGCCGGCCGCCGCCCTTGAAGCCGCGGTTTCGTTCAGTTCCCGCAGCGACGGCGACATTCCCCGGGTCACGGGCGAAACGGAGTTCACGTGTTCCGACACGGTATACGCCATCATCGAGACCGAAGACTTCGCGGCAGGCACACACGATATCGAACTGCAGTGGTTCGACCCGCGCGGCGAACGCCAGGAACTGACGCGGTTCAAGGCCCACTCCGACGGCGGCGCGACCATGATCTGGGCCTGGATGCGGCTGCACGGTCCCGACAACTCCGGCCTCGTGCGCACCTTCGATCCCGCCCACGGTATGCGCGACTTCATCGGCCAGTGGACGGTCAAGACCTACATCGACCAGCACCAGGTCGACACCGCCCACTTCGACATGTTGTGCTGACGGGTCGTCAGCCAGTGACCTTGTCGCGCAGGTAGACCGGAAGCGCCATTTCCGGGGAATCGCCCTCGCCGCTCTCGAGTCGCCGCGCCGCCAGCCGCGCCACCCACTCCGCGCCGGGACGCCGACCCGCCAGGACCTCGGCCACGGTGCAACCGACCGATTTCCCAAGAACTTCTCCATACGCGTCCCAGCCGCTGCCGACCCCGACGACCTCGGTCGCATCCACGCGCACGTCGGCCGGGTCGTCGAGCCGCTCGACGATGTCGAACGGCGATCCGGGATCGCGCACGAGCGCCCAGTACACCTGTCCCATGCGCGCGTCGATGGCGGCCAGCACGTTCTCCCGCGCGAGCGGCGCGGCGAGCACCGCCAGCGACGACACCGGGCAGACCGCGAGGCCGGCGGCGAAGGCGATGCCCTGGGCCACGCCGGCACCGATCCTCAAGCCGGTGAACGATCCCGGGCCCCTGTCGAAGGCCACCGCGTCGAGGTCCGCCAGCGACACACCGGCGCGATCGAGCAGCGAGTCGATCATCGGCAGGATGCGCTCGGCGTGCCGGTGACGGGCCGGCTCCTCGACGAGGAGGCACTCGTCGTCCAGCATCAGCGCCGCCGAGCAGGACTCTGCCACGGTGTCGATGGCGATGAGCTTCATTGCCCGGCCTCCCGGGCATGGTGGTCGAAGAATCGCACCACCAGCTCCTCGCGCCGGGTGCGGCGCATGGGAGGCAGCGCATCAAGAAACCTGCGGCCATAGCCGCGGCTGACCAGGCGCGGGTCACAGATCATCAACACCCCGTAGTCGTCCTCGTCGCGGATGAGCCGACCCGCGCCCTGCTTCAGCATCAGCACGGCGCGCGGCAGCAGGTAGTCATTGAAGGCACTGCCGCCATGACTCTCGATGTGCGCGAGGCGCGCCCGGTTGACCGGATCGAAAGGCGAGGCGAACGGCAGCTTGTCGATGATCACGCACACCAGCGCCTCGCCCTTGACGTCGACACCCTCCCAGAAGCTGGTGGTGCCGAACAGCACCGTTGCCGGGGCGGCACGGAACTCGTCGATGAGCGCCTGTCGGGGCTTTTCTCCCTGCAGCAGCAACTTGAACTCGCCGCGCTCGCGCACCAGTTCGTGGACCGCGTGCATGACGCGGTAGCTCGTGAACAGCACGAATGCCCTGCCACGTGACGCGCGCAGGACCGGCATGATCCGCTCGCACATCACGGAAGGGAACGACGGCTCCGCCGGGTCCGGCATGTTCTCGGGCACGTACAACAGGGCGCGCCGGGAATAGTCGAACGGACTGTGCCAGATGCACACCTCGGCCTCGTCGATCCCCATCGCGCCTCGAAAATGGCTGCCGGCGCCGTCGTCACACAACGTGGCCGAGGTGAATACCATGCCGGTTGAACCGCCGAACAATCGCGATTTCAGAAACTCCCCCACCGACACCGGCGTCGCCTGCAGCCTGAGCGATCGCTTGCCGGTTTCGTACCACAGGACGAGATCGTCGCCGTGGACCTCGTCGAACTGGGCGAGGGCGCCCAGCATCGCCACGCAGCGCTCGTGCACCAGGGCCAGGTTGTCGCCCGCGGACGCGGCGCTTTCCAGCAGTCCGGCAAGTGCGCGCAGCGCATCGGCAAGGCGCGCACGGCCGGCCGCGAATTCCGGCTGCGCGGCAAGTTCCTCGAGGTTGCCGCGCTCGCCCGACTTCACCGCGAGCACGAGTTCGTTGACCGCACGCTCCACGGCAATGATCGATTCGTTCATGACCACGCCGCTCTTGTCGCTGGACTCGGCCACCGAGATTTCCCGGCACAGGGTGCGGACCTGGCTCGAGCTGAAGGAGAAGCCGAAGAACTGCGCGGCGATCTCCGGGATCAGGTGCGCCTCGTCGAAGATCACGCAGTCGTAGTCGGGCAGCACCTCGCCGAAGCCCTCGTCCTTCAGCGCCATGTCGGAGAAGAACAAGTGATGGTTGACGACCACGATATCGGCCGTCATCGCGCGGCGCCTGGCCTTGTACACGAAGCAGTCGTTGATGAAATCGCAGCGGGCGCCCAGGCAGCCGTCCGATCCCGTGGTCAGGCGCGCCCAGATGGGTGCATCGTCCGCGATGCCGCGGGCCTCGGAAATATCGCCGCTCGATGTCGAGCGCGCGAACTCGCGCACGCGGGCCAGGTCGTCAACCTCGCCGGCGCTGCCGAAGGTCATCTCGCCGGCCTGTTCCAGGCGGTGAAGGCACAGGTAGTTGGCACGCCCCTTGAGCCGTTCGACCCGGGCCGGCGCGCCAAGCACCCGCCGCACGGCGGGCAGGTCCTTGCCAAACAGCTGGTCCTGCAGGTGCCGGGTGCCGGTGGAGACGATCACCCGGGCGCCGGACAAGAGCACCGGCACCAGGTAGGCGAAGGTCTTGCCGGTGCCGGTGCCGGACTCGGCGATGAGCACGGATCCCCGCGCAATGGCCTGCTCGACGCGGGCCGCCATCGCCTGCTGCGCCGCGCGCGGCCGGAAACCGTCGAAGCCGCGGGCGAACTCGCCGTCGGCGGACAACGCCCGCGCACTCGCGCTGTCGGCAATCGCTTCGTCGTCCACCACGTCCGCCAGGGTGCCGCCTTGTTCCGTCATGGCGTTGCCCGCAGCCCGTCAGGCGACTGCCTGGCGCAGGCGCGCGAGGCAGCGATCGAGACCGTCGCGCCAGTCGGGAATGTCGCCGCCGAAGGCGGCCGCGAAACGCGACTTGTCGAGTACCGAGTAGGCGGGCCGCGCCGCCGGGGTCGGCAACTCGGCCGTCGAGATCGGCACCACCTCGATGTGGCCGTTGCCAGAACGGCGCATGATCTCGACCGCGAAGCCGTGCCAGGTCGTCTCGCCGGAGTTGCCGACATGGAACAGCCCGAGCGTGTCGGCGTCGCGCCGGGCGGCGGCGCGAACAACGGCCCGGGCCGTCATGCGGGCGAGATCGAGGGCAAGGGTCGGCGTGCCGCGTTGGTCGTCCACGACCCGCAGCACGCCGCGCTCCTTCGCCAGGCGCAGCATGGTCAGCAGGAAATTGCTGCCGCGATCGGAGTACACCCAGCTCGTGCGCAGGACAAGGTGATCGCACCCGGAGGCGGCGATGCCCTGCTCGCCCGCGAGCTTGGAAGCCCCGTAGACGCCGGCCGGGTGCGGTTCGTCCTCCTCGCGGTACGGCCGCCGGGAAGTACCGTCGAAGACGTAGTCGGTCGAGTAGTGCACCAGCAGCGCACCCGTGCAGGCGGCCTCCTCGGCCATGACCGTCGGGGCCTCGGCGTTGACGCGCCAGGCGAGGTCGCGCTCGGACTCGGCACGGTCCACCGCGGTGTACGCCGCCGCGTTGACGATGATCTGCGGCGCGAGCCCACGAAGAACCCGCCTGACGGCGTCGGCGTCGGCGAGATCAAGCTCGTCGCGACCGAGCGCGGTCACCCGCCAGCCTGGCCAGTCGCACGCAGCCAGTTCACGGCCGACCTGGCCGCTCGCGCCGGTGACAAGGAGATGCGTTGCGCTTTGGGACATCTTGCTCCGGGTGTTGGTGGCTGCGGCGCCGTCCCGGCGCCGTTTCCCGGCATCGGCCCTGCGCGATGCCGGGGCCGGCGCGAGGTCAGGAAACGAGATCGTCGAAGAACGATTTTATCTTGTCCGTCCAGCTGCTTTCCTGGGGCCGGTGCTTGCCCTCGCCGGCCCGGGTGAGTTCGTCGAACTCGCGCAGGAGTTCCTTCTGCTTGCGATTGAGGTTGACCGGGGTCTCCACGCGAAGGCGGCAATACAGGTCGCCCTGGGCGCCGGTGCGCACGTTGCGCACGCCCTTGGCGCGCAGCCTGAACATGCGCTCGCTCTGGGTTTCCGGCGGCACCTTGAGCGTGGCGCGCCCTTCCAGGGTCGGAATTTCCAGTTCCCCGCCCAGGGCCGCGGTGGCGAAGCTGACCGGCATTTCGCAGTACAGGTTGTCGCCGTCGCGGGTGAAGATCGGGTGGGGAGCGAGTTCTATCTGTACGTACAGGTCGCCGGGCGGAGTGCCCGCGGGTCCTGCTTCGCCTTCGCCCGCGAGGCGGATCTGGTCGCCCTCGTCGACGCCGGCCGGCACCTTGACCTGGAGGGTGCGGGTCTTGCGGACCCGGCCCTGGCCGTTGCAGTCCGAGCACGGGTCGCCGATGACCTGCCCGCGGCCGCGGCACTGCGGGCACGTCTGCTGGATGGAGAAGAAGCCCTGCTGCATGCGCACCTGCCCCTGGCCACGGCAGGTGGGACAGGTCGTCGGCGAAGTGCCCGGCTTGGCGCCGGTGCCGCTGCAGGTCTCGCAGTGGGCCATCGTCGGCACTGAAATCTGGGCCTCGGTGCCGCGCACGGCGGCCTCGAGGGTGAGTTCCAGCGACACTCGCAGGTCGGCACCGCGAGCCTGCGCGCGCCGGCCGCCGCCGAATATGTCGCCGAAAATATCGCCGAATATGTCGCCGAACCCGGCGCCGCCCTGGAAACCGCCTCCGCCGCCCGCGGAGGGGTCGACGCCGGCATGGCCGAACTGGTCGTAGGCCGCCTTCTTGCGTGAATCCGAAAGCACCTCGAAGGCCTCCTTGGCCTCCTTGAACTTGTGCTCGGCCTCCGTGTCGCCGGGGTTGCGGTCCGGGTGAAACTTCATGGCCAAGCGACGATAGGCCTTCTTGATATCCACTGCCGAGGCGTCGCGGGAGACACCCAGCACTTCGTAGTAGTCGCGCTTGGACATGCGGTTACGTCAACGGTTTGCTTCTGCGCCGCTCGCCCCGGCGGCGGCCGCGGCACGCCCGGTGCCGCCCGCGCGGCCCGGGCCGGCCCCGGCGGCCGGGCGCGGCCAATTCAGTCGGTCCAACAAACAGACAGGTCGCCGAAACCGGCGACCTGTCGGTCGTGTCAACGGGTCGGCATCGCGTCGGCGAGCCGTCCAACGTTCGTCATCCGTCAGGAATTATCCTTTTTATCCTTCACTTCTTCAAACTCGGCATCGACGACGTCGTCGTCCCCCGCGCCGTTGCCGCGTGACGAGGTTCCATCGCCGTCGCCGGTACCTTCGGCGCTCGCCTGCTGGTACATGTGCTCGGCGAGCTTGTGGCTGGCTTCGGCCAGCGCGTTGGACTTCTCGTTGATGGCGTCGATGTCGCTGCCCTTCACAGCCTCCTCGAGGGCCTTGACGGCTTCCTCGATGCGCCCGCGATCCTCGCTCGAAACCTTGTCGCCCGCTTCCTTGAGCGTCTTGCCGACGCTGTGGATCAGGGCGTCGGCCTTGTTCCTGGCCTCGACCAGCTCACGCGCCTTGCGGTCCTCGTCGGCATGCTGCTCGGCGTCCTTCACCATCTGCTCGATCTCCGCCTCGGACAGGCCGGAACTCGACTTGATGACGATCTTGTTCTCCTTGCCGGTGGCCTTGTCCTTGGCCGACACGTGCAGGATGCCGTTGGCGTCGATGTCGAACGTCACCTCGATCTGCGGCACGCCTCGCGGCGCCGGCGGAATGTCCGAGAGGTCGAAGCGACCCAGCGACTTGTTGTGCTGCGCCATCTCGCGCTCGCCCTGCAGCACGTGCACGGTGACCGCGGTCTGGCTGTCGTCGGCGGTGGAGAACACCTGCTGCGCCTTGGTCGGGATGGTGGTGTTCTTCTCGATCAGCTTGGTCATCACTCCGCCCAGGGTCTCGATACCGAGCGACAGCGGGGTGACGTCGAGAAGCAGCACGTCCTTGACCTCGCCGCCGAGCACGCCGCCCTGGATCGCGGCGCCTAGCGCCACGGCCTCGTCGGGGTTGATGTCGCGGCGCGGCTCCTTGCCGAAGAAGTCCTTGACCGCCTCCTGCACCTTGGGCATGCGGGTCTGGCCGCCGACCAGGATGACGTCGGAGATCTGGGAGGCCGACAGGCCGGCGTCCTTCAGGGCAGTCTTGCACGGCCCGATGGTGCGCTGGACGAGGTCGTCGACCAGCGCTTCCAGCTTGGCCCGGGTGAGCTTCAGGTTCAAGTGCTTCGGACCGGAGGAGTCGGCCGTGATGTACGGCAGGTTGATCTCGGTCTGCGAGTTCGAGGACAACTCGATCTTGGCCTTCTCGGCGGCCTCCTTCAGGCGCTGCATGGCGAGCGGGTCGCCGTGCAGGTTCATGCCGCTGGACTTCTTGAATTCGTCGACGAGATAGTCGATCAGCCGGCGGTCGAAGTCCTCGCCGCCGAGGAAGGTGTCGCCGTTGGTGGACAGCACCTCGAACTGGTGCTCGCCGTCGACCTCCGCGATCTCGATGATGGAGATGTCGAAGGTGCCGCCGCCGAGGTCGTAGACCGCGATCACGCGATCGCCGCCGCGCTTCTCCAGGCCGTAGGCGAGAGCCGCCGCCGTGGGCTCGTTGATGATGCGCTTGACGTTGAGCCCGGCGATCTTGCCGGCATCCT